>CP104793.1:1230000-1537500 GCA_025916135.1 Rhodobacteraceae bacterium D3-12 | reverse complement strand
CCGCTTCGCCCTCAGCGCAGAATTGCGCCCGCAGCACCACGGCACCCACCAAGCCCGCCCGGCGCATATCGCTTCGGACCACTTACCTATCTGGCTCGATTTCGGGCTTGAGCACGCCTCATAGGGTTGCGCCGCCTTCGGCGTCGCCGGGGGGCGCCTCGCTTCGCTCGGCGCGGAACACATCCAACCGCAATTCTGTTACCAGTCGCGTCGCGCCAAACCGACCAGTTGTGGATTGGGTATTTTCACCATTAAAGAAACATGGGCTCAGAATGCGCGTCTCTTGTCGGGCGGTCATCTTTCCAGCGATACGCAATCTGACCCTCGCCTCCTCGCGCCCCACCTAGGAAAGGGGCGCAGCCCGGCCACGCGGAGCGGGTGGGCAAGCTGTGCGCAGATCGAAAATTCGCAACGGTCATGGGGGGAGCGTGGCCGCGCCCAAGACACCTTTCCCGAGCGCAACACCCATGCTAAAGCGTTTCGTGAAAAACCTATACTTGGGTTTAGACGGAATACGCGAAACGTCTCGATGTCATGCGCGCTTCGAAACGAACTTGGACCACAGGTTTATTTCGAAAGGCGTTCGGCACTGACGGTAAGCAGTTGATAACATGGATGCATCCGCATGACCCTTCTTCAGATCACATCGCTTCTTATTGTTCTGGCCGGGGCCTTTGGCACCATCAATTACCTCGTCCTACGCTTGCCTTCGGCGATCGGCATTCTTGTTGTGGCGTTGTTTGCCTCCTTTGGCGTATTAATCACCGACTTTATCTGGCCCAGCCTGACCATCGCCGAAACGATGCGTGGCGTGATCACCGGGATCGACTTCTCGGATGCGCTGCTCGAAGGGATGCTGGGGCTGTTGCTTTTTGCCGGGGCGCTGCATGTGAAGCTCTCCGATCTCAAGGCGCAATGGCGGCTTGTCTTCCTGATGGCAACCATGGGTGTGGCGCTTTCGACCGTGATCGTCGGCGTCGGGTTTTCATGGCTCACCGGGGCGCCGATCCTGATCGCGCTGGTGTTTGGCGCGCTGATTTCGCCCACCGACCCGGTCGCGGTTCTCGGTGTCCTGCGCGCGGCCAATCTGCGCAAATCTCTGGAAACCAAGATCGCCGGGGAATCGCTCTTTAATGATGGCGTCGGCTATGTCGTCTTCCTCGTCCTCGTCGGGCTGGCCTTTCCGGCGGTATCGGGCCACGGCGCAGGGCATAGCGATGACGCGCTGATGGATGCGGTTATGCTCTTCGTACAAGAAGCCGTCGGCGGCGCCGTTATGGGCATCGTGCTCGGCTGGCTGGTCTTTCGCGTCATGCGGCTCATCGACGACTACGCGCTTGAGGTGCTGATCACGCTTGGCCTTGCCTTTGGCGGCTATTCGCTCTCGGTCTACCTGCATATTTCCGCCCCCATCATGGCGGTCTGTGCCGGGCTTTTGATCGGCGACATCGGGGCCAAACACGGGATGAGCGAAGAGACCCGCAACTACGTCAATGCCTTCTGGGAGATGGTAGACGAAATCCTCAACGCCGTTCTCTTCCTGCTGATCGGGTTCGAGGTCTTTGCCGTCGCCTTCGAGGCCGACTTCCTCCTCACCATGATCGGCTCGCTCGCCCTTGCGCTTTTCGCGCGGCTCGCGGCGGTAGCCGTGCCCGTGCTCATCCTGCGCCCCTTCCGAAGCTTCTCTCCCGGCGTGATCCCGATCATGACATGGGGGGGCTCAAGGGCGGCATCTCGGTCGCTTTGGCGCTGTCCTTGCCCGAAGGCGAATGGAAGCCGCTGATCCTGACGGTGACCTATGGCATCGTGATCTTCTCGATCATCGTGCAAGGGCTGACCGTCGCCCGCCTTGCAAATCGCGTCGGGCGTGAACCGGACCTCGTCTAAGACCCCTGACACGCGGCATACCATCACCCCCGGCGATCCCGCCCATCACCGGGTTTCATTCGACACGCCCCGCACTCGCGCCCTATCGTTGCGCGACCCCGAACCGCAAAAGGCGCGCCAAATGACCAGATACCTCACCCTCGATGTGTTCAGCGACACCCCCTTCGGAGGCAACCCGCTCGCCGTCATTCCCGACGCCACCGCGCTCCCCGAAGCGGCCCTGCAAAACATCGCGGCCGAGTTCAACTATTCGGAAACCACCTTTGTCTACCCGCCAAAAGACCCGGCAAACACCGCCCGCGTGCGCATCTTTACGCCCACGATGGAGGTGCCTTTCGCAGGCCACCCGACAATCGGCACCGCCGTGGCGCTTGCCCGCATGGGGCACGGGCCTGATATGGTGCTGGAACTGGGCGTCGGCCCGCTCGACGTGCATGCCACGGCACAAACCGCGCGCTTTACCACAACGGCCCCGCTCGAAACCCTCGCCCAGCCGACCATCGCCGAGGTTTCAGCCGCGCTCACCCTCGCGCCCGAACTGATCGAAACCGCAAACCACGCGCCGGTCATGGCCACGCTCGGCCTGCCCTTCACGATCACCGAACTGACACGCCGCGACGCTCTCGCCGCCTGCCAGCCTGACATCGCCGCCTTCCGGGCCGGCAATGCCGCCTATCCCGGCGCGCTCGATTTTGCGCAGTTTGTCTATTGGCGCGGTGAAAAGATGCTGCACGCCCGCATGTTCGCGCCGCTCGACAATATCCCAGAAGACCCCGCCACAGGGTCCGCCGCCGCCACGCTCACAGCGCTCTTGGCAAAGCTTACCGGCACTGATCAGAACATTACGTTGATGCAAGGCGAAGACATGGGCCGCCCCTCTCGCATCACCCTGACAACGCAAAGTCGCGAAAACCTTGGCCCGGCCATAAGCGTTTCAGGCAGCGCTTGCGTGATGATGGAAGGTGAGTTTCAGTTCGCCGTCTAAGGTGGTCGCACCCAAAGATGGCAGACCCTGAACGGTCCTGTCGATCATGAACCGGCCGCGCGGCCAGTTCGCCAACACCCCCGTTAATCACTTGAAATGATTACGCATAAGGATCGCATGGCGATCGGGGGTGGGCGGGCGGGCCGGTCGCCATGCGATCCGGCCCGCGCCAAACTCATAGGTCTGATACCTCAGACGGTGTTACGCGGCGCTCGACGCGTTTTGACCACCGCCACCGCCGCCGCCACTGCGACGCCGACGACGCCCGCCACCGGGCTTGCCTGCCGCATTGCCCTGCGGCTTGCCTTGGCCATGCCCCTGTCCGCCACCGCCTTGCGGCTTGCGCCGTCCACGGCCCGCGCCACCCGGACGGCCATTGCCACCGCCGCCGCCCTTCGGCGGCTCAATGTTTTCCCAAGGACGGCCCGACGCCACCGGCACCGACATTTTCAGAACCTTCTGAATCGCCTTCAACTCGCCCATCTCCTCGGGTGAGCAAAACGCGACCGCCGCACCTTCTGCCCCGGCCCGCGCCGTTCGGCCAATCCGGTGAACATAGTTCTCCGGCACGTTGGGCAAATCATAATTGTAAACATGGCGCACCTGCGGAATATCCAGCCCCCGCGCCGCCACATCGGTCGCCACAAGAACCCGGATCTCGCCTGATTTGAACGCCGCCAAGGCGCGATCACGCTGGCCTTGGCTCTTGTTGCCGTGGATCGACCCGGCGGCAAAACCGGCCTTTTCAAGCTGTTTCTTGATCTTTTCCGACCCATGCTTGGTGCGGCCAAACACCAACGCCAACTCGTCGCGGTGCTTGTCCAGCAATTCGATCAACAGGCTCAGCTTCTCGGCCTTGGCGACGAAATGCACCTCCTGCTCGATCTTGTCCGCAGCCTTGCCGGGGGGCGAAACCTGCACCCGCTCCGGGTTATCAAGGTAACTCTGCGCCAGCTCCGCCATCAGCTTGGGCATGGTCGCAGAAAACAGCATCGTCTGGCGGTCGCGCGGGATCACGGCGGCGATTTTGCGCAGATCATGGATAAAGCCCATATCCAGCATCTGATCGGCCTCGTCCAGCACCAGAAACTTGGTGTCTTTAAGCGACAACGCCCGGCGGTCCATCAGGTCAATCAACCGCCCCGGCGTGGCCACCAACAGATCAACACCGCGCTCAAGCCGCTTGATCTGCCCGTTTATCCCGGCACCGCCCACAATCAGCTGCACCTTCATCGGCGTGCCCTTGATCAACTCTTTCAGGCTCTCGCTGATCTGCTTGGCCAACTCGCGCGTCGGCGCAAGCACCAGCCCGCCAACACCCTTCGGCGCGGGGCGTCCGCCCGCCTCCTGCATCCGCGCCACCAAGGGCAGCCCGAACGCAAAAGTCTTGCCGGTCCCGGTCTGGGCCAAACCCATCACGTCGCGCCCCTCAAGAGCCAGCGGAATCGCCTTTTGCTGGATCGGCGTGGGCGTGCTCAGCCCCATTTCGGCAACCCGGTTCAGCAAAGCCTTGGGAAGGCCCAGTTCGTTAAATTCAGTCATATTATCCTCTCGGGCACGCCTGCCCTCACGGCAAAACGCACCACATGAATGTCCAAGGCCACGCCCTATCAGCTGGCCCGTCGCGGTTCCGCCATGACGCTGACTAAACGGACCGATTGCCCGTCAAGCCGCTCTGGCGTCTGGCCCCACGCGTGATTTTGGGATCAATTCGGATGTCTCTGGTTCACTCCGGTTTCCCCGGATGTTGCCTGGCTGCTCACGCGGCAGAAGACATCGCTTGAGGCACCACATGGGGCTTTTGCGCCGCGAAGTCAATGCAGCGCAGCATTGCGGGTAGAAATCATGCGCGTGTGACGCTAAACCACCGCAACATGACGACCACCGGGATCACGGGCGATGACTGACACGATTATTGAGCGTTGCGAGGCCAAAGGCCTGCGCATGACCGGCCAACGCCGCATCATCGCCTCTGTGCTGGAAGAGGCCGACGACCACCCCGATGTCGAAGAACTCTACACCCGCGCCGCCGCGCGCGACGCAGCAATCTCGATTGCCACGGTCTATCGCACGGTGAAACTGTTCGAGGAGGCGCAGATCCTCGACAAGCTCGAATTTGGCGATGGCCGCGCCCGCTATGAGGACGCCGAGCGTGAACACCACGATCACCTGATCGACATGAACTCGGGCGAGGTGATCGAATTCGTCGACCCCGAAATCGAGGCGCTTCAAGAAAAAATAGCCGAGAAGCTGGGCTACACCCTCAAAGGGCACAAACTCGAACTCTATGGCGTCCCCCTGAAAAAGCCTGCAAAATGACGCCGGGCGCGATTCTGCGCGCCGGTTCAAAAGGTTCATCCAAAATGCAGTCCGACAATGGGCGCGGCATCGCGTTGATGGTCATTGCCATGGGGTTCTTCGCCCTCACCGATGCCTGTGTGAAACTCGGGGCCGAAGCCATGCCAAAAGGACAGGTCTTGTTCTTCCTTGGGCTGGGCGGGGCGGTGATCTTCTCGCTGCTCACCTATTTCAAGGGGCACAAGGTGATTGCCCGCGACTTTGCCACATGGCCGATGATGCTGCGCAACGGCTCTGATGTGGCCGGCACCTTTTGCTTCATGACCGCGCTTGCCACTGTTGGCATCGCCCTGCCCTCCGCCATTCTTCAGGCCACACCGCTGGTCGTGACCGGCCTCGCCGTGGTGCTCTTGGGCGAAAAGGTTGGCTGGCGCCGCTGGGGCGCGATTCTGGTCGGGCTGTTCGGCGTGCTCGTCATCCTGCGTCCGGGGATGGAGGGGTTTGACCCCAATGCGCTCTGGGCGGTGGCCGGGATGATGCTCTTGTCGGTGCGCGATGTGTCGACCCGTCTGATGCCCGCCACCACGCCCTCCTCGCGCATTGCGGCCTATGGCATGGGAAGCCTGCTGCCCTTCGGCGCGATCCTCCTGATGTTCCAAGGCGGGCCGGTCGCGATGGATCTCTCTGCCTCGCTGTTGATGCTCGGGGCCGCGTCTCTGGGCGCTCTGGGCTATTTCTGCATCGTGCAGGCCATGCGCACGGGCGAAATTTCGGTGGTCGCGCCATTCCGCTATTCCCGCATTCTATTCGCCCTCGCGATCGGCTATCTGATCTTTGATGAAAACCCCGATACACTCACCTATGTCGGGGCCAGCATCACGGTCGGCGCCGGCATCTACGCCTTCCTGCGCGAGGGCCGGGTTGCTCGCAAATCACCGGCTCTATAACACACGCAAATCTAACACCCACCACGATCAGCCCCGCCCACCCGGCGCACAAAGGAGACCACCGCATGAAAGCCAACGTGAAATGGACCGGCGAGCGCAGCTTTATCGGCACCGCCGAAAGCGGCCATGCCATTGCTTTTGGCGCGGCCCACGGAGAGGATGGCAAAAAGCCCGGCCCCTCCCCGATGGAGCTTTTGCTGCTCGGCACGGGCGGCTGCTCGGCCTATGACGTGGTGCATATCCTTGAACGCGGCCGCGAATCCGTCACCAATGTCGAGGTCGACCTCGACGCCACCCGCGCCGATACCGACCCCAAGGTCTATACAAAAATCCACATGCATTTTGTCGTCACCGGCAAGGGGCTGAACCACGACAAAGTCGCACGCGCCGTGAACCTCTCGATCGAGAAATACTGCTCCGCCTCGGCCATGATGGCCGCCAGCGCCGAGCTGACCCATGATTTCGAGGTGGTCGAAGGCTAAAGCCACGCCTCGCCGCCCCGCGAGGTGGCGAGGCAACGCCGCTCCATGCCGCTTTATTCCGGCCACTTCCGAACATGCTCCGTGTGGCGCGCGCCATGAGCCTCTTGATCGAAAACACGGCTCCGCCCCTGCCATGATGCCTACCAGCTCCTAATTCACCCATGAACGCGAGGTGATCGAAGGATAAAGCCGGGCCTCGCCGAGCCGCGGGGTGGCGATGCAACGCCACTACATGCCGCTTTATTTTGGCCAAGTCCGAACTTGCTCCATATGACGCGCCCCGTTTGCCAAATCGCCGCCCCGGGGGGCGGGTCATGCCAAAGGCATGCATCCAGCATGACGAGGCCCGGCGGCCTGCGGCCTTGTTCCGGGCCAAAGCAAGCGCCGCCCCAAATGCCGGAACGTCGCGCTTGCCCCTTGCCCCGCTCCATGCTCACCTTGCCGCAATCGGGGGAGCCGTAAAATGCCAGTAATAGAAACACGCTACAGGGTGGTGTTCGGCGCCTGCCTGACCCAGTTTTCAATCATTGGCCTGCTGTTCGCCTTCGGCCTGTTCTTTACCCCGCTCAAGGAAGAATTCGGCTGGTCGCGCACCTTGATCTCAAGCGCCTCTTCGCTGTCGTTCCTGATGATGGGCGTGCTTGCGATCCCCGGTGGGCGGCTCAATGACCGCTTTGGCCCGCGCATCGTGCTGTCCTTCACCGGCACCGCCTATGCCATCGGCTTTCTGCTGCTGTCTCAGATCACCACCGCTTGGCAAATGTTCGCGATCTTCGGAACCTTCATGGCCTTGGGCATGGGCACGCATGATGTCGTCACCCTCGGCACCATTGCGCGCTGGTTCGAGGCCAAACGTGGCCTCATGTCCGGCGTCGTCAAAACCGGAACGGCCTTGGGGCAAATCGCCATGCCGCCGGTGGTGGCCGCTCTCCTCCTTGCCTATGGCTGGCGACACACGCTGCTCATCATGGGCGCGGTCGGGCTGGTGCTCTTGCTGATCGCTGCCCTGTCGATGGAAAGCCCGCCCGCCCCCGCAAGCGCGCCCGATACGGCCACCGGCCACACCACCCCACCCCCGGCAACACCTTCGCCGAGGCGCGCCAGACCCGCACCTTCTGGACCCTCTGCGCGATCCAGCTTCTGTTCTTTCCCACAATGATGGCCGTGCCGATGCACCTCGCCGTGCATGGCACCGACCTCGGGATGAGCACGCCAACCGCCGCCACCCTGCTCTCGGTCCTTGGCGCGTCCAGCATCGCCGGGCGCCTCTCTGTCGGCACGATCTCTGACCGTATCGGCGGCAAACGCGCCTTCCTGCTGTGTTTTGCCATCCTCACCAGCAGCCTGATCGGCTTCACCCTCATCACCGCACATACGCCGCTCTTTGCGATCGTCGCGATCTATGGCTTCAGCCACGGAGGGCTCTTTACCGTCGTCACCCTGCTGGTCGCGGAATACTTCGGCATGCGTGCCCATGGCGCGATCTTTGGCACCATCCTGTTCTTTGGCACGCTGGGTGGCGCCGCCGGCCCCATCGCTGTCGGCTGGATCTTTGACACCACGCAAAGCTATCAACTCGCCTTCGCCATGCTCGCCACATGCGCCGCCCTCGGGCTTGCGCTGGTGCTCTCCCTGCCCCGCCGTGAGCCGCTCGCCCTGCCCGCCTGACCCCGCGAGCCAAGCGCCCATATGACAATTTCCGCCGCGTTTGCGCAAACACCGCGCGCGCCCCTTCCCCTTGCGGCACTGGCGTTCTAAAAGCCGCCCAAGCCTGCCATCTAGCCACCGTTTGCCACATAAGGGACCGACCCACATGAGCACGATCATCGACATCCACGCCCGCGAAATCCTCGACAGCCGGGGCAACCCCACCGTCGAAGTCGACGTGATCCTCGAAGACGGCACCATGGGACGCGCCGCCGTGCCGTCGGGCGCCTCCACCGGCGCTTACGAAGCCGTCGAGCGCCGCGATGGCGACAAGAGCCGCTACATGGGCAAAGGCGTGCTCGAAGCCTGCGCCGCCGTGAACGGCGAAATCGCAGATGAACTCGTCGGCTATGACGCCACCGAACAGGTCACCATCGACAGCGCCATGATCGACATGGACGGCACCCCCAACAAAGCCCGCCTCGGCGCCAACGCCATCCTCGGCGTCTCGCTCGCCGTGGCCAAAGCGGCCGCCGATTTCACCACCCAACCGCTGTTCCGCTATGTCGGCGGCACCTCGGCACGGATCCTGCCTGTGCCGATGATGAACATCATCAATGGCGGCGAACATGCCGACAACCCGATCGACATTCAGGAATTCATGATCATGCCGGTCAGCGCGCCAACCATCCGCGACGCCGTCCGCATGGGGGCCGAAGTCTTCCACACGCTCAAGAAAGAGCTCTCCGCCGCCGGTCTCTCCACCGGCATCGGTGACGAAGGCGGCTTTGCCCCCAACATCGCCTCAACCCGCGATGCGCTCGATTTCGTCCTGAAATCCATCGAAAAGGCCGGCTATAAACCCGGTGATGACATCCACCTCGCCCTCGATTGCGCCGCGACAGAATACTTTAAGGATGGCAACTATGTCTTTGCCGGAGAAGAGAAAACTCTCTCCCCGGACGAAAATGTCGCCTACCTCGAAGCCCTCTGCGCAGACTATCCGATCATCTCGATCGAAGACGGCTGTTCCGAGGATGACTGGGACGGGTGGAAAGCCCTGACCGACGCGCTTGGCGACAAGATACAGCTGGTTGGCGACGACCTCTTTGTCACCAACCCCGAACGTCTCGCCATGGGCATCGAAAAAGGCTCGGCCAACTCTATGCTGGTCAAAGTGAACCAGATCGGCACGCTCACCGAAACGCTCAAAGCGGTTGATATGGCCCACCGCGCTGGCATGACAAACGTCATGTCCCACCGCTCCGGCGAAACCGAAGACGCCACCATCGCCGACCTCGCCGTTGCCACCAACTGCGGTCAGATCAAAACCGGCTCGCTAGCGCGCTCCGACCGGTTGGCCAAATACAACCAACTGATCCGCATTGAAGAAACCCTCGGCGAAGTCGCCGAATACGCGGGCCGCTCGATCCTGCGCGGCTAAGCCCGCCTCAGCAGGTCAAGACCACCAGACCAAGGCGCGAAAGGCTCCCCCTTTCGCGCCTTTTCCGTGTCCGCCCTCCACGCAGCCGCCCGACCGCCTGCCCACTTGACCGCCCTTACCGCGACAAACGCAGCGTCATGCGGCATTTTCAACCTGACCGTAACTCAGGAATTGCGCGGTCCGATTTTCTCGTTAACACTTTATGAATGGTAGACATCGCAATCCGCCCACCCGAGTCCAAGGATGACTTCGACGCCCTGCGCGCCCTTTGCCGCGGCTATCGAATCGCGCTCTGCGAGGCGACAAAGGACCAGCCCGGCATCGTTGAGCGCTACTATGATCCCAGTGATTTCGAAACGCTGCTCGGCGAACTCGCGGCGCTGCATGCCCCGCCCGGCGGGGTGTTTCTCGGGCTGGTCGATGGCACCCCGCTCGGTTGTGGCATGACGCATCACATCGCCCCCGGCGTGGCCGAGATCAAGCGCGTCTATACCGCGCCCCCCGCCCGCGGCCTCGGCCTTGGCCGCGCGATCATGCAGGCTGCGATGGATCACGCCCGCGACTCCGGCGCAACCCGCATGGTGCTCGACACGATGCGCCCGCTCACATCCGCCTGTCGGCTCTACGAAACCCTCGGCTTTGAACCGATCGAGCCGTTTTACCAGCCGCAGCCTCAATGGGCCGACTACATCCTCTTTTACGGACGTGACCTATGACGGCCAAAGCCCTCCTGTTCGACGTTTTCGGAACCTGCGTTGACTGGCGAACCTCCATCGCCCGCGAGGTGGCAACCGCCTTCACCACGCCGCTCTCCGCGCAAGAGGCCCTCGCCTTCGCCGACGCGTGGCGCGGCGAATATGATCCCGCGATGGCGCGGGTTCGCAACGGCACGCGCGGCTATGTCCCGCTTGACGATCTGCACCGCGAAAACCACGACACCGTCGCCGCGCGCTTTGGCCTCACACCCGCCGACCCCGTCACCCTCGCTCGCGCATGGGAGAGGTTGTCGCCGTGGCCCGACACCACCCAAGCCCTTGCAATCATGCGAAAAACTGCGCTTATCGCGCCCTGCTCCAACGGCTCTATCGCGCTGATGACCCACCTCGCCCGCTACGCCAAACTGCCTTGGGATTGCATTCTCGGCGCCGAGATCGCCCGCGATTATAAACCCAAACCCGCGGTCTATCTCGCCTCCTGCGCCGCCCTGCGGCTGGACCCCTGCGACGTCATGATGGTTGCCGCCCACAACAATGACCTTCACGCCGCCCGCGACGCCGGACTGCAAACCGCCTTCGTCCCGCGCCTTACGGAATACGGCCCCGACCAAACCACCGACCTCGCGCCCGAAGCCGACTGGGACATCATCGCAAGCGATTTCACCGACCTCGCAACCCGTATCACCGCATGACCGACCCTGACGCCATCATCCAGCACCTCGCCCTCGCGCCCCACCCCGAAGGCGGCCACTATCGCCAAACCTGGATCGAAGACCCCGCCACCGGACGCGCATCAGGCACCTGCATCTATTTTCTGCTCAAAGCGGGCGAACAAAGCCACTGGCACAAGGTCGACGCCACCGAAATCTGGCACTTCTACGCCGGCAGCCCGCTGATCCTGTCGATCAGCGCATCCGACCAAGGTCCGCGTCAGGACTCACCCTCGGCCCCGATCTGAGCAGCGGCCAACACCCGCAACAGATCGTTCCACCTAATTTCTGGCAAATGGCGCGCAGCACGGGCGCCTATACGCTGGTCGGCTGCACCGTCTCACCGGGGTTCTTGTTCGACCACTTCACGCTCGCCGCGCCGGGTTTTGACATTCCCTAATCGCGCGTCACGTCATGGGCATAAAGCCAATCAAACTGCCGCACCATCCGCTCAGGGAAAAGCGCCGAGCCGCTGCGCAAAACGGCCCGCGCGGCAAATCGCAATGGCGGGAATTTCAAATGATACTTCCACGCATTGCCCTCCGCCGCGGCCACGGCCCGCTCCACCCGTGCGTGCCGCCGCGCCTGATAGTCGGCTAACCCGGCGGCAATAGTGTCTGCCCCGTCCAATGATGCGCCCAAAACCCAAGCGTCCTCCAACGCCATCGCCGCGCCCTGCGCCATAAACGGCAACGTCGGATGCGCCGCATCGCCAAGCAAGGCAACCCCCTGCCCGTGCCAGCATCGCGCCACCTTGTGACGGAACAACCCCCACAGATGCACCTCCTCGACCGCGCTCAGCATCGCCTGAACCTCGGCCCCGAAACTGGCAAACGCCGCCCGCAGGTTCTTGGGGTCATCGCGAAAATTCCACCCCTCGGCGACCCAACCGCGCCGCTCCTGCACCGCGACGATATTCAGCAGCCGACTGTCGCGCAGCGGGTAACTCACCATATGCCGCCCCGGTCCCATGTGGACATGCGCCTCCGGCCCGCGCCCCGCCGTGTTCGGGATCAACGCGCGCCACGCCACCTGCCCGGTGAAAAACGGCTCCTCCGCCCCGTTCAACAGGCCCCGCACCCGCGAATGAAGCCCGTCCGCCCCGACCACAAGATCACAGCGACGCTCGCCGCCGCTTTCAAGATGCACCACCGGCCCGTCGTCTCCCTGCGCGTCGCTGACCCGCTCAACGGTCTCGCCCAACGCGATCTCGACACCCGCATCACGCGCCCCCGCTTCCAGAACCGAAATCAAATCGGCGCGGTGAACAAAGTAATATTCTTGATCTTTCAGCCGCTTAAGGTCCAGCTCCGCCACCGGTCCGCTGCGATAATCGTTCATCACAACCCGCTCGGCCCTGACTGCGCCACCCGCGCGCAACGCCGCATCCAGCCCAAGCGCCCGCAGCACCGCCATCGCGTTCGGACTCACCTGAAGCCCGGCGCCAACCTCGCGAATATCCTTGGATTGCTCCAGCAGGGTCACCCGCGCCCCCCTCAGCGCCAGCGCCCGCGCCACGGCAAGCCCGCCAACACCACCGCCAACAATCGTCGCCCGCAATCCGTCCAGCATCGCCAAAACCCCTTTCGCCCATAAAAAACGCCGGGGCAAACCACCCCGGCGTTCTTATCTGTCTTACCGCGTGTTCATGTACCGGTCAGTCGTCCCGATGCACCTTCTCGCGCCGCTCGTGCCGCTCTTGCGCTTCAAGGCTCATCGTGGCGATGGGCCGCGCATCCAGCCGCTTGAGCGAGATCGGCTCACCGGTCACTTCGCAATAGCCGTATTCGCCCTCTTCGATCCGGCGCAATGCACTGTCGATTTTAGCAACCAATTTGCGCTGCCGGTCCCGTGTCCGCAATTCCAATGCGCGGTCGGTTTCCTCGCTGGCGCGGTCGGCGACGTCGGGAATATTGCGGGTGTGTTCTTGCAAACCCTCAATTGTGTCCCGGCTTCCATCAAGAAGCTCTTCTCTCCAGTTCATCAGCTTGCGACGAAAATATTCGAGCTGGCGATCGTTCATGAACGGCTCATTTTCAGCCGGACGGTAATCATCCGGCAGAAAGGTTTCAGCTTTCATGCTTTTTCCCTCAGTTTGGCCAAAATCGTTCATTGGCACCCCTTCCATGCGCCTGCGTCTTACTCTCCTGAAAAAGGATTGTCACTACCCTTAAGGCGTTTCGTTAAAAACCTTGAACCCCGGTTTCAACCCTTGCTTGCAACACGCCTAAACGATGGCCTGCGCTACATAAACACCGTCTTTCAGGTTTCCCTCGAAACGACCTAGCATCGCATTGCGGTGAAAATTTGGTTGCTTTAGGGTGCCGCTCGACAATTGACAAAGACTGGAAGCGCAGATGAAATTCGAAGGCACCTCAAGCTATGTGGCAACCGAGGATCTCAAAGTCGCGGTCAACGCCGCCGTAACCCTCGAACGCCCCCTTTTGGTCAAGGGCGAACCCGGCACCGGCAAAACCGAATTGGCGCGTCAGGTGGCGGATGCCCTCGGTCTGCGAATGATCGAATGGAACATCAAATCCACCACCAAGGCGCAACAGGGCCTCTATGAATACGACGCCGTCAGCCGCCTGCGCGACAGCCAGCTCGGCGAAGAGCGCGTGCATGACGTCAAGAACTACATCAAGCGCGGCAAGCTCTGGGAAGCCTTCGATGCGGATGAAAAAGTCGTCCTGCTGATTGACGAGATCGACAAGGCCGACATCGAATTCCCCAACGACCTGTTGCAGGAACTCGATAAGATGGAATTCCACGTCTACGAGACCGGCGAAACCATCAAGGCCAAGCACCGCCCGGTGATGATCATCACCTCCAACAATGAAAAAGAGCTGCCCGACGCCTTCCTGCGCCGCTGCTTCTTCCACTACATCCGCTTCCCCGAGGCCGACACCATGCGCGCCATCGTCGATGTGCACCATCCGGGGATCAAGGAGCAGCTTTTGACAACCGCCCTGACGCAATTCTACGAGGTGCGCGAAACGCCGGGCTTGAAGAAAAAGCCCTCAACCTCCGAAGTGCTCGACTGGCTCAAACTGCTGCTGGCCGAGGATCTCTCTGCCGAGGATCTCAAACGCGACGGGGCCAACGCCCTGCCAAAACTGCACGGCGCGCTCTTGAAGAATGAACAGGACGTGCATCTCTTTGAACGTCTGGCCTTCATGGCCCGCTCGCAAAGCCGCTAAAGCAATCGGGGCGCAGAGACCCCTTCGTCCTGCGCCCCGCCCTTACCACCGACCATAGGCCCGCTTGGGGCATGCTCTGCGCACCTAGGCGCTCCGCGACCGCCCAACGGGCCGCCCGCGCCTGAACGCCGGCAAATATCTTCCGATCAAAGCTGAAATACTGGCCGAAGCCTCATTCGACCCGCGCGGCGGCAACAATCGGGCCAAAGCCTTTTTGCTGCACGATCACGGCCATCGGCAATTTGCCCGCCGCCTTTGCGCTCAACGCCACGGGCTTGGCGCCGTTCCACTCGCCGATCACCTGCCACTCGCGCACCACGTTTGCGTATGAAATCGTCTTGCCAGCGTTTTCGCCGCGGCGAATATCAACCTTCACCTCCGGCTCATACTGCACCAGTTGAACCACCATCGGCCCGGCACCCTGCCCGCCACTGGCGCGGATCATCACCTGCCCACCCTCGCGGCTGGCCTTAAGCACAATACTCTGAGTGCGCGCCTGATAGCGTTTGATAATCTCGCTCACATCCATCGGGTGGTTGCCAACAACATGGTCCTGCCCGTGAATAATCATCTGCGGCGTATAGACCGAGCGTCGTTGCCCGGCCCGCGCATAACCATGCTGGCGCAGGGTGAACTTGTGGTCGGCGAAAACATCTTTCCAGCCGATATAATCCCAGTAATCGACATGCATAGACAGCGCGACCACATCCGCCCGCTTGGCCAGCTTGTGCAGAAACGCATCCGCCGGAGGGCAGCTTGAACAGCCCTGACTGGTGTAAAGCTCGACCACGATCAACGGCTTGCCCGCCGGTTGCGCCGAAACGCTCGCCGCCAAAACCACCCAGATTGCTGCCGCCCATGCGATTAGTCGCGTCATGACCGATGTGTCCCTATTTGCTGATGCATGTCCGTCCCCTCTCTTCCTTATGCAGCCACGATTGAAATAACCAATCAAGGTTTTGCGAGTAAGAGGTGAGCCACCGCCTCCAAACCGGAATTCGTCGCGAATTCCGGCCCGAATTCCGTCACGGAATTCCGCGCGCCAGGTGCAGCGGTGCGAACACCCGCCCCTGTCCACGCCCCTGTCAACGCCCCGCTGCACGCCAGAAACCGCAGACGTCAGGCAGAATACCGGCCAAATCCGCGCTTTTGTGTGCAATAGTATACAAAAAAGCCGAACGCCCCCTTGATCCGACTCCTATGATGCGTCAAAAGCGGGCGCGACGACATTCCTCATCTGCCGGAGACAGCCAAATGCCAATCACAGTTGGACAGGACACCGCCAAAACCCGCAAAACATTGAGCGTCGGCAACCAATCGGTTGCTTTCTACTCGATCCCCGCCGCCGAAGCTGCGGGCTTGGGCGACTTTTCTCGCCTTCCCGCCGCGCTCAAGGTGGTGCTGGAAAACATGCTTCGCTTTGAAGACGGCAAGACCGTCTCGGTCGATGACATCAAGGCCTTCGCCGAATGGGGCGCCAAAGGCGGCAAGAACCCCCGCGAAATCGCCTATCGTCCGGCCCGCGTGCTGATGCAGGATTTCACCGGCGTTCCCGCCGTGGTTGACCTCGCCGCCATGCGTGACGGCATCAAGGCCCTCGGCGGTGACGCGCAAAAGATCAACCCGCTCAACCCGGTTGACCTTGTCATCGACCACTCGGTCATGATCGACGAATTCGGCAACCCGCGCGCGTTCCAGATGAACGTCGACCGCGAATATGAACGCAACATGGAGCGGTATCAGTTCCTCAAATGGGGCCAGTCGGCGTTTAACAACTTCCGCGTTGTGCCGCCGGGCACCGGCATCTGCCACCAGGTGAACCTCGAATACCTTGCACAGACCGTCTGGACCGATACGGACCAGAACGGTGACGAAGTCGCCTACCCCGACACGCTCGTTGGCACCGACAGCCACACCACCATGGTCAACGGCCTTGCCGTGTTGGGCTGGGGTGTTGGCGGGATCGAAGCCGAAGCCGCGATGCTGGGTCAGCCGATCTCGATGCTGATCCCCGAAGTGGTCGGCTTTGAGCTGACCGGCGCGATGATGGAAGGCACCACCGGCACCGACCTCGTGCTCAAAGTGGTCGAAATGCTGCGCGCCAAAGGCGTTGTTGGCAAATTCGTCGAATTCTACGGCGCTGGCCTCGACAGCCTGCCGCTCGCCGACCGGGCCACGATCGCCAACATGGCGCCCGAATATGGCGCGACCTGTGGCTTCTTCCCGATCGACGGCGAAACCCTGCGCTACATGCGCACCACCGGGCGCGACGACGACCGCATCGCGCTGGTCGAAGCCTACGCCAAGGAAAACGGCTTCTGGCGCGACGAAAACTATGCGCCGATCTATACCGACACGCTCAGCCTCGATATGGGCACCATCGTTCCGGCCATCTCCGGCCCGAAACGCCCACAGGATTACACCACGCTCGATCACGCCGCCGCGGCGTTCCTCGATGTGGTGAACGAGTATCGCGGAACCGACTCGGAAGACGCCGCCTCTGACATGGCAGCCGAAGGCCCGACCCCGACCGCGCCCGCCGATCCGCGCAAATCCATCAAGGTTGCGGGCGAAGACTATGAAATCCGCGACGGCTCGGTCGTGATCGCCTCGATCACGTCGTGCACCAACACGTCGAACCCTTACGTGATGATCGGTGCGGGCCTCGTTGCCCGCAAGGCGCGCGCCCTTGGGCTTGACCGCAAACCTTGGGTCAAAACCTCGCTTGCACCGGGTAGCCAGGTTGTGTCGGCCTATCTCGAAGCCGCCGGGCTTCAGGAAGACCTCGACGCCATCGGCTTCAACCTCGTTGGCTATGGCTGCACCACCTGTATCGGCAACTCCGGCCCGATCCAGAAAGAGCTCTCCGAAGCGATTGCCGAGGCTGACCTCGTCGCCACATCGGTGCTCTCGGGCAACCGTAACTTCGAAGGCCGGATTTCGCCGGATGTGCGTGCCAACTACCTCGCCTCGCCGCCGCTCGTTGTGGCCTATGCGCTGGCCGGTGACATGAACATCGACCTCACCAATGACCCGCTCGGTCAGGACAAAGACGGCAACGACGTCTTCCTCAAGGACATCTGGCCAACCACGCAAGAGGTTGCAGAGCTGGTCGAACAGACCGTCACCCGCGAGGCATTCCAGTCGAAATATGCCGACGTCTTCAAAGGCGACGAAAAATGGCAGGGCGTCGAAACCACTGGCGACGAGACCTATGACTGGCCGCCGACCTCGACCTATATCCAGAACCCGCCCTACTTCCAGGGGATGAGCAAAGAGCCGGGCAAGATCTCGAACCTCAGCGGCGCGCGCATCCTTGCGGTTCTGGGCGATATGGTCACCACGGACCACATCTCGCCTGCCGGGTCGTTCAAGCCTGAAACCCCCGCCGGTCAATACCTGACCGAGCATCAGGTGCCGGTGCGTGAGTTCAACTCCTATGGCTCGCGCCGTGGTAACCACGAAGTCATGATGCGCGGCACCTTCGCCAACATCCGTATCCGGAACGAGATGCTGGATGGCGTCGAAGGCGGCTACACCAAAGGGCCAAGCGGCAAGGAAACCTCGATCTTTGATGCCGCCATGGCCTATCAGGACGCCGGCACGCCGCTGGTTGTGTTTGGTGGCGAGCAATACGGCGCGGGCTCCTCGCGTGACTGGGCCGCCAAAGGCACAGCGCTTCTGGGCGTCAAAGCCGTGATCGCCGAAAGCTTCGAGCGTATCCACCGCTCTAACCTCGTTGGCATGGGCGTGATCCCGTTCGAATTCACCGGCGGCGACTCGCGCAAATCCCTTGGCCTGACCGGCGAAGAGACTGTGGCGATTTCCGGCCTCGACACCATCGAACCGCTTCAGGAAGTGCCCTGCGCGATCACCTTCACCGATGGCTCGGTGAAAGAGATCACCCTCAAGTGCCGCATCGATACCGCGATCGAGATCGAATATATCGAACACGGCGGCGTGCTGCACTACGTGCTGCGCAACCTCGCCAAGTCGTAAGACGTTCGCAAATCCGATAGGGAAGCGCCCCGGCCATTCGGTCGGGGCGCTTTGCTTTGAGCGCCAAGCCCGGCCAGCGTCAGCCCCTGGGATGACGACCCAACGTGAATGGCAAAGCGCTTTATACCGGCTCAGTCTTCCCAAGAGAACCAATGGCGCTCTGCCCTCAGCCAATCGTCAGCCCACGGGAGGGGCTGACGATGGCCCGGCGGCCTGCGGCCTTGATTCCGGGCCTCCCCGCCTCAATCGAGCCGCGCACGCACCGCCTTGCCCAGCCTCGGCAACCGCGCCTTTTTCAACAGCGCCCGCGCGCTCCAATCCTCTCCGGACAAGCGCCGCGCCTCTTGCACAATCCGCGCAACAACGCCCTCAACGCCCTCCGCGTACCCCTGCCAAAAGCCGAGCAGAAACGCATCCGGATCGACCCGGCTCACCCCCTCTTCGGCCAAAATCTGGCGTGGGAAATCTTTGGCATTCATCGTCACGATCACATCTGCAGACCCGGCAATCGCCGCCGCCAACACATGCACATCCGCCGGATCGGGCAACCACAGCCGGTTCTCCAGCGACTCGGGCCACGACACCGCCGCCTCCGGCCAACGCGCCTTGAGCATCGCCACCTCGCCGCGCGCCTGTGCCTCGCCCTCGGGGCCAAGCTTGCGCGCCGCACGCGCCCATTCTTCCATGATCCGATCCGACCAGCGCGGCTCGTAGGCGTCCAACCCGGCCACGCCAAGCAAGACCTCCCGCATCACTGTCGGATAGATCACACAGGCGTCCAGAACCGCTCTCATAAAGCGTTCCTCGCCAAACCCGACTCACAGGTTTTGAGCAATGCGCGCGAAACGCTTGAATATCGCGCCGCGCCCCGCCTCAATCGCGCCCCGAAGGTAACGCGTGACCGTTTAGCCGGAAAAACAACGCCTTGAGGTAACCGCTCTCGGCCAGCTGCGGGTGCATCGGATGGTCCGGCCCGGCAAAGCCGGTGTGGATCAAACTGCCCTCGCGCCCGGCCCGGCCAATCCCGCGAATAGAGGCACCGCGAAACTTCGCCAAATCCGCCGCGTGCGAACACGAACACAGAGCCAGAATGCCGCCTTCGGCGACCAGCCCCGCCGCAATCCGCGCGACCTTCTCATAGGCCCGCAACCCCGGCTCCAACGCCTGCTTGCTCGGCGCGAATGCGGGCGGATCACAGATCACCACGTCAAACCGCTCTCCGGCCTCGGCCAATGCGTTCATCGTGTCAAACGCGTCGCCCTTGCGGGTGGCAAACTGCCCCTCAAACCCCGATGCGCGCGCGCCCTCCTCGGCCAGCGCCAGCGCCGGGGCCGATCCATCAACCGCCAAGGCGCTTTCCGCACCGCCTGCCAATGCGGCCAAGCCAAAACCGCCAACATGGCTGAACACATCCAACACCCGCGCCCCGCGCGACAGCCGCGCGGCAAAGCCCTGATTCTCGCGCTGATCGAAAAACAGCCCCGTCTTCTGCCCGCCCATCAGATCGGCCATATAGGTGGCCCCATTCATCACCACCGGCACCGGCGCCCCCGGCGCCTCGCCCAACAAAACCGCCTGATCTTCGTCCAATCCTTCAAGGCCACGCGCCCGCCCGCTGGCGTTTTTGAGGATGCAACTCACCCCCGTCACCTCGGCCAGCGCCGCGCTCAACTCATCCAAGCGCACTTCGGCCCATGCGGCATTGGGCTGAATCACCGCCACATCGCCGAACCGGTCGATCACCACACCGGGTAAACCGTCGCCCTCGGCATGGATCAACCGGTAAAACGGCGCATCATAAGCCCGCTCGCGCAACGCCAAAGCCCGGCGCAGCTTGTCGGCAAACCACGCGCGATCAATCACTGTCTCGACATCGCGTGACAGCATCCGGCAGAAAATCTTGGAATTCGGGTTCACCGCCACCAAACCGATGTCGCGCCGCTCGGCGTCCTGCAAAACGGCAATGCCACCGGGCGCAATCGCCTTGGTCCTCCGGTCGCTCACCATATCATTGGCAAAGACCCAAGGATGCCCATGGCGCAAACGCCGTGCATCAGATTTCGGTTTCAGGCGGACAAATGGATAAGGGGACGGCTGCATGGCCGTCCCCTTACATGTTTCGCTGTCCCTGTGAAAGGGGGCTTAGAACAAGCTGTTCGTCCGGTCACCGGCGACAAGCGCCTTGCCCGATGCTTTAAGCGCGGTTTTGCGCGGCTTTTTGACAACCGGGGTCTCGGTCACATTGCGCGACACAACATCGCCGCCCTGCGCCGCCACGCCCGAGGTTTTGCCCAATTCTTTCTGAACAACCGAAATCAAACGCCCGGCGATCCGCTTGCGCTGTGTCACACCGTTGCGCTCTGCCGCGATGGCACGTGCGCCGCCAAACGCTTTGAACGTCGCGTCAATCGGGCGCGGCTCGGCGACCGGCTGACGGGTTTCGGGGTTCAACAGATGCATCACGAACTGAATCTCGTGACGGCCACCAACGGTATAGCGCGTCTTTTCGGTCAACGCGTGAAAGCGGGTCACTTCGATCTCAACCAGAACCGGCACCTTGCCGTTGCTGGTTTTCGAGACTTGAGCCAAGCTCTCGTCGAAAATCTTCTTCACCTGAGCGTGGCGGTCGCCCAAAGGTTCCCCCCGCCAGACGATATCACCTGTCGGATAATAAGAGTTCGCTTCCGAAACCTTCAACGCGTTCGGCACGCGAACCTCAAAACCGACCATTTTCATCGACGGGGCCACAGCAGCGACACTCGGCGCTTCAAACGGCGCGTTCCGCGACGGCGCTTCTACGCCTGCGCAACCAGAAACGGCCATTCCCAAAACGACCAATGCAACCATACGAACACGTTTCATGTTCATCCTCCTTCGGGTCTCAAGCCCTGAATTTAATCTCGACCGAAGATCATCAAGAAATTAGACAAATTTTAGGCACCCCCGCGGTAATCACGGGGTTTTCGCGCGGCAAAGTCTTGGTTTGGCTGGGTTTTGAGTCTTTCGCGCAACAGATCGTGGAGTTGTTAGCGCTAATATGCTCTGCTACATCAAGACAACGACCACAAAACAGCGACGATACGACCGCAACACGCCCCAACCGCGCGTCGCCCCCGCTTTCTAGGCGGCGCAGCGCAGGGCTTGCATCCGCCGCAAAAGACACAGGACATAGCATATGACACTCCATCCCACAGTTGCCCGCGTGACAGACCGGATCATCTCCCGCTCGCGTGCGGGGCGGTCGCGGTATCTTGCGTCGATGCGTGATGCGGCGTCACAGGGGCCATCGCGCGCCCATCTCTCCTGCTCCAATCAGGCCCACGCCTATGCCGCAATGGGACAGGACCAAACCGCGCTCGCCACCGCGCCTGCGCCCAACCTCGGGATCATCACCGCCTATAACGATATGCTCTCGGCGCATCAGCCGTTCGAAACCTACCCCGAACAGATCCGCAACACCGCCCGCCGCCTCGGCGCCACGGCCCAGGTCGCAGGCGGCGTGCCCGCCATGTGCGATGGCGTGACCCAAGGGCAAAGCGGCATGGAGCTCTCGCTGTTCTCGCGTGACGTGATCGCGCTCGCCGCCTCGGTGGCGCTCTCGCACAATACGTTCGACGCGGTGGTGATGCTGGGCATCTGTGACAAGATCGTGCCCGGCCTCGTGATCGCCGCCGGCGCCTTTGGCCACCTGCCCACCATGCTGCTGCCCGCCGGTCCAATGACATCCGGCCTCTCCAACGATGAAAAATCGGCGGTGCGCAAACGCTTCGCCAAGGGCGAGATCGACCGCGCCGAGCTGATGCAGGCCGAAATGGCCGCCTACCACGGCCCCGGCACCTGTACGTTTTATGGCACCGCCAACTCCAACCAGATGCTGATGGAGATCATGGGGCTTCACATGCCCGGCGCGGCCTTTATCAACCCCGGCACCGATCTGCGCCGCGCGATCACCGATGCAGGGGTTGAAACGATCCTCGGCCAAACCGCCTTGGGCGACAGCTATCGCCCCGTGTGCGAGGTGCTCGACGAACGCGCCTTTGTGAACGGCATCGTCGGGCTGATGGCGACGGGTGGCTCAACCAACCTTGTGCTGCATTTGCCGGCCATGGCGCGCGCTTTCGGCATCCTGCTGACGCTCGAAGATTTCGCTGACCTCTCGGCGATTACCCCACTGCTGGCGCGGGTCTATCCCAACGGGCTGGCGGACGTGAACCACTTCCATGCGGCGGGTGGCCTTGGCTATCTCATCGCGCAGCTGCTCGACGCGGGCCTTGTCCACGAGGATGTCACCACCGTCGGCGGTCGTCTCGAAGACTACACCCGCGAGCCACAGATCGGCGCGGACAACGCGCTAAGCTATGCCCCCGGTGCGGCGCAGTCCGAGAACACCAAAATCCTGCGCCCCGCCGCCGACCCGTTCCAACCCTCCGGCGGGCTGCAACGCCTGCTTGGCAACCTCGGCGAAGGCATCATCAAAATCTCCGCCGTCGCCCCCGAACATCACGTGATCCAAGCACCCGCCCGCGTGTTTGATGGCCAGCAAGCGGTGATCGACGCCTTCAAAGCGGGCGAGCTGGACGGCGACGTGGTCGTCGTGCTGCGCTTTCATGGCCCCCAAGCCAACGGAATGCCCGAATTGCACGCGCTAACACCGACGTTGTCAGTGATGCAGGACCGCGGTCAACAGGTCGCTCTTGTGACCGATGGGCGGATGTCCGGCGCGTCGGGCCGCATCCCTGCCGCGATCCACCTCTCGCCCGAAGCCGCCGCCGCCGGCCCGCTCGCGCGCGTGCGCGATGGCGATATCATCCGCCTCGACGCCAAGGCCGGAACGCTCGACAACCTGTCAGAGGCCTTCGCGGAACGCCCCGTCGATCACGCCGACCTCTCGGCGCGCCATTCCGGCACAGGGCGTGAATTGTTCGAGCTGTTCCGCCGCAACGCCAGCCCCGCAACCCAAGGTGCCAGCCCGCTGTTCTTCGACGACTCCGAGACCTGAAAGCGCCACTCCGCCCGCCCCGCAACGCACCCGTTTTCTTTCAAAGAAAACGACCCGGAATTTTTGAAAAATTCCGCCCGCTCAGTTCAGCCGACCACGCCGACCACCGCGCCGTCCGGTTTTTGCGGCCCGGCTCAGCCCCTCGCGCAACACACCGGTCATCGGGTGATCCGCTTCTGTGCCATAGCGCTGCAACAACTGCGCGATCGTGCCTTTGGGGTCCATCCCATCGGGCAGGCTCAAGGCCCAGTCGAGAAAAATCACCCGGCATTCTTCTATGCCGATATCCATGCGATAGGCCTCGCGGATCAATGCTTTCGGATCCAATTCATCCCCCTTCATGCATCTCCCTCCGGCAGCCGCGTCAACGCCGCCTCTATCACCGCGCGCGCCTCATTTGCCCGCTCCGCCAACATTTCGCCCAGCGCTTCAAAGCTCTCGACCCCGGTTTCACGGTGCACCATCGCCCGTCCCCCACCGCCAACACCCTCCGGCGACAGCGGCTTTTCACTCAGCAAACGCGCCACCGCCTGCACTTTCCAGCAAAGCGTATAGGACGCGACAAGCGCTGCGCTGTCTCCGTCACTCAGCCATCCAATCGCGACACCGGCCTCCAGCCCCGCTTGCGTGCTGCGCCCCGGAACCCCGCCCATCAACGCGCCGGCCTGCGCAATCAACTCGATATCCTGCATCCGGCCGGGGCCGATCTTGGCGTCCCACGGCCCGTCCGGCGCTTTGGCCGCCGCAATCCGGGCGCGCATCTCGCCCAGCTGCTTCAACACCTCGCCCCGGTCGGCCCCCTTCTCGGGCAGTAGCCCCGCACGAAACGCCTCTATGTCAGCGCCCAGCCCCATGTCCCCCGCCACAACCCGCGCCCGCGTCAGGGCAAGATGCTCCCAAACCCAAGCCTCCCCCGATTGGTAATTCTGAAAGCTCTGCCAACTCGTCGCCACCGGCCCCTGCGTGCCGGACGGGCGCAGCCGCATGTCCACCTCATAAAGCCGCCCCTCCGACATCTGCGCCGTCACGGCCGTGATCATCGCCTGCGTCAGTCGCGCGTAATAGGGCCGCACCGCCAAGGGCCTGCGCCCCTCGGACATCTCCGCGCCGTCCGGGTCATAAATCACGATCAGATCCAGATCAGAGGTCGCATTCAACCGCCCCGCCCCAAGGCTCCCCATGCCCAACACACAAGCACCCCGCCCCGGCGGCGGCCCGTGCTTGGCGGCAAAATGCGCCACCACCTCGGGCCACAACGCCCTCAATGACGCCTCGGCCAGATCGGCATAGCTCGCCCCCGCCTCCTCGGCCTCGATCAAGCCGCGCAAATGATGCACCCCAATCCGAAAGTGCCATTCTTTGGCCCAGCGCCGCGCAAGATCGAGCTTGCGCTCGTAATCGGGCTCCTTCGCCAACACCTCCGCAAGCGCCGCGCTTAAGGCTTCGACCCCCGGCCAGTCGGCAAAGAAATCCCCGCCGATCACCGCGTCAAACACGCCTGAATTGCGCGACAGGTATTTTGCCAGCGCGGGCGACGTCGCAACAATGTCGATCAACAGGTCCACCAGCGGCGGGTTCGCCTCGAACAGCGAAAACAACTGCACCCCCGCTGGCAGACCGGCAAGGAAACCGTCACAGGCCAGCAAGGCCGCATGCGGGTCCGCACTCTCGCTCAGGCGCCGCAAGAACTCCGGGCGCAATCGGTCGAAAATCTCGACCGCCCGCTCCGAGCGTAACGCCGCATAGCTGGGCCAACGCGCCAGAATGTCCTTGTCGAACGTCTCCAAGGGCGGCGCATCTTCGGGCTCCTCCGGCGTGGCATCGGGGGCAAAGAACCCTTCGGTGACCTCGTGAACCTCTTCCAATCGCGCCCGCAAATCCGCCTCGAACGCGGCCCGCTCCATCCCCATCAAAGCGGCAATCCGCGCGATCCCCTCGTCCGAGTTGGGTAACAAATGGGTCTGCGCGTCATTCACCATCTGGATGCGGTGCTCGACCTCGCGGTGGTGGCGGTAATGGCGGCTCAACACCTCTGCCGCCTCCTGCGGAAGCCAGTCCTTCTCGGCCAGCACCCGCAACCCCTCAACCGTGCCGCGCACCCGCAGATCAACATCACGCCCACCGGCAATGATCTGCCGCGTCTGGGTGAAAAACTCGATCTCGCGAATGCCGCCGCGCCCCAGCTTCATGTTGTGCCCCGGCAGGCTGATCGTGCCGCCCAGCCCCTTGTGCTCGCGAATGCGCAGCCGCATGTCATGGGCGTCGCGAATGGCCGCAAAATCCAGATGCTTGCGCCACACAAACGGCGTCAGCGTCTTGAGAAACCCGTCCCCCGCCGCAATATCCCCCGCACAGGGGCGCGCCTTGATATAGGCCGCCCGCTCCCACGTCCGCCCAAGGCTCTCATAATACCGCTCCGCCGCCTCCATCGCCATGCAGACCGGCGTCACCGCCGGATCGGGGCGCAGCCTCAGATCGGTGCGAAAGACATACCCCTCGCCCGTTAGATCATTCAGCATCGCCGACATCTTGCGCGTCGCGCGCACGAAACTCGCCCGCGCCTCGTGGAAATCATCACGCTCGAACCGGCTCTCGTCGAACAGGCAGATCAGGTCGATATCCGAGCTATAGTTCAGCTCCCCCGCCCCCATCTTGCCCATGGCCAGCGCGAACCAGCCGCCCAGCGTCTCCAGATCATCTTCCGTCGCGCCCGGCAGCTTGCGGCGCTTGATCTCGGGCACCAACGCCACCCGCATCGCCAGACGCACGGCCAGATCGGCAAAGCGGGTCAAGGTGCCCGTCACCTGTTCCAGCGCCCAAACACCGCCCAGATCAGCCAGCGCCAGCAACAAGGCCACCCGCCGCTTGCCGCGCCGCAACTCATCCGCCAAAGCCCCGGCCTGCCCGTCAAGCGCGACCACCTCCAGCCGGGCAAACTCCGCCTCGATCGCGTCTTCCGGTGCCTCCAGCGCGGGCCATAGCCACGCGGCCTCCTTGGCCAGCAATCCGCTCAGATACGGGCTACCGCCGCCCATCCCCGCAATCAAAGCGCCAAGGTCGCCATCGGCGTCGGGCAACAAAGCCCGCGCCTCGGCCCCTCGGTCGGCGTCAAACACATGTGGCAAGCGGGTGATACGGGTTTGAAATTGCATAGTCCGGTGATGGCCTGCAGGTCGGGCGAGGTCAATAAGTTTGCTCGATAAGCGTGGTGAATAAGCCTGGTGAATAAGCCCGTCGCGAACCGGCGCACATCGCATCAGGGACCGCGCCCTATCCCCTACTCCTACGGCCTACACGACGCGCCCGCCGCCGTGGCACCACGCACAGCGCCTATGGCACCCCCGCCCCAACCGGCGTGTCCTGACTAAAGAGGTTGCGCCACCCCGCGCCGTCCCTCTGCCACAACGAAGAGACATACATCGCCTCCCACGCCTCGCGCCCCACCCGCCGGAACGCCGCGTGATAGCACAGCATCGCATACGCCTCCCCCACCGGCAGCACCCGCGCCTCGCTCAACGTGAACGCCTCCACCGTCGGCCCATCATCCAACTGACCCGCGTGATCCTCAATCCCGGCAAACCCGTCTGGATACACCCCCAGAAACTCCGGCAACAGCAACGCCGCATCCGCCGTCGCATCGCCCGTAACCAACGCCTGCCAGACGCGGGTTTCCAGCTTCAGCATTTCTTCAATTGTCGGGGCTACATATTCTGCATTAACCTTCATGCCCAAACCCTAGCCCCGATCGCCGCTCTCTGTCCAAGACGAAAGACCAGCTTCATGTCGAAATCCCTCACCCGCGTGCGCGCCGCCCTTGAAAACATCTCGGCCATCGTTCTTGAAACGGGCGAGGCACGTACCGCCCAAATGGCCGCCGACGAACTCGGGGTCGAGGTGGACCAGATCGCCAAATCAATCATCTTTCGCGGCGAAACCTCCGGCGCCGCGATCCTCTTCATCACCGCGGGCGGCAATCAGGTCGACCTTGGCAAAGCCTCCGCTCTGGCCGGTGAACCCTTGGGCAAGGCTGACGCCGCGCTGATCCGTAGCCAGACCGGCTTTGCCATTGGCGGTGTGTCGCCCGTCGGCCACCTCACCCCGATCCGCGCCTTTCTTGATCCGCGCCTGATGGAGTTCACCCTCGTCTGGGCCGCCGCCGGCACGCCGCGGCATGTGTTTTCGGTTGCGCCCGGCGATCTAGAACAGCTTTCCGGGGCAAGCGTGGCCGATTTCACCACATAACCGCACCACCTCAGATCAACACAGCCACCAGCTAATACGCTGATTATAAATCAGTTTTCAAATTAATGTAAAAAACATTTACATACACCCTTGTCAAACCTCTCCCCAACCCCAATCTTATCAATGTGAAAGGCATTTACATTACGCCCTCACAGTTCACATTCTAAAACGGAGAGAGATATGACAACCGCAGCCACAAACGCCCCCGGAACCGCCCATCAGGGTTGGTTTACCAAAACCGAGGCGTGGCTCGACGACAAAGGGAAAGGTGCCTGGATAGCCGCGATGGTTCTCGGGTTCGTCTTCTTCTGGCCCGTCGGCCTCGCCCTTCTCTTCTACATGATCTGGAGCAAACGTATGTTCAACGGTTCCTGCCGCAAATCCCGCCGCCACGCCCGTCATTCCGGTCACGCGCACCACATGCGTCGGCATGGCTCCTCCGGCAACACCGCGTTCGACGCCTACAAAGAAGACACCCTGCGCCGTCTCGAGGACGAACAGGACCAATTCGAAGCCTTCCTCCAGCGCCTGCGCGAAGCCAAGGACAAGACCGAGTTTGACCAGTTCATGGAAGACCGCGCCTTTCGCGCCGCCGCCGAAGCGGATGCCGATACTGGCCGCGACACCGGCGAAAACGCTGGCAACGACAAAGACGAGCCTGCCCGCGCCTAACCGCGCCTGACCGCTCGTCCCAAACGCCCGGCCCTTCCCCCGGCCGGGCGTCCCTCGTTTTTTCACCAAAACGCCCTATGTGAGAGCCATGCGCTACTTCGACACCCATACCGACGACCCGTCCGACCCGTCCTGGCATCAGCCCGACCCCCATCATCAGGCAGATTTCTACGCCGATGTGCCGCTCAAACGCCTGCTTGCGTTTCTGGTCGACACGCTCTTGATGCTGCTTCTCGCGGTGGTGATCGTGATCCTCACCCTTGGTATCGCGGCGATCTTTATCGTGCCGGTCTGGTGGATGCTGAACTTCGCCTATCGCACCATCACGCTGGCCAATGGCTCGGCCACGCCGGGGATGCGCCTCTTTGCGATCGAATTTCGCAACGCCCGTGGCGCGCGCTTTGATCAGTCCGACGCCTTCCTGCACACGCTCGGCTTTATGCTGTCGTTTACCTTCTTCCCGGTGCAACTCGTCTCGATGATCCTCATGGCCACCTCCGCCCGCGGTCAGGGGCTCTCGGATCATGTCCTCGGCACCGTCGCCATCAACCGCCGCGCGGCGGGCTGATCTGCGGGGGCATTTTCCCCGCAACCAACCTGTGCAATGCGCCCGCGCTCGTGATAGTAACGCCAAAACGTCACTGTCACGGGCCCTGCTCACCTTGCGCCAGACCGATAAACCCAACCCGATGGACGCCCTCCTGCGCGCCCGCCTGCGCATTCCCGAAGGCGCGGATTTCCGGCTCAAGGCGCTGCGGGTCCTCATGTCGGCGGTTGATGCGTTCAACCGTGGCGTCACCGGGCAAGCCTTCTTTGCCCTGCGCGAGACCGAAGCCACCCTGATCGAACTTGACGGGCGCACCGGCCCCGACCTCGTGCGCGCCCTGTTGGCAATGAACGGCGGCACCACGGTCACGCCGCATGGGCTGCACCATGTGCCGGCCTCCGGGCCGGTCATCATCGGTGCCACCCACCCCACCGGCACGTTCGACTTTATCACCCACGCCGGTGTGCTGCTCGACCATCGCCCCGATCTCAAAGTGGTCGCCAACCGCGAGGGCGAACGCTTTGTCGGCCCCGACCGCACCATCCCCGTTGATCTTGATCGCAAGGACAACGTGCTGTCGGCCCGCGCCACCCGCGACGGGATGCACGCGCACCTCGCAAGCGGCGGCGCTTTGCTGGTGTTCGGCTCTGGCCGCGTGCCGGGCCGCAAAAAGGGCCTGCTGGTCGAACCGCCTTGGCGCCCCGGCATCACCCGCATCTCCGCCCTCACCGATGCGCCGATCGTTCCCGCCTCGGCCAACTTGCGCAATTCGCGGCACTATTATCGCACCCGCACCCTTGCCCGCCTGCTCAGCGGCGGCAACGACGATATCGGCCGCACCGTGGCCTCGCTGCGTTATGCCTCTGAATTACTCGCAAAACTCGGCGGCAGCTATGATGTGCACTACGGCCCTGTTCAGCCCCCCGGCACCGCGCCCGATGTCCTCCAAGACCTCGCCGAAAGCTTGATCCCCGGCCTCTATCGGCCCGCCGGCGCATAGCCACTGCGCCTTTGGCTCCGCCAAAGCCCGCCCGAAAGCCCCCCCACATTAACTCTAATTTTCATCAAGTCTTTGACATCGCGCCCCTGCTTGATAACCTCCCCCTGAAACCCAGATAAAATAGTCCATGCGCCACACCTTACCCATCGCCCCACAGTTTTACGTGACCGCCCCGCAACCCTGCCCCTATCTCGAGGGCCGGATGGAGCGGAAACTGTTCACCGCACTCCAGGGCGAGAGCGCAACAAAACTGAACGATTCACTCTCCAAACAAGGCTTCCGGCGCTCGCAAAACGTGCTCTACCGCCCGTCTTGCGCCGATTGCTCTGCCTGCATGTCCGCCCGCATCCGCGTCGCCGACTTCGCCCCGTCCAAAAGCCAAAAGCGCGTCACCCGCCGCAATCGCGCCCTCGACCGCCGCGCCACCTCGCCTTGGGCAACCGAAACACAATACGACCTCTTTCGCCGCTACCTTGATAGCCGCCACGCCGATGGCGGCATGGCCGATATGGATGTGTTCGAATTCGCCGCCATGATCGAAGAGACCCCGATCCGCAGCCGCGTTATCGAATATACCGACCGCGACAACAGCGACGCGCTCACCGCTGTCTGCCTCACCGATGTGCTCGATGATGGGTTGTCGATGGTCTATTCGTTCTTCGAACCCGACATGGCGCGCAACTCGCTTGGCACCTACCTCATTCTCGATCACATCGAAATCGCCCGCGAGGCCGGCCTGCCCTTCGTCTATCTCGGCTATTGGGTGCCCGGATCGCCCAAGATGGGCTACAAGGCAAAATTCTCCGGGCTTGAGATTTACAAAGCCGGTCAATGGACGCCGCTTGGCGACCCACAGGATCACGCCGCAGAAAGCCACCCGCTCAGCACCGATCCGATTGCCGAACAGGTCGCCAATATCTCCCTGCCCGACCTGCGCCGCTAATCGCGCCCGGCGCCGCCCGACAGCCCCCCTCACCTCGGCCCGCACCTGTCCTCTTATCCCTCGGCCCGCGCGCGTCTCTTTGGCCCGCTCCCTTTCACGTCGCCCGCCTCCCTGCGTGCGCTGCGTTAACCTTTACCAACCCTTAATCTGCGCGCCGCCGACGGCAGCCGGGAGTCAGCCGGATGTCAGCCGAATGTCACCCCCCGGCGAACCCGGCCAAAATCACCCGTTAACTTTTGGCTCTTCACGGCGCATTTTTCCGGTTCCAGCGTGCAAATTTTTACGTTTCATTCGTGCGGTTCGCCAAAAACGTAACATAATGTCGCAAAACCACCCCCTCGCGACATGTTTTTCTGCCGCTTTGCGGTTGACGCCCGGTTTTGCCCCACTTAATGTCTCGCCACGCAAAGAAGGGTAATTTCTATGACCGCACTAGTCGTCATTGTAGGAAGAACGCGCATGGGCCGGTAACGGAACCTTACTACCTCCCCATGCGCCCCCGAAAATCGGGGGCTTTTTTATGTGTAAGAACAAGACGTTGAACGGAGCGAGAACAAGATGACACGTCAGATGACCGGAGCGAAAATGTTGGTTCAGGCCCTCAAGGATCAGGGCGTGAGCGTCGTGTTCGGATACCCCGGTGGCGCCGTCCTACCCATCTATGACGAGATCTTTCAACAGAACGATATTCGCCACATTCTCGTCCGCCACGAACAAGGCGCCGTCCACGCCGCCGAAGGCTACGCCCGCAGCACCGGAAAACCCGGCGTTGTCCTCGTAACCTCTGGCCCTGGCGCAACAAATGCCGTAACCGGCCTTACGGATGCCTTGCTGGATTCGATCCCGCTTGTGGTGCTCTCCGGGCAGGTTCCGACCTTCCTGATCGGCAATGATGCGTTCCAAGAAGCCGACACCGTTGGCATCACTCGCGCCTGCACCAAACACAACTGGCTGGTCAAAGAACCGGGCAAATTGTCGGGCACCATACACGAGGCCTTCCACGTCGCCACCACCGGCCGCCCCGGCCCGGTTCTGGTCGATATTCCCAAGGATGTGCAATTCGCCTCGGCCGAATATACCCCGCCGAAAAAGGCCCGCACCTCGCATTACCAGCCCCAGATCAAGGGCGATATGGATGTGATCACCGAACTGGTCGAGGCCATGGAAAAGGCCAAGAAACCAATCATTTACACTGGCGGCGGCGTGATCAACTCTGGCCCCGCAGCAAGCCAGCTGCTGCGTGAGCTGGTGCAGGCCACGAACTTCCCCGTCACCTCCACCTTGATGGGTCTTGGCGCCTATCCCGGCACCGGCGACAATTGGCTCGGAATGCTTGGCATGCACGGTCTTTACGAGGCCAACATGGCGATGCACGACTGCGATCTGATGATCAACATCGGCGCGCGATTCGATGACCGCATCACCGGCCTCGTCAGCGCCTTCAGCCCCGGTTCGACCAAGGCCCATATCGACATCGACCCAAGCTCGATCAACAAGGTGATCAAGGCCGACATCCCAATCGTCGGTGACGTGGCGCATGTGCTTGAAGACATTCTGAAAGTCTGGAAATCACGCGGTCGCAAAACCCAGAAAGACAGCCTCACAAGCTGGTGGGACACCATCAACGAATGGCGTGCGGTTGACTGTCTCAAATTCGAACCCGGCGCCAAAACTATCAAGCCGCAACAGGCTCTGGACCGGCTCGAAGCGCTGACCCGCGACATGGATCGCTATATCACCACCGAGGTCGGCCAGCACCAGATGTGGGCGGCACAGTTCCTGACCTTTAATGATCCCAATCGCTGGATGACCTCCGGTGGCCTTGGCACAATGGGCTATGGCCTGCCCTCTTCCGTGGGCGTTCAGGTGGCGCATCCCGATGCGCTGGTCATCAATGTTGCGGGCGAAGCAAGCTGGCTGATGAACATGCAGGAGATGGGCACCGCCGTGCAATATCGCCTGCCGGTCAAGCAATTTATCCTGAACAATGAACGCCTTGGCATGGTCCGCCAGTGGCAGGAGCTGCTGCACGGAGAGCGCTATTCCCACAGCTGGTCCGAAGCGCTACCCGATTTCGTCAAGCTCGCCGAGGCCTTCGGCTGCAAGGGGATCCGTGTCGATCATGCCGATGATCTGGACGACGCAATCAAGGAAATGCTGGCCTATGATGGGCCGGTGATTGTCGATTGCCGTGTCGAAAAGCACGAGAATTGCTTCCCCATGATTCCGTCGGGCGAACCTCACAACAAAATGCTGCTCGGTCAGGCCTCAACCCAGGACGCAATCAGCACAAGCGGCGCGGTTCTGGTGTAACCGGACCGCAGGCGAAAGGATTTGTTCACATGTCTGCTCTAAAAATCAAAAAAGGGTCGAATAAGCATTCGGCATACAATCTACGCCCGTCGTTCAGCGACGTCATCGAAAGCCACACGCTCGCGGTGGTGGTTGATAACGAACCCGGCGTTCTGGCGCGTGTCATCGGCCTGTTTTCCGGTCGCGGCTACAACATCGACAGCCTGACCGTGGCCGAGGTGGATCACACCGGCCACACCAGCCAGATCACCGTCGTCACCAACGGCACGCCGCAGGTGATTGAACAGATCAAAGCCCAGCTTGGGCGGATCGTCCCGGTGCACAAAGTTCACGACCTCACCGTCGAAGGGGCTGCCGTCGAACGCGAGCTGGCGCTTTTGAAGGTGAACGGCGATGGCGACAAACGCGTCGAAGCGCTGCGCCTTGCCGACATCTTCCGCGCCAATGTGGTCGATAGCACGCTGGAGAGCTTTGTGTTCGAAATCACCGGCACACCAGAGAAGATCGACGCATTCGCCGACCTTATGCGCCCTCTTGGCCTTTGTGAGGTTGCCCGCACAGGCGTCGCCGCGCTCTCACGCGGCGTTTAGGCTCACCATCGTAGCGCTGGCCTAGCAGGCAAGCAGCGCCCGCCCTCTGCGCGGGACAAAATCAATAACGTTTCCCGCGGCTTTGGTCGCGGGAGCAGCCTTCTCGGCCAAGGCGAGCCCTTTAGACTTCAGGTTATCGGCCAACCCCAAATACTGGTTCTGCGCAATAAGCTGAGGCGCACGTACAACACGAAGATCTTGGTCACCGGCAAGCTCAAATTCAATAAAATCGCCCGTGTCCAGCGTCAGACCATCAAAGACACTTTCTCTGCTCGCGCTGTAAAACGCGAGGTCGCCATGATCTTCGCACCAAATCACGGCCTTCTGGTCTTTCTTGTCACTCCAAAGCACGACTCCGTACATTTCAATCCCCGTTTTTCACTTCCCATAGCTCCTTCAATCTTGCTGACGATTTAACCATGTTGAACATTCCCGAAAACGTGTCGCACCTGCCCGGAATTGAGACAGGTTGCCCATTGTTTGACGCCAACTAGCAACAGAATAGATGCGAAAATGCGTCATTTCTTCCAATTCACGTCTGTTCTGTCGGGAAAAAATCGCGCATTCTAGGGGTGAAAAGAACAAGTTCGGTGCAAGCCGACACGGATGGAGAACGCGACTTGCAGGACAGCGCAGACATTGGCACCAACCCGACTGACCCTGCGGAACTGCGGGGAATTTTTGGTGCTAACCTACGCCAACTCGCGAAAAACTACGCCTCTGTTGCTGGGCTTTGTCGCGAATTGGGGATCAACCGAACACAGTTCAACCGCTATCTCTCGGGCGAAAGTTTTCCACGCCCCGACGTGCTGCATCGGGTCTGCGTTTTCTTCAACGTCGACGCCCGCATTCTGTTAGAGCCCGTCGACAGCATCAAGCCCGCAACTGCGGAACTCTTTGCTCATCCGGACATCTCAAATTTTCTCGGTAACGGATCGGCACGCATTGATGAAGAAACCTTCCCCTCCGGCTTTTACCGCTTTAGTCGGCCAAGCTTTGTTGAGCGCGACCTGTTCGTCATCGGATTGGTCTATGTCTACCGCAAAGACGGGTTTTGCCTAGTGCGTGGCTATGAACCTCGCGAAGCCATGGCCCAACAAGGGCTAAGCGCCGACCCGTCTAGCCGCGAATTTCGTGGGATCTTTATTCGTCAGGAACAAGGTGTTGCGGCCCTTATTGCCCGCAACAGGGCGCTCACCTGCTCATTTAACTTCCTGTCGCGGGTATCATCCTATGAAAACAACTTCTGGGAAGGCTACGCCACGCGCACCGTCCGCGAGAGCCACAACAGCCGACGCGCCGCCCGGATGGTTTATGAACATATTCAACTCAACCAAAAGGCCATTTTCGAAACGGCCCGCACCTGTGGCATGAAGCGCCGCGAAGAGCTGCACCCCTTCCATGCCAAGCTTTTGAACCTCGACATGGACTTCAAATAGTGCGCCCCTAGTCGCGGATCGCAATCTGGTCATAGAGATGCCAACTGGCATGCCCCAGCAGCGGCAGGACCAGATACAGCCCTAGAAAAGCAGGCAGCATGGCCAGAAACGTAACAACCGCAATGAACGCCGCCCAGCCGAACATGACTGCCGGATTATGCGTCACGGTCTGAAAACTGGCGATCATCGCGGTGACAAAATCCACCTCGCGATCAAGCAGCAATGGCATCGAAATCACGGTAATCATGTAAAGCAATGCGGCGAAAACCGCACCGATTGCCGTGCCAACGCCAAGCATCATCAAACCATTCCCGGTTAGGTAAACCTCAAAGCTGCTCGATACATTTGTCATCGTGGAAAGCCCTAAAAACAGGGCGAAAATCATATGCGAAAGGAAAAACCAGAACAGGAATATGATGACAACAATGGCACAGATCGACGGCAATTGCCGCCGTCTCTGATGCGCCACCACGCCGAAAACCTTGTCCGCGGCAAGCGGCTCACCCCGCTCCAGCCGTCGCGAGACCTCATAAAGTCCCACCGCCGCAAATGGCCCAACAAGCGGAAAGCCAACCGCTGCAAACACCAACCAATAGCTTTGCCCCGTCAGCCACGTAATACCGAGGAAGAGCAACCCAACCAGCACATAAACGCTAGAAAAGACAAACCCATAAAACGGCGAGCGCTTCATGTCGCCCCAAGCGCGGCGAAGCGCCTCTTTCAGCATCGCCACCTTGACCTCACGCAGATCAGGGACACCCATCTCAAGGGGTTCTTGCATAGGCTCCTCCACGATCACATGCGCGTTTATGCATAACACCGTGAAATAGCGGCGAAATCAAGCGCTGCCAATGATCTCTGGCCGGGTCTTGGTGAATTGCGTCGCCTCATGCCAAAGCTGCCCCACCTGAAGCAAGCGCGCATCGCTACCGCGTGGCCCGAAAAGCTGAACCCCCGCAGGCAAACCATTCGCGCCAAACCCAACCGGAAGATTGAGACACGGCAAGCCCAGAAGCCCGATCGGGATCACTATCTCCATCCAGCGGTGATAGGTGTCCATCGCAACACCAGCCACAGTCTCAGGCGAACGCCACTCAACCGGAAACGGCCACACCTGCGAACTCGGCAGGATCAAGGCGTCATAGGTTTCGAAAAGCTCAGCTGCGCGCTTGAACCAGTTTGAGCGCAAGACGCTGGCGCGATGCACATCCATCGCCGACAGGTTCAAGCCGCGTTCAATCTCCCAGACCGCCTCGGGCTTGAGCATGTCGCGTGTCTTGGCGTTCTCATAGAGCGCCGCTGATCCCCCGGCCACGGTCCACGACCGAAGCGTTATCCATGACTCCCAAATTTGGGCCGCGTCAAAGGGGGCTGCAACGGCTTCTACCTTTGCGCCAAGCGTCTCAAGCACTGGCAAGGCCGAAGCACATTGCTCCAGCAAGCCCTCCTCCATTGGGTACGCCCCGTCCCAATCGCCCAACCAGCCGATGCGCAACGCGCCTGTCGGCTTGTCGATTTCCGGCAGGGTTGGTGGCGCCGTGAACCCATGCGGCTGACGCGCATCTGGTCCTGACTGTACATCAAGAAGCGCCGCAACATCACGCGGACTACGCCCCATCGGGCCAGCAGTGGACAATTGATGCAGGAAATTGTCGCCAATCGCCTCGGACGGAACGCGCGCCCAACTTGGGCGAAACCCATACACGTTGTTCCACGCTGCCGGGTTTCGCAGCGACCCCATCATGTCTGATCCATCTGCCACAGGCAGCATCCGGCACGCCAAGGCCGCCGCCGCGCCTCCGGATGAGCCCCCGGCTGAACGCCCAAGGTCATAAGGGTTATGCGTCGCGCCGTGCACCGGATTGAAAGTGTGCGAGCCTAGGCCGAATTCCGGCGTGTTGGTCTTGCCGATGATAATCGCACCGGCGGCGCGCATTCGCTCCACCATGATGTCATCCGCCTCGGCCACCTGCCCTTCGAAAATGGGTGAGCCCATCGACGTTGGCAGCCCCTTGGCATTGGACAGGTCTTTCACCGCCAGTGGCAGCCCGTGCATCCAGCCTGAGCGTGCGCCATTATCTGCCGCGCGCGCCTCGGCCAGAATGTCATCCTCATCGCGCAGCGAGACGATCGCGTTCACATCGCCATTAACCGCGTTAATGCGATCAAGCGTCAGCCGCATCAGCTCTTCAACGCCGATCTCGCCCTTCTCAACAAGGGCCGCCTGCTCCAACGCGTCCAGATCCAGAATATCGCTCATGTGTCACTCCCCGCATGTTTCGCACAAGTTACGGCAGTGCTCAGCCGATACAATCCCGGATCAGTCCTCAGCCTGTGCTTCGCCCCGGCTTTTCCCGCTCAGATCAAGAGCCAGCGTCGCTGCCATGAACTTGTCGAGATCGCCATCAAGCACACCTTGCGTGTCCGAGGTTTCGACATTCGTGCGCAGGTCTTTGACCATCTGGTAGGGCTGCAAAACATAAGACCGGATTTGGTTGCCCCAGCCCGCATCGCCCTTGGCCTCATGCGCGGCGTTGATCGCCTCGTTCCGCTTGTCCAACTCCAGCTGATAGAGCCGCGATTTCAACGCCTTCATGGCAATGTCGCGGTTCTGGTGCTGTGATTTTTCCGAACTGGTCACGACAATGCCAGTCGGCGCGTGGGTGATCCGTACAGCCGAATCCGTGGTGTTCACGTGCTGCCCACCCGCGCCAGACGACCGGTAGGTGTCGATCCGAATGTCAGCCGGGTTCACGTCGATATCGATGTCATCATCGACCACCGGATAAACCCAAACCGAGCTGAACGACGTATGACGTTTGGCCGCGCTGTCAAAGGGTGAAATCCGCACCAAGCGATGCACCCCGCTTTCGGACTTCAACCAGCCATAGGCGTTGTTGCCGGAAATCTTATAAGCGACGGATTTGATCCCGGCCTCGTCCCCTGCCGACTGCGACTGAAGCTCGACCGAATAGCCTTTCTTTTCGGCCCAACGCACGTACATCCGCGCCAGCATCGACGCCCAGTCACAGCTCTCCGTGCCCCCGGCTCCGGCGTTGATCTCAAGGAAAGTGTCGTTGCTGTCCGCTTCGCCGTTCAAAAGCGCCTCAAGCTCTTTCGCCGCGGCCTTGCTTTCCAGCGATTTAAGCGCCTCTTCGGCATCTTGGACGACTTCTTCGTCCTCTTCCATCTCGCCCAGCTCGATCAACTCGACATTATCGTCAAGGTCCTGACGGATGCTCTTGTAGGTGTCGATCGCATCGACCAGTGCTTGCCGGTCCCGCATCAGCTTTTGCGCCTTGGCCGGATCATCCCACAGGTTGGGGTGCTCCACCCGCGCGTTGAATTCCTCAAGCCGGTGTTCGGCGGTGTCCCAATCCATCCGCTGCTGCAAAAGCGTCAGGGATTTTTCGATTTTGGCCACGATATTCTGAGTTTCGGCGCGCATGTGTGATCTCGCTAAAAAGGCTTGAACCAGCGTGATAAACCAGCCGCCCTGCCTCGGCAAGGCGACTGCGCATTCAATGGCTCAGTAAAGCCCGCCCGAGCTCAGCGTGCCAAAGCTTGCCTTGGGCCCCACAACCGCTTTTTTACCAGTCGAGGTCGTCACCTGTTTCGAATTGGCCTCGGCCTCTTGGAACAGTGGCAAGTTAGAGCCCATTGCGAAACCACCATCAAAGGTGATGCCAAAGATCGGCTCTTCGCCTTCGCGGAAACACTCTGAAACCACACCCGGTCCGCTGGCATCAGAGGAGAGCTTTGCGCCGGTGATCCGGTCGATCTTGATGAACATACATTCATCCGGTGCACGGAACTTTCCGCCGCCGTATTTCTTGATCGCTTGCCCCATAAACTCCTGGAACACCGGTCCACACATGCCACCGCCAGACGCCCCGCGCCCAAGGCTGCGCGGCGTATCATAGCCGATATAACAGCCCGCCACGATGTTCGAGGTAAAGCCGATGAACCACACATCCTTGGCGTCGTTGGTTGTGCCGGTCTTGCCGGCCACCGGCACGGGCAGATTAACGGCTTTGGACGCCGTGCCGCGCTGCACCACACCCTGCATCATAGACGTAAGCTGATAGGCCGTGACCGCGTTCATCACCCGCTCACGACTTGATGTGATCTTCGGGCCGTTGCCACGCGGAATGGTCGGGTCGCCACAGTTAACGCATTTGCGGTTGTCGTGTTGAAACACGGTATGGCCATAGCGGTCCTGCACACGGTCCACCAAGGTCGGCTCAACCCGCTCGCCGCCATTGGCAAACATCGCATAGGCCGACACCATCTTGAACAAGGTGGTCTCTTCTGAACCAAGCGCGTTGGCCAAAAACGGCCCCATCCGCTCGTAAACGCCAAACCGTTCGGCATAATCGGCGACCACGTCCATGCCGACCTCCTGCGCCAGTCGAATGGTCATCAGGTTACGCGAGCGTTCAATCCCGGTGCGCAGCGGCGTCGGTCCGTAAAACTGATGCGAGGCGTTCTTGGGCCGCCACACGCCCTGTGGCGTGTTGATCTCGATCGGGGCGTCCACGATGATCGTCGCAGGGGTATAGCCGCTGTCCAGCGCGCTGGCATAAACGAACGGCTTGAACGATGAGCCGGGCTGTCGGCGCGCCTGCGTGGCGCGGTTAAACACCGAATTCTGATACGAAAAGCCGCCTTGCATCGCGATCACACGGCCGGAATTCACGTCCATCACCATGAAACCGCCCTGCACTTCTGGAACCTGTCGCAAGGTCCAGCGGATAAAGCTGCCGTCTTTGTCCGCAGTCATCTTGCGCACAAGTACCACGTCGCCAACCTCAAGCAGATCACCGGCAACGCGGGCCTTCTTGCCGCGTTTGCCATCTTCAAAAACCTTACGCGCCCATTGCACATCCTTGGCCGGGATCCAGTGGCCATCGTCATCGTTTTCAACGCCTTCAATGCCGATCCGCGCGTCTTTTGCGCCGATCTCAAGCACAACGGCCGGATGCCAAGGATTTTCAAGCGTCACATCGCGCGACACCTCGACCTCGGCCAGCGCTGCGCGCCAGCTTTCTTCGCTGGTCAACTGCTCAGCCGGAATTGTCTTGCCTGTTCCGCGCCAAAGGCCCCGGCTCCGGTCATAGCGTTCCAACTGGCGCTGAAGCGCATGGGCTGCTTTGGTTTGCATTTCAGGGTCAATCGTCGCCCGCACGCTCATCCCGCCGGAAAAGAACTCGTCCTCGCCAAATGTTCCACTCAACTGGCGGCGAATTTCATCGGTGAAATAGTCCCGCGGCGGAAGCGCGACGCGATAGCTTTCAAAGTCCCCGTTTTGGACCGAGCGCAGCGGCTGCGCCACTTCCTGTTCGTACACCTCGCGCGTCAAAAACCCGTTTTCCATCATTTCCTTCAGCACAAAATTGCGCCGCGAAAGCAGCCGCTCTTTGCGCCGCACCGGATGGAATTGCGACGGGGCCTTGGGAAGCGAGGCAAGGAACGCCGCCTCATGCGGGGCAAGCTCTGACAGGGTCTTGTTGAAATAGGTCTGCGCTGCGGCGGCCACACCATAAGAGTTCTGCCCAAGGAAAATCTCGTTGAGATAAAGCTCAAGAATGCGATCCTTGCTCAGCGTCCCTTCCAGCCGCGTCGCAAGGATGATCTCCTTGATCTTACGCTCGATCCGCCGGTCGCCCGACAGCAGGAAGTTCTTCATCACCTGCTGCGTGATCGTCGACGCCCCGCGCACGCTTTGCCCGCGCGTCGCAACCGCCTCATACGCCGCCGACAGGATGCCGCGTGCGTCATAGCCCTTGTGGGAATAGAAATTCTTGTCCTCGGCGCTGATAAACGCCTGTTTAACCAGGTCGGGAATATCGCTGGCAGGGACAAACAGGCGCCGTTCATTGGCGAATTCATCAATGATACGCCCTTCGCTCGAATAAATCCGGCTGATGGTGGGCGGCGTATATTGCGCAAGACTCTGGTGGCTGGGCAGGTCGCGACCATACACCCAGAAAATAGCCCCCAAGGTCAGCGCAACCATCATCAGCCCCAGGGTGATAAAGGTGAACAAGCCGCCTAGCGTTGAAAGAACAAATTTCAGCACTTTTTTCCCCTGCTGCTGGTTCGGCCTATATAGGGAACGGACCTCGCCGCGTCAAAACACATCCGCATGATAAATCGGCTGTTTTCTGCCTTCTTCATGCCGTCGCTCATTGGCGAACAAGGGCACGCGCCGCTTCATCCGCGATGATCCACGCCTGCAACCCATCCCGCAACGCCGCCGCCGCTTTTCTGCGCCACAACGGATCGGCCAGATTAGCCAGGCCCGGTCACTCGACAAAAACCCTATTTCCAACAGGATAGACGGAATGTCCGCCGCTTTCAGCACCGAAAATGCGGCCGATCGGTTTGGCCTACGATTGAGCGGCACCCCGGCCTTCTTGAGCGAAGTCACAAATTCCCGCGCCAAAGCATCGGTGCGCGGTTGTGTCTCGGCCCGCGCCAGATCAAGCAAAACATCCGCCACCACGTCATCCGCGCCGGTCAGATCGACACCGGCCAACAGATCACCCCGCTCGTGGCGCTCTGCCATCAAGGCGCTGGCCTGATCGCTCGCTTCTTTTGACAGGGTATACACAACCGCACCCCGCGCCCGGCCTTCGGACAAAGCATCCGCATGAAGCGAGACAAGCACATCGGCCCCAACCTGATGGGCAATCGCAACCCGCTGCTCAAGCGAAACAAAACGGTCATCCACGCGGGTCAGCACCACGTCAACACCATCCACCCGCAACAACGCATCACGCAGATCAAAGGCGAACATCAGCATCAGGTGCTTTTCCGTGTGACCGTGACGCTCTGCCCCTGGGTCAATCCCGCCATGCCCCGGATCAATCAACACAGTCAGTCGATCTGACCGCCCCTGCTTTGGCGCCGCCTTCCCGCTTTGCCCCCATGCCATAAGGTCGGTCGGCAAAGGTGCTGCGTTGAACGCCTCTCGCGTTGCGTCGCGCAGATTGATCGACAGATGCGCCCCGCCGGTATCCGGGTCCACCTGCATCTCAACAAGGTTCACCAACATCGGCTGGACGAGGTCAACAACCATACGCGACCACCCCGGTCGCACCGCGCCAACGCGCACGGCCTTGATCTTTTCGGCCTGATCAAAACTGTCGGCTTCAAACCCTGTCCAATCCACCTCGCGGAAATCAATCACCAGCCGATCAGGTTTTGGTAGGGTGTAAAGCCGATAAGGAATGCCCTGAGTAAGCCCGATTTCAAGCTGCGCCCCGCCGCGCAAGTCCGCGACACCGCTGGCAGCCCCATCCACCCGCGCAAGGCCGGAAAACCCTTGCGCCGCAAGGCCCGCACCGCAAAACGACAGCACGAAAACAATCAATACTCTGGCCAGCCTGCTCATGTCCCGCTCCGGGTTTGTTGCCCCGACACTAAAGCAAAACGGCGGGGATGAAAATCATCCGCGTTGCGCCATGTAGCGTTGCAAGCGGGTCAAACCTTCCTCGATGTCTTCGCTCGATCTGGCATAGGAAAACCGCAAGGTGCCGCCGCCCCGTTCAGGATCAAAATCCAATCCCGGCGTCACCGCAACCCCGGCATGTTCAAGCAATTCCGCCGCAAACGCCCTGCTGTCATCCGTCATGTGCGAGACATCGGCGTAAACGTAAAACGCGCCATCCGGCGGCGCGATCCGGTCAAACTTGGCTTTCGGCAACCCCGCCATCATCATAGCGCGGTTCTTGGCATAAACCTCAAGGTTCCCGTCCAACTCATCGTCACAATCCATCGCCGCCAATGCCACGACCTGCGCCGCATGAGGCGCGCAAATAAACATGTTCTGCGCCAGCCGTTCAATGATGCGCACATGATCCGGCGGCACAACCATCCAGCCCACACGCCAGCCGGTCATCGAAAAATACTTGGAAAACGAATTGATCACATAGCACTCATCGGTGATTTCCAACGCGGTCACCGCTTTCGCCTCATATTCGATACCGTGATAAATTTCGTCGCTGATAAACGCAGCACCCTGCGCTGCGCACGCTGAAATCAAGGCCTCCATCGCCGCGCGGTCAAGCATTGTGCCCGACGGGTTCGCCGGTGATGCCACCATCAACCCTTGCAAGTCCAAACCCTCCAGTTCGCTTGCAACCGGTTGCAATCGGTTCTCGGGCCGTGTTGCGATGCTCACCGGCTCCACATCCAGCGCCTTGAGGATTTGGCGGTAGGATGGATACCCCGGCTGACCAATGCCAACCCGGTTCCCCGCATCAAACAACGCCGTAAACGCCAAAATAAACGCGCCAGACGACCCCGGCGTGACAATCACCCGCTCAGGGCCAAGCGCAACACCGTACCGCTCACCATAGTGCCGAGCGATTCGTGCCCGCAACGCCGGCAGGCCAAGCGCCACGGAATATCCCAGCGGGTCTTCTTCCATCGCTTTGGCCAAGGCACTGCGCGCGGCTTTCGGCGCTGGTGTTCCCGGCTGCCCCACTTCCATATGAATAATGTGGCGCCCCGCCTCTTCGGCCCGCCGCGCAGCCTCCATCACATCCATCACAATAAAGGGATCGACCGCACCGCGCCTTGAGTTTCGCATGGTTTTCTTCCTATCAATGCTGCATCGGCTTTACACAAGGATCGGAGCCCGCCGTCAATGCAGCGTCTCGTCAGCATGTGCGCCATTCTCGCCTTTCTGGGCGCGCTAAGCCTGCCTGCCCGCGCTATAACCCTGCTGCGCGACCCCGATGTCGAACATGCGCTGGCACAATTGGCCAAGCCGATTTTGACGGCGGCTGGCCTGTCGCCGCTGCGGGTGAAAATCCTCGTGGTAAAGGATCGCAACCTCAACGCCTTTGTGATTGATGCCAACCACATTTTCATTCACTCGGGCATGATCTCCCGGCTCAAAACCGCCGCCGAACTGCAAGCCGTCATTGCCCATGAGGCCGCCCATATCGCCCACGGGCACATCGCGCGGCGCACGCTTAATGCGCGTTCGGCCAAGAATATCGCGGGGCTCGGCCTTGCCTTGGCCGCAGCAGCCGCCGCCGGGGGCAATTCACAAGCCGCCGCCGCTATTGGCATCGGGGTGGGCAGCTCTGCGAGCCGCGTGTTTTTCTCTCACACCCGTGCCGAAGAGGCCTCGGCCGATCAATCCGCCGTGCGCTATATGGTCCGTGCCGGGGTTGATCCCCAAGGGGCCGTGCGCGTCATGGAAATCTTCAACGGCCAAGAGCTTGTTTCGGCCAACCGCCAAGACCCCTATGCCCGCTCACACCCGATGTCGCGCGACCGCCTGCGCCATGTCAAAGCCCTCGCCAACAGCCACAGCGGCAAAGTCAGGAACAGCGCCACCGCCGATTACTGGTTTGATCGCGCCAAGGGCAAGCTCACCGGCTTTTTGCGCGCCCCGAAATGGACCCGCCAACGGGCCAAGGAGTCAGCTGCCGAAGACATCCGCCTGATGCGCATCGCGGTCAGCTATCACCGGGACAGCAATACCGCCAAAGCCATCAAAACCATGCAGGCGTTGCTGGCTCGCAAGCCAAAAGACCCGTTCTATCACGAACTTTACGGCCAAATCCTTTTGGAAAGCCGCAAGACGAACGCCGCGCTCAAAGCCTATCGTAACGCGGTTAACCTCGCCCCGCGAAACGCCCTTATCCTCGGAAGCTACGGCCGCGCTCTGCTTGTCACCGGCCAGGCTAAATCCGCGCTGCCCATCCTTGAAAAAGCCCACGCCCGCGATGGTCAGGACGCCCGCGTCCTGCGCGACCTCGCGCAATCATATGCGAAGATTAACAAGCCCGGTATGGCCGCGCTTCTCACAGCCGAGCGTCATGCCCTCAAAGGCCGGATGAAAGACGCCGGCATTCTCGCCAAACGCGCGGTAGGACTTTTGCCGCGCGGATCATCTGGTTGGCAACGTGCGCAGGATGTGCTTTCTGCTGCCGAAGCTGCCGCCGCCAACTGAATTGGAGCCTCCCCTTATGATACGTCACCTCACCGCCGCTCTTGCGCTTTCGCTAGCTTTGACCAGCCCGGCAGCAAGCTTTGATCTCAAATCCATGAACGCGGCCGAACGCGACGCGCTTCATGCCGAGATCCGCGCCTATCTTCTGCAAAACCCAGAAGTCATCATGGAAGCGGTCGCCGTTCTGGAAAAACGCGAGGCCGAACAAAAAGGCCAATTGGACAAGGCGCTTGTCGCTGCGAATGCCGATGCGCTCTTTAACGACCCCAACTCATGGGTCGGTGGCAATCCCGAAGGCGACATCACGCTGGTTGAATTCGTCGACTACCGCTGTGGCTATTGCCGCAAAGCCCATGACGAAGTCGCCGCTTTGCTCAAATCCGATGGCAACATCCGCATGATTGTAAAAGACTTCCCCATTCTGGGCGAGGCTTCGACCCAATCGGCACGCTTTGCCATTGCCGTGCGCCAACTCGCCGGGGATGACGCCTATCACGCCGCTGGCGAAGCTCTGATCCGCCTCAAGGGGCAGCCAAGCGAACCCGCGCTATCGCGTCTGGCTGAAACGCTTGGGCTTGATGCAAAAGCCGTGATTGCACGCATGTCCTCCGATGAGGTCAGCGCCGTGATCGCCGCCAATCACGCGCTTGGCCAGAAACTACAGATCAACGGCACGCCGACATTTGTCATGAATGATGAAATGCTGCGTGGCTACCTGCCACTGCAGGGGATGCGCGCCCTCGCAGCCGAGCTCCGCGCCAAAGGATGATACGCCACTGGGCAGCAGCGTTTTTGATGGTGCTGCCCATCACGGCCTTTTGCGATACGCGTTTTGACGCTCTTGATGCCGAAGAACGCCGCATCTTGCAGGCCGAAATTCGCGCAGTGCTACTGGCGTCGCCTGAGGTTTTGCAAGGCCCCGCTCCCAAAGCCACCGCCGATCTGGCACCGGGGTATGACGCCGAGATCTCTGATGATCACGCGCTCATCAACACACACCAAGACGCGCTTTTTGCACCGACCCTTCCGGGAGTGGGTAAACCAGACGCGGCACTGCGCATCGCCCTGCTGATCGGCCCGAATTGCCCCGCCTGCGCGCGCGCCGAAGCCGATTTACGCGACCTCGCCAAAACCTATGACCTGCGGCTTTTCTTGGTTGATACGCGCAGCCATCCCAACCTCGCCAAGGCGCTCGGTGCGGACACGCTTCCGTTTTACGTGATGCCGCGCATGATGTTGCGCGGCCATATGCCCCGCCCGGTGCTTGACCGGTATCTGCAAAACGCGACTGGGCAATAAGCGCGCGCGCTGTCGCTATTCGGCGGCTTCCGCCGCTTCGGCTTCGGCTGCGTCAATCTCTGCTGCGCGTTTTTCGACCAGACCGACAATGTGATCGACCATCTTCTCGTTGTCCATCTTGTGATCCTGTTTCCCGGCAAGATAGACCATACCCGACCCGGCCCCACCACCAGTGAACCCAACATCGGTCATAAGCGCCTCACCCGGCCCGTTCACCACACAGCCGATGATCGACAGGCTCATCGGCGTGTGGATATGCGCCAACCGGTGCTCCAGCGCCTCAACGGTTTTGATCACGTCAAATCCCTGCCGCGCACAGGACGGACAGGAAATAATGTTCACCCCCCGGTGGCGCAGCCCCAAGGATTTGAGAATTTCAAAGCCAACCTTCACCTCTTCAACCGGATCGGCAGACAGCGACACGCGCAACGTATCGCCAATCCCCATCCAAAGCAGGTTGCCCAACCCGATCGCACTCTTGATCGTGCCCGACACGAAACCACCGGCCTCGGTGATGCCAAGGTGAATAGGCGCGTCCGTCGCCTCGGCCAGCATCTGATAGGCCGTCGCCGACATGAACACATCCGACGCTTTGACACTGATCTTGAAATCGTGGAAATCGTGATCCTGCAAAATGCGGATATGTTCCAAGCCGCTTTCGACCATCGCATCGGGGCACGGCTCACCGTATTTTTCAAGCAGGTGCTTTTCCAAACTGCCCGCGTTCACCCCGATCCGCATGGAACACCCGTGATCCCGTGCGGCCGCGATCACCTCGCGCACACGCTCTTCGCTGCCAATATTGCCCGGATTGATCCGAAGACAGGCTGCCCCAGCCTCGGCCGCTTCAATCCCGCGGCGGTAATGGAAATGGATGTCGGCGATGATCGGCACCGGGCTTTCTGCGACAATCTCTTTCAGCGCCTTCGCCGAAGGCTCATCCGGCACTGACACCCGAACCAAATCCGCCCCTGCCTCGGCTGCGGCCTGCACCTGTGCCACCGTCGCCGCGACATCTGTGGTTGGCGTGTTGGTCATGGTTTGCACCGCAATCGGCGCATCCCCGCCCACCGGCACGTTGCCTACGAAAATCTGGCGACTCTTGCGGCGTTCAATATTGCGCCACGGACGGACATGGTTGATCGACATGGGAGAGCTTCCACTGTGCTGCGAAAAACTGCGTTAGGTCAGGGGGTAGATAACCTTCTAGGCATCAACCTTCAATGCAGCATGGATCAGTCTTGCGGCTCTGGCTGCAATGATTGTGCCTCGGCCAATGCGATGACCTTGCTCAGCTCGGGATCTTGGGTGAAATCGGCCGGCTGTTGGTCGGCCAAAAGATCGGCCCGCGCCATCGAGAGGTTGCGCACCGTCGCCGTCCCCTGCCCCACCGGGCCAAACAATTCGCCGTCGATCTCGACATAAAGCGACCCTGACATGCCCGCCTGCAACGTCGGCGCTTCAACATCGACCGGAAGGGTGTATTCACCGCCCGCGTCCAGCGTGCCTTCGAAAATCACCGTGCCGTCCACCGCGCGGATACGAACCCACGCCGGGCGCACCGCAAACAAAACCACACCTTCCGGCTGTTGCGTCACCACTTGCGGCGTCGCAATCGGGCTCGTGACACCCGCTGGCGCTGCGGCCACCGGATTGCTGGTGCCTTCGACTTGCGCGAATGTCCCGATAGACGCGGGATCCAGCGTCGAAATCGGCGCATCCCGCGCCACCATTACCGGCACATCAAGAGCTTGCGGGCGGTAAAGCTTGTCCAGTGAATCCGATGGCGGTGCAAAAACGCCGCTGGCAATCGCGCCACCATCGCCCAAGCCAGCAACCACATCACGCTTGGGCGCTGCAGCTTCAAGCGGGTCCAGCTCGGCCAAAACATTGGGCGTGTGGTCCACCGGGGCGACCTGCACGCGCTGCACTTCGTTCAAAACGGTCCAACCGCCAAAACCCAACGCGCCGACAAGCGCAACCAATACCAAAAGCGAGCCGACCGCACGCGGCTCGACCCGCGACAGGAAACTGTCGCTCACCGGCGAATAGCCGATTTTTGAGCGCCCAAACGGATCGGTATCCGTGCGCCCAAGGGCGCTCCCCTTCATCTCTTTTTCGATCGGCTTGCGAATGGTCGAAGCCGCAGCCGACATGCCATGCGCCGTCGAAAATCCGCTTTCCTTACAGAAGGCGGCAAAGGCCCGATCCGGGTCCATGTTAAGATAGCGCGCATAGGAGCGCACATAGCCGGCAATGAAACCGGGCGTGTCAAATGCAGAAGGATCAGCGTTTTCAATCGCCGCGATATAGGCCGCCTTGATCCGAAGTTCACGCTGCACATCAAGCAGGGACTTCCCCAGCGTGGCGCGTTCGCCTCGCATCAGGTCCCCGAGCCGCAAATCGAAGTCGTCGAACCATTTCGGATCGACCTCTTCTTTCTCGGTCTCGCGCTTGTTTCTGCGCCCGATCATATATCTGCCCCAGGTTACGTTATCGAATCGCTTCCCCATCCCCGGCGCGACTCGCGTTTTCTCATGCCATATCCATAGCATAATACAAGGTTATTTGCACATGCAGCAATTTTCTAACCGGCCATTTCGGCACGATTCAGCGCACACTGCGCCCAAAGATTATCCATTGCATTGACCAATGCATCAATCTCATCCGGGCCATGCACCGGCGATGGGGTAAAGCGCAGACGCTCGGTGCCGCGCGGCACCGTGGGGAAGTTGATCGGCTGAACGTAAATTCCAAACTGCTCAAGCAGCATATCCGACAGCTTTTTGGTATGCACCGGATCGCCCACGATCACCGGCACAATATGCGAGCCATGATCAATGATCGGCAAACCGAGCCCCTTGAGCCGGGTTTTCAGGATTTTCGCCTGCTCCTGATGGCGCTCTCGCAGCGCCGTATCGCTCTTCATGTGGCGCACACTCGCCTGCGCCCCCGCAGCAATTGCCGGCGCAAGCGAGGTCGAAAAGATGAAGCCCGGCGCATAGGACCGCACCGCATCGCACATCTTGGCAGACGCGGCGATATAGCCCCCCATGACGCCAAACGCCTTGGCCAGCGTGCCATTGATAATATCGAGACGGTGCATCAGCCGATCACGCTCGGCCACACCTGCGCCACGCGGGCCATACATGCCCACCGCATGCACCTCGTCGATATAGGTCAGCGCACCAAACTCATCGGCAAGGTCGCAAATCTCTTCAATCGGGCCAAAATCGCCATCCATCGAATACACCGATTCAAAGGCGATCAGCTTGGGCGCCTTCGGGTCATCGGCTGCCAGCAATTCACGCAGGTGTTCCACGTCATTGTGCCGGAAAATCCGCTTGGCACCGCCATTGCGCCGCACCCCCTCGATCATTGAGGCATGGTTCAAAGCATCCGAATAGATGATGAGACCGGGAAACAGCTTGGGCAACGTCGAAAGCGTTGCGTCATTGGCGATATAGGCCGAGGTAAAGACCAAAGCCGCCTCTTTGCCGTGCAAATCAGCCAATTCCGCCTCAAGTGCCTTGTGATAGACCGTCGTGCCGGAAATATTGCGCGTTCCGCCCGAGCCCGCACCAGTGGCGTCAATCGCCTCATGCATTGCGTTCAATACGTCTGGATGCTGCCCCATCCCAAGATAGTCATTGCCGCACCATACCGTGATCGGTTGCTCGCTCCCATCTGGACGCTTCCATGTGGCGTGCGGGAAATTCCCATTCTTGCGCTCAATGTCGATGAAAGTGCGATAGCGCCCTTCCTCGTGCAGATCACTGATCGCCTTGTCCAGCTGTGCGGTATAATCCACGCGGCATCCCCTTTATCTAGTTCCGGCCCCAAAACACCGCTCGCTGGGTGTTTGAGTTCCGTCTTGGGCCACGGCCCTGTTCGCAGTTCAAACCGGTATATCCAGTCTCGTTTCCTTAAGACAGGCTACATTTTGCCGCGATCCTTTTCATTGACCTCGATCAATTTATCCGACCCGGCGATTTGAGATCAAGCCGCGCCAAGTCTAGCCAAACCTGCCCTTGCGCGTGACCGTCTGGACACTGGTTAACGGCCTGATACTCTGCGCACAAAACCACTAGGCACCAAAGGGGCTTACTATGTCGTTAACCGACGTTCTCAACCGTATTGATCATGACCTTCCCGCCGCAACCGCGCGGCTGCTCGACCTATTGCGCATCCCTTCGGTGTCCACCGATCCGGCCTATAAGGCCGACTGCGACCGCGCCGCCGACTGGCTTGTTGCTGACCTGCAAAGCCTTGGCGCACAGGCCGAAAAACACCCCACACCCGGCCACCCGATGGTCGTCGGCCATATTGACGGACCCGGCCCGCATCTTCTGTTTTATGGCCACTATGACGTGCAACCCATTGATCCGATGGAGCTTTGGGACCGCGACCCGTTTGATCCCGCGATCGAAGACACCGCCGATGGACAGGTTATCCGCGGCCGCGGCTCTTCTGATGACAAGGGCCAGCTGATGACCTTCGTCGAGGCCTGCCGCGCTTGGAAAGCCGAACACGATAGCCTGCCGTGCAAGATCACCTTTTTCTTTGAAGGCGAGGAAGAAAGCGGCTCCCCCTCCCTTGTGCCTTACATGAAGGAACACGCGGACGAATTGAAAGCTGACATCGCGCTAATTTGTGACACCGGCCTGTTCGAAAGCCGCGTTCCGGCCATCACCACCATGTTGCGTGGCCTTCTGGGCGAAGATTTCACTATCACCGGCCCCACGCGTGACCTGCATTCCGGCATGTATGGCGGCCTCGCAATGAACCCGATTCGGGTTCTCACCAAAATCCTCGCCGGTCTGCATGACGACACCGGCGCGATCACCCTTGATGGCTTTTACGACGGCGTGCCCGAACTTCCCGACGAAATTCGGGCTCAATGGCAGGGGCTGAACTTTGACCACGCCAAATTTCTCGGCGATGTCGGCCTGTCCGGCCCCGCGGGCGAGTCCGACCGCACCCCGCTCGAACAAATCTGGTCGCGCCCGACCTGCGATGTAAACGGCATATGGGGCGGCTATACCGGAGATGGCTTCAAAACCGTCCTGCCCAGTCAAGCCAGCGCCAAGGTCAGCTTCCGCCTCGTCGGCACACAAGACCCCGACGCCATTCGCAAGACTTTCCGAAGCTATCTTGAAAGCCACCTGCCCGAAGGCTTCACCGTCGAATACCGCACGGACAAGGGCGCGCCCGCCTCGCAAATGTCGATCAACGATCCGGCGTTCGAAAAGGCCCGCCTCGCGCTCACTGACGAATGGCCCGACCCCGCCTCCTATATCGGCTGTGGCGGCTCCATCCCAATCGCCGGGTATTTTCAGGATATTCTCGATATGGATGCCATGCTGATCGGTTTTGGCCGCGACGATGACCAGATTCATTCCCCGAACGAGAAATACAATCTCGAAAGCTTCCACAAAGGCACCCGTAGCTGGGCACGCATTCTGGACGCATTGTCCAAATAGAAAAAAGGCCGGCGTTCCCGATATGGAACGTCGGCCTTTTAGATAATTTTCAGCGCCTTACGCGCCGCTCTTCAACAACTGGTCCATGGTCACAGATGGCTGTGCACAGCCAGCCTCGCCCACAATCCGCGCCGGAACTCCGGCCACCGTTTTGCACGGCGGCACATCGGTCAACACCACCGACCCCGCAGCAATACGTGAGCAATTGCCCACCGAGATATTGCCCAAAACCTTCGCCCCGGCTCCGATCAGAACACCATCGCCAATCTTGGGGTGACGGTCCTCGTCCTCCTTGCCAGTCCCGCCCAGCGTTACGGAATGCAGCAACGACACGTTGTCACCAACAACGGCGGTTTCGCCGATCACAATGGAATGGGCGTGATCAATCATGATCCCCTTTCCGATCGTTGCCGCCGGGTGAATGTCGATGCCAAACACCTCCGACACCCGCATCTGAAAGAAATACGCCAAATCCTTGCGCCCGGTTGCCCACAGCCAATGCGCCACGCGATAGGCTTGAACCGCTTGGAACCCCTTGAAAAACAACAAGGGTTGTAAGAACCGGTGGCACGCGGGATCACGGTCATACACTGCGGCAATATCGGCCCGCGCATCCGTGGCAATCGACGCATCGCTCTGATGCGCTTCATCGCAAATCTCGCGGATCAACTGCTCCGGCATCTCGCTAGAGGCCAGCTTCATCGAAATCCGATACGACAACGCCCGCTCAAGTGAGCCATGGTAGAGCACGCTGGAATGCACCAGCCCGCCCAAAAGCGGCTCATCCTTCACGGCCGCTTCGGCCTCTTTCACGAGCTGTGCCCAGACCGGGTCAAGCTCGGCTAGTTTTTCGCGTGTTTCAGCCATTTGCATCCGTCCTTATCTCGCGCCACTCTACGTTAGATAGGATTGAAAAACAAAACGCAAACCTGTGATGAGGGGGATAACAATCGTGCATGACCAAAGCGTCGAGGATTTCCGCGCCCTGATCGCCGCCCGTCTTGCCGAAATCGACGCCGAAGACGCGCTAGGCGCCGATGGGCAGCAAACCGTGACGCTTGATCAACAATCGGTTGGCCGCCTGTCGCGCATGGACGCTCTGCAAAATCAGGCCATGGCCAAGGCAACACAAGCCCGCCGCGACCTCGAACGCGCGCGCCTCGCCGCGGCCCTCGCCCGGATGGACGAGGGCGAGTTCGGCTTTTGCGAAGACTGCGGCGACAAAATCCCAGACGGGCGCTTGCGGCTTGATCCCGCCGCCACGCGCTGCGTGTCCTGCCTGTCGGGATAATCCGGCCCCAAGCCGCGCTGTCCTGCAACGCCGCTCAAGATCAAAACCGCCACACCCTAAAGCGTGAGCGCCCGCACCCCAACGGCCCCCGCCCCAAACAGCGCCGACAACTGGGCGACCTGCACTTCAACCGCTCCCGTTGCCCCATCGCCAATCTGATCTGACTGCGCATAGCTCCACTCCGGCGCGCTCACCTGCTCTTCGCGCAGCACCGAGCCCGCTTTGAGCACCCGCACAAGATAGCTCTCGCTTTCTTCGCCCAATGGCACCTCTGTACCGTCCCAGCTATCCCCGCCGATCCGCGTCCGGCGGACCCAGCGAAGCGTTAAATCGCCCGCCCCGTCGATGTCGCTCACCAGATGCACAGGTGAAAGAGGCTTTAATCCGATCCCTTCAAACGCATGAATTTCATGCACATAAGACGGATCATCATAGCCGCGTCTTGCAGGCCCGATCCGGTAGTGGCGCGCAATATTGCGTTGCGCGACGCTCAATGCGATCTGCTCCGGCACACCGTTGAGCAGCACAAAATACGACCCTTCAGGCCAAATCGCAGGCATCCACGCATCGCTGCCCTGTTGCCCTCGCAGCCGGTGACTGAGCAAATAGGTGTTCTCCCCCACAAGCTCGGCATCGCGAAACTGAAACACCTCCCAGCCCCCCGGCGTGCCATCCCCGATCGCCGCTAGGTTCCCGCCGTTCAGGAACGCTGCCGCTTCAACGCTTTCCATCGCCCCTGAGGTCAGCTCAACCAAAAGCCCCTCCCCCCGGTCAATCAACCCCGGCGGCGCGGCAATCAAATCATTCTGCGTCACCCCAACCGTCGCGCGCGTCGCCACCAGTCGGTTCAGCGTGTAATTGGAATCGCTGCTCGAACTATAGGCCGCAACCGACCCCGGCCAAGGATCAGCCGTGATCGCCAGATGCGGCGCATGCGGCACTTCCTCGCCCGTCAGCAACGGCAGATCAAGAAACAGCGGAAACACCGGCGCAGGGGCAACAAAAGCGCCAAGCGTGACACCGTCTTCCTCGATCTCAACCGGGCGATATGTTTCCGGCTCGATCCGCACCGCTTCAACCATCTGCGACACGCCCATCTCAATGCGGTCAATCCGGTAAAGATCGCGCCGCTCCTCGTCTTCAAGCGCAACAACATCCCCCGCCGCAAGGTCCAGCCGTGACGGCGGCAACGCAAAGCGCACAGTGTCGCGCCCCACCCGCGCCTCAGACAGCCAGCGTTCCACCACCTGCCGCCCCTCACCACGGGTCAGCGCAATAGGCATTTCGCTGGTCGCCACCGAATGGGTGGCCTCATCCGGCAAAACCGCCTCCTCGGACAGCACCTCGAAACTCCCGTCCGCCTGCACAAACCGCAGCCGCACCCGGCCCACCAAATCGGCCTCTGACGCGCGCAGGCGCTCCACCTGCCCGTCGATCTCGTCATGCACGGCAAGTGTCTCAACCCCGATCGCGCCATCCTCAAGCCCGTCGCGCATCACAAAGGTCAAAACCCCGTCCCGCTCCACCGCGTCAAACCCATAGCGCAGCATCAAAGGCTGCAACGCCGCGCGCGCCTCGCTCACATCGCCCACACTATATCCACGCACCACACCATAAAGGCCGGAGACGTCGAAATGCGTCTCACCGGCACGCGTGCAAATCTCGGCCACAACAGAGGCCAGCGCACGGGACGAGGCCCGCCCGGTGATCCAATGCCCCTTGGCATAATTCGCCGCATCACTCCAAAGCGCCGAATTGCCGGGGAAAAACGGATAGGGGCGCGCATCCCAGGCCCAAACATGCGCGCGGCTCATATCAACCATCGGCCCGGCATAAACCGATGAGACCGGGTTCACCGCCGCATCCGCCCAATATTGGAACATCGCCCGCAGATATTGCATCTGCATGACCTCATCGCGGAACCCGCTGGAAAAATACGGCAGCGCAGATTCGGATGACTTCGGATCCAGAAACTTGTTCGGCTGGTTGGTGCCCTTGTCGATCGCGGCGCACCCCAACTCATCAACCCATGCCCCGTCAAACTGTGGCCCGCGCAGCCGCTCTGGGTCGAACGCCGAAAACACCTGCGCCACCGCCCCATTGGGCCAAAGCAATCGCCCGCGAGAGGCCTGCCACTCCGGCCTCCGGTCGGGCGGCGAACAGGCCAGCAAGCCGCTCTCGCCAAACACCATCACCTCGCGCACCTGCTCCACCGTTTCCCCGACAAGCGCGATCCGCCGACAGCGCCCCGCATCCTGCGGCCGCGCCCCCTCGACCTGCGCACGCACCCATTCTGCACCGGCGCGGGTCTTGCCCGCCCCGCGCCCGCCCATGATGACCCATGTGCGCCACGCCTCGCCTTCGGGCGGCACCTGATGCTCCATCGCCCAAAACTCAAACAGAAAAGGCAGCGCCAAAAGCTCGCCCTCACTCAACCCGTTCAGGAACTCTTCCTGAACATCTCGCCCTTCTGAGGCGATCCAAGCGGCAGCCGATCCGAGATCGTGCGTCGTCAAGGTCGAGGGGCTGCACGGCGTCTCCGTCGCGTGGTGTTGTGTTGATTGTTTCAAGTCTCTTCTCCAGTTCGTAAGCAATATCAATCCATTGGCGCGCCCGCTTGGCGGTGCGCCCTGAATTGAGCAAGTCAGTGAAATCGCCCTGTTTGGTCTGCTCGTGCAAAAGCGCCAGATCCCGCGCCAATGCTCTTAACTGTATTTCAACCGTGGCAATCGCGCGCTTCAAATGGCGCTCAGCGGTTGAGCTTTGGTTATCATTCATAGGTATGCCTGCCTCATGCGGTGCATCCTCCGCCCTCACGAGAGACGCCTCAAAACCGCTTTGAACCTACACCCAAACCCGCCCTGATTTGCCTTCCAGCATGGCAATGACCCTAGGCTAAATTGCGCCAAAAGTCAAATTGAGCACGGCGCTCTCCGTGCGCCCAGTTCATGAAAAATTAATATTTGTCAGCACCTTACAAGGCACCAATCAAACACCGCCCCGGCTCCGGACCCCTCCGACGCCCCTGCGGTAACCGCGCCCCAAACGGCCCAAAACCCACCCCTCAAGAACGCCAAAGGGGGCAGCCAAAGCCGCCCCCCTTCAATCTCTTCAACGCTGCGATACCCCCGGCCTAAAGGCCCAGCTTGTCGCGCATAAACGCCAGCGCCACAGACAGCCCATCCGGCGCGATCCCATGGCCGGTGCCCTTCATGACATGGGCATAGACCTCCTTGAACCCCGCCGCTTGCAAGGCATCGGCGGCCTCGGGCAAAGACTGCGGCGGCACCACATCATCCGCATCGCCATGCACCAGCAGAACGGGCGGTTTCGACACCGCCTCATCCACCAGCAATTCGGGCGACAACACCCGCCCCGAAAACGCGACAATCCCGGCGATCTCGTCCTCGCGGCGCGGCGCCACATGCAGGCTCATCATCGTGCCTTGGCTGAACCCGAACAGCACCATCTGCTCGGGCAACAGATCCTCGTCCACCAACAGCGCGTCAAGGAATGCGTTCAAATCCTCGACCGCCGCCTGCATGCTGCGCTCTGATTCTTCTTCGCTCGACCCGTCTATCCACGGAATCGGAAACCACTGGTATCCCATCGGCGCGCCGGGGCAGTTCTCCGGCGCATCCGGGGCCACAAACAATGTGTCCGGCAAATGCTCGCCCAGCGGATCCGCCAAGCCCAGCAAATCCGCGCCATTCGCGCCATACCCATGCAGGAACACCACGACAGACCGCGTCGTCCCCGATTCCGGCCCCTTGCGGCCTGCCTTCAAAACCCGTGTCATCTGATACCTTCCCTCGCCTTTGCCACCCGGTAATAGGCCCAGAGCAATCGCGCCGCAACCGATCGCCACGGCGCCCAGATTTCGGCCATCTCGCGAAACGCCCGCTCCTTGGGCCGCGCCTCCAAGCCGTAGAGCAACCGCGCCGCCTCCTGCAAAGCAAGATCGCCGGGCGCAAACACATCCGCCCGCCCAAGGCTGAACATCGCGTAAATTTCCGCCGTCCACGCGCCGATCCCCGGAACCGCGACCAGCGTGGCTATCACCTCATCGCTGGATCGCTCGCGCAATGCGGCATAATCAATCCCCGCCCCCGCCAGCGCCAATGCATAGCGTTGCTTGGGGCGGCTCAGCCCAACTGCGCGCAGCCCCTCTTCCCCCGCCGCCAAAACCGCCGCTTCCTCGGTCAACCCGGCATCGCAACACCGCCCCCAGATCGCTTGCGCCGAGGCCACGCTTACCTGCTGGCTCACGATCGCGCTCAACACCGCGCCAAACCCGTCGGGCTTGAGGCGCAGCGGCACCTCATCCACGGCGGCAAACGCCTCTGCCATGCCCGCATCCCGCACCGCCAACCACTCGGCCCCTTCGCGCACACATTCCGGCCCGGTGATGACACGCCCCACGCTCATCTCATCGCCATCCCGGCCCTATGCGCCACATAACCGCTCATCCCAACAGCCCTTCGACCCAGCCCAACGCCGCCTCAACCGACCGCACAGGCACTACCCCATCGGGCAGATCGGGCCGCTCAATCATCCCCACGCGAACGCCCAAGTTTCGCGCCGCAATCAGCTTGGTTTGCGACGCCGCCCCGCCCGCGTTCTTCACGATTAACCAATCCACCCCCAAGCGGCGAAACAACGCCTCCTCCTCGGCAACAGAAAACGGTGGCCGCCCCTGCACCCACTCTCCTCCGGCAAAGGGAAACGCCGTTGATGGCGCATCAATCACCCGCGCAAACACCCGCCGCCCCGTCAAATTCTGGAACTCCGCCAAGGTCTTGCGCCCAGTGGCCAGAAACACGACCGAACCTGCCGCCACATGCGCCGCCGCCTCTACTCCGTCTTGCAACGCAACCCAATCATCCCCCGGCCCCGCGGCCCGGCAGGGCGCTGAAACAGGCAATGCGCCACATCCAAATCTCTGCAAATCCGCGCCGTCCGAGCGCTCACCCGGTCCGCGAACGGATGGGTCGCATCCAACACCGCACCGATCCCCTCACGTTGCAAATAGGCGCGAAAACCCGCATCCCCACCAAACCCGCCCACCCGCGTGGGCAAGGCCAATTGCGCAGGCCGCCGTGTCTCCCCGGCGAGCGAGGCCACCGCCTCAACGCCCGCCATGCCGGCCAAAGCTTGGGCGAGCTCCCGCGCCTCGCCGGTTCCGGCTAGCAACAACAGCTTCACGCGCCCGCCCTCGCGATAATCTCGCCACCCCGGTCAATCACCACAACGTCAAAGCGCATTTCACCACCAAACCGCGCCTCAACCTGTGCCAAGGCCCGCCGCGCCACCGCCTCTGCCAAAGGCGCGCCCGCGATCTCATAAGCCTGCAACGCGGTGTTCGCACCCGCCACCCGCGCATCGCCTGCGATGTCGGCCAATGCGTCAAAATCCACCTGCCCGCGCTTTGAATGCAAATCCCAATGCCCCTGCGCCAGCTTGGTGATCTTGCCAATCCCGCCACCAACCGTCACCCGCGCCACAGGGTGTTTCGCAAGGTATTTCAACATCCCGCCCACGAAATCGCCCATGTCCAGCATCGCCCCGTCGCTCAGCCCGTAAAGCCCCTGAACCACCCGCTCGCTGGTTGCGCCGGTGCAGCCCGCCACATGGCCCAACCCTTCGGCACGTGCCACATCAATCCCGCGATGGATCGAGGCGATCCAAGCCGCACAGGAAAACGGCCGCACAATCCCGGTCGTCCCCAGAATCGACAAGCCCCCCTTGATCCCCAACCTCGGGTTCCACGTCTTCTGCGCCAGCGCCTCGCCGCCCGGAACACTGACGCGAATTGTGATATCGCCCAGCTGTCCCAACCGCGCCGCCATCTCTTCAACGGTCGCGCGCATCATCGCTCTGGGCACCGGGTTGATCGCCGGCCCCCCACAGCCACAGGCAGGCCCGGTTTGGTGACAACGCCAACGCCCTCACCGGCCTCGAACACCACGCCGCCGTCCGAAGACGACACCCGCACCCGGATCAACGCGCCATGGGTCACATCCGGGTCATCGCCCGCATCCTTGACGATGCCCGCCTCGGCCCAACCCTCGCCAATATCTTGGAATGCCACGTCAAATTCCGGCCGCTCGCCCTTGGGTAGGGTAATCCGCACACGTTCGGGAAACCCCTCCCCCCACAGCGCCATCAACGCCGCCCGCGTCGCCGCCGTCGCACAGGCACCCGTGGTCCACCCCCGGCGCAATTCTGCTCGCTCATCGCTCATCCATTGCAACTATAAGCAGCCCCAAACCATCCGCAAACACCCTGAGTCTTCTGTTGGGAAAATACCTCGGAAAGCGCGCGCGCCATCCGCCATGAACGGCCCTGCCGTTCCGTCAGCCCAACACCGGAAACACAAAACACCGGTCCCGCCGGATGGTCAGCCACAAAGGCTTGCCCGGACTCGGCAAAAACACATTCGGCACCGTCGCCTTGAACATCGAGCCGTCAAAATCCAGCCGAAACTCCACAAGGCTCTCCGACCCCATAAAACGCGCCCGTTCAACCACGCCGCGCGCCGGCACCCCATCCTGAGGCGTCGGGTCCGGACCACGGCCGTTGCGATCAAAGTCAATCTTGACATGCTGCGGGCGGATCACGATCTCCACCGCTTGCCCGTCCGGCACACCGGGGGCCAGAAACTGACCAAAGGCTGTATCGGTCAGCGCTCCTTGAACAACACCGCCTATCACATTGATATCGCTAAAAAAGGCAACCGCCGCCTTGTCAACCGGCGCGTTGTAGATGTTATAGGGCGCGCCCTGCTGAACAATCCGCCCACCGCGCATCAAGGCGATCTCATCGGCCATACGCATCGCCTCTTCCGGCTCATGGGTGACCAACAGAACGGCGGCATCCTCGCGCTTCAACACCTCCAGCGTCAGATCGCGAATGTCATCGCGCAGCCGGTTGTCCAGCCCGGAAAACGGCTCATCCATCAGCATGATTTTCGGCCTTGGCGCAAGCGCCCGCGCCAACGCCACCCGCTGCTGCTCACCGCCCGACAACTCATGCGGATAGGCATCAATAAAGCGGCCCAACTCCACCGCCGCCAACAGCTCTTCAACCCGCGCCCGCTTGGCCTCGGCATCCATCCGCAACCCAAAGGCCACATTCTGCGCCACGCTCAAATGCGGAAACAACGCGAAATCCTGAAACATCAACCCGATGTTGCGCCGCTCCGGCGGCACCCGGAACACCGTGTCGCAGATCAACGTGCCATCGGCGAAAATTTCGCCCGAATCCTGCATGTCGACCCCGGCAATCATCCGCAGCGTGGTCGACTTCCCACAGCCCGATGGCCCCAAAAGGCACGTCACCCGCCCCGCTTCGACCTGCAGCGAAACGTCATCCACCACCGCGCGCCCATCATAAACGCGCCGCAGATTGCGAATCTCAAGCCGTGGGGGCGCCGCATGTCGTGTCGTGATGTTCAACCGGTAGGCCTCGCATTAACCGATGAAAACCATCGGGTTTCGCCGAGGCTTAACAGCCCACGTACCTCCGGGCAAGCCAGAGAGGCGCGCCCGCATCGCTCAGCCCTGCTCATCCGGGTCGGGCTGACCGATCCCCTTGAAAACGCCCTTGAACGGCAAAATCCACGCCACACCCACCGCAAGATAGACCGGCACAGACAAGTAAATCGGCATGACACCAATCCGGTTCAGGATCGTCACCGCCAAAACCACGTAAAACGGCAACCAGATCAGCAAAACCACCAGCGCCCACCGCCGGCGTGCCTTATAGGACAAGTTTTCAAACATCGCTTTCCCTTCCCAGCACGAATTCTTTCAAAGAATTCGGCCCGCTTTTTGTCACAAAAAGCGCGCCACCTGCACCTTGACCGCCCAAAAATCCTCCAAGGATTTTTGATAGAATTCTTCGAAAGAATTCTAAGCCACCTCAATCCGCGAAGGGATCAGTCACCAGAATCGTGTCTTCCCGTTCCGGGCTGGTCGACAGCAACGCAACCGGACATTCGATCAACTCTTCCACCCGGCGCACATATTTGATCGCCTCCGCCGGCAGATCCGCCCAAGAGCGCGCGCCTTCGGTCGACTCACTCCACCCCGGCATCTCCTCATAGATCGGCTTGCACCGCGCCTGGCTCTCTGCTGCCGTGGGCAGGTAATCCAACCGCTTCCCATCCAGCTCATAGCCAACACAGATTTTCAACGTCTCAAACCCATCCAGAACATCCAGCTTGGTCAGCGAAATCCCGTTCACACCGCTGGTCGCACAGGTCTGGCGCACCAGACAGGCATCAAACCAGCCACAGCGCCGCTTGCGCCCGGTGGTGGTGCCAAATTCATGGCCCCGCTCGCCCAGCATCTGCCCATCGGCATCTTCTAACTCGGTCGGGAACGGCCCCTCACCCACACGGGTGGTATAGGCTTTGACGATCCCCAACACGAAATCAATCGCGCCGGGGCCAACGCCCACGCCGGTCGCCGCCTGTCCGGCAATCACATTGGACGAGGTCACAAACGGATAAGTCCCGAAATCAATATCCAAAAGAGCGCCCTGCGCCCCCTCAAACAATATCCGTTTCCCGGCCTTGCGCTTCTCGGCCAGAACCTTCCAAACCGGTGCCGCAAACTTCAAAATCTTGGGTGCAACCTCGCTCAGCAACGCCACCAAAGCATCGCGATCAATCGGCTCGATCCCCGGCCCTTGCGCAGCGGATCGTGATGCTGCAACGCGCGGTCCACCCGCGCCTCCAACGTCGCCTTGTCAGCCAGATCCGCAACCCGGATCGCCCGGCGCCCCACCTTGTCCTCATAACACGGGCCAATCCCGCGCCCGGTGGTGCCGATCTTGGTGCCCTTGCTCGCCGCTTCCTCGCGCGCCCGGTCCAACTCACCATGAAACGGCAGGATAAGCGGCGTGTTCTCGGCAATCATCAACGTGTCGGGCGAAATCTCGACCCCTTGCCCGGTGATCGTCTCGATCTCCTGCAACAGGTTCCACGGATCCAGCACAACACCGTTGCCAATCACCGACAGCTTGCCGCCCCGCACCACACCACTGGGCAGCGCATGCAGCTTGTAAACCTTGCCATCAATGACCAATGTATGGCCCGCATTATGCCCGCCTTGAAAGCGACAGATCACATCCGCCCGCTCGCTCAGCCAGTCTACGATCTTGCCTTTTCCCTCGTCACCCCATTGGGCGCCGACTACGACAACATTGGCCATGATGGTCCTCTTTTCTTGGATCAAACCCGCGTCGGTATATCGCCCCATCGCTCCGGGGAAAACCTCTTATCCGCGCATTCGGCAAATTCACCGCAGCACTGGACAAACCGCGGACAACCCGCTCAACTCCGCCACGGTAATTTACCGCACCACTCCGCCACGCCAAAATCGAACACAACGACACCACGAACCAAGACACCTTGAAAAGAGACCGCCATGGGATTCCTACTGCGTTGGGCCTTCGCCTTCATTCTTCTTGCCGCCACCTTCAACCCGACCGATTGGAACTTTGTCCAATGGGCACGCAGCAACTATGCCTCGCAAATGTCGCTCACGGTGCTGTTCGCCCTCTTGCTGCTCGTCGGCTACATCATTTACCTGCGCGCCACGCTGCGTTCGATCGGGGCGTTTGGCATGGGGCTGGTGCTCGCCGTTGTCGCCGCCCTGCTCTGGGTGCTTTACGATCTCGGCTGGCTGAACCTCGAAGACGCAACGCAAAACACCTGGATCGGCCTTGTTTCGCTCTCCCTCGTGCTCGGCGTCGGCCTCAGCTGGAGCCACGTGCGCCGCAAGCTCTCGGGACAGGCCGACATGGATGACATCGACGAATAGGCTGACAGCTAAAAGCGCGGCAAAGGCGACCCGAAACACCCGGATCGCCCCCTTTGCATCGCGGTCCCGCGCAGTTTTTATTTCCAAGTGTTTCCATCGGAATTGACAACCTGAGTGTTTTTGTCAATAACTTTCCCCATGACCATGCCTTTGGGGGGATACCCATGATCATTTGTAGCTGTCAGAAGATCTCGGACCATGACATTCATGCCGCCATCGACTGGATGCGCAGCTCTGATCCGCAAACCGTCATCACCCCCGGTCGCATCTATCACGCCCTTGGAAAACAGGCCGATTGCGGCGGCTGCATGAAACTCTTCGTGTCGACCATGCGCTCGAACCCCAAGGTCGGCGTGCCCGCCGAACTGCGCAATCTGCGCATGGCAATCGCCGCTGAATAAGCGGCGCTGTGTCCCGCCCAAACGGCTTTCATTCCGCGTGGCCTCCCCTTTCACAGCCCCTCAAAACACCGCTTTTGGCGCTGCCAACGCCGTGCGTTCCGCTGCGACTCACTCTCAATTTAGAATGATTCAAAATTGCCTTGCGCGCCGCGCCGCCGCGTTTAATATAAATTCATCAAGCGAACATGCCCGCGTCTAACACTGTTAAAAACAAAGGAAACGCCATGAAAGGTGACAAGAAGGTCATTGAATATCTCAACAAGGCCCTGCGCGTCGAACTGACCGCGGTGAGCCAGTTTTGGCTGCACTACCGGCTTCAGGCCGACTGGGGCTATGGCAAACTGGCCAAGAAGATGCGCGAAGAGAGCATCGAAGAGATGGAGCACGCAGACAAGCTGATCGACCGGATCATCTTCCTCGAAGGCCACCCCAACCTGCAAACCCTCGACGCGCTGCGCATCGGTGAAAACCTGCGCGAAACCCTGACCTGCGATCTCGACGCCGAGATGGAGGCCGTCGCGCTCTATAGCGAAGCCCGCAAATATTGTAACGAAGTTGGCGATTACGCCTCGATGCACCTGTTCGAAGAGCTGATTCTCGACGAGCAAGGCCATATCGACTTCCTCGAGACTCAAATCGGTCTGCTCGACGAAATCGGGGTGCAGAACTACGGCCAATTGAACGCCGATTCTGCCGACACCGCCGAATAAGACATCCGGGCGCAGCGCCTGCCGCTGCGCCCCATGGCTATGGCTGATACACCCCGCACCGAACGCGAGAAAATGAAGGCAGGCGACTGGTACTCCTGCCTCGACGCCGAGCTTGACGCCCTGCGCCAACCGGTGCGCGCCGCGCTCCATGCCCACAACACGCTTCCCCCCGATGAACGCGGGTTGATTGCGCCGCCGCTCGCGGCCCTGTTCGGCGCGGTTGCGCCCGATGCCATGATCGAAGCCCCCTTCCACTGCGCCTATGGGTTCAACATCCATCTGGCGGCGGGCGTTTTTCTCAACGCCGGCTGCACCATCCTCGACACCGCACCGGTGCATATCGGGGCGCGCACCTTGCTTGGCCCCTCGGTGCAGATTTATTGCGCCGAACACCACCAAGACGCCGACAAACGCGCCGCTGGCCTCGAAATCGCCCGCCCCGTCACCGTCGGCAATCACGTCTGGATCGGCGGCGGCGCGATCCTGCTTGCAGGCGTCACTGTCGGCGACGGCGCAATCATCGGCGCAGGCAGCGTCGTCACCCGCGATGTGCCCGCCGGGGCCACGGTGGTCGGCAACCCGGCCCAGCCGCGCTAGGCCCTGCGCGCGCCAAACCGTGGCATGGCACCATCACACTTGCGTTCCCCAGCCACCGCCTCAAAAACCCCGCCCACTACGCCTTGCGCCCCGCGCCCCTTTCGCCTACATAGCCCGGCAGAGTTAACCCCGCGAAGGCCGCCCACCCATGGAAAATGTCGTTCTCATCATCCACCTTCTTCTGGCCCTTGGCCTCATTGGCGTGGTGCTGTTGCAGCGCTCCGAAGGGGGCGGGCTTGGTATGGGCGGTGGCGGCGGCGGCGCGGTCTCCTCGCGCTCGGCGGCCACGGCGATGGGCAAACTCACATGGATTCTCGCGATTGCATTCATCTGCACCTCGATCTCCCTGACGATCATCGCGGCACAGAAATCGGCTGACACCTCGGTGCTCGACCGTGTCGGCGGCTCCGCCCCGGCACCTGCCGAAACCGAATTGCCCAAACTCGACGGCGGCGCGCTCTTGCCCCCGACACCGGGCGACAACACACCGCTGGTTCCCAAAGCCGACTAAGGCCAAACCGGGACCACACCGCAAAAGGCAAACAACAGGGGGCCACGTCCCCCTGCCAAACGCCTTCACCACCACCTACAACCTGTTGAGGCTTTGAAAAAAGCGACAACATCATCTTGCGGTCCGGTTGCCAAACCTCCGCGATCCTGTATGGCTCAAATCCCGTGATACATGCCTCCTGTCCGGCGGCATGATTTAGGTTTTTGGGCGGTTCAATCGCTTACACGGGGGTCAGCAACCACATGGCGCGTTACGTTTTCATCACCGGCGGTGTTGTGTCTTCACTCGGCAAGGGTCTTGCCTCTGCCGCACTCGGCGCGCTCTTGCAAGCGCGAGGCTTCTCTGTCCGGCTGCGAAAACTTGACCCCTACCTCAACGTCGATCCCGGCACCATGTCACCGTTTGAACATGGCGAAGTCTTCGTCACCGATGATGGCGCGGAAACCGACCTTGACCTTGGCCACTACGAACGCTTCACCGGCGTGCCCGCCCGCAAGACCGACAGCGTCAGCTCGGGCCGCATCTATACCAACGTGCTCGAAAACGAACGCCGCGGCGACTACTTGGGGAAAACCATCCAAGTCATCCCGCATGTCACCAATGAAATCAAAGACTTCATCGAAATCGGCGATGATGAGGTCGACTTCATGCTTTGCGAGATCGGCGGCACCGTGGGCGATATCGAAGGCCTCCCCTTCTTCGAGGCGATCCGCCAGTTCGCCCAAGAACGCCCGCGTGGCCAGTGTATCTTCATGCACCTCACCCTGCTGCCGTGGCTTGCCGCCTCTGGTGAGCTGAAAACCAAACCGACCCAGCACAGCGTCAAAGAGCTGCGCTCCATCGGCCTCCAGCCAGACGTGCTCGTCTGCCGCTCCGAACAGCCGATCCCCGAGAAGGAACGCGGCAAGATCGCGCTCTTCTGTAATGTCCGCCCCGAAGCGGTGATCCCCGCCTACGATCTCAAATCCATCTACGAGGCGCCGCTGGCCTATCACCGCGTCGGCCTCGATCAGGCCGTTCTGGATGCCTTCCAGATCGCCCCCGCCCCACGCCCCGACCTCACCGTCTGGGAGGACGTCTACGACCGCATCCATAAAACGGATGGCGAGGTGAACGTCGCCATTGTCGGCAAATACACCCAGCTCGAAGACGCCTATAAATCCATCAAAGAGGCGCTCACCCACGGCGGCATGGCCAACCGGGTCAAGGTCAACGTTAACTGGGTCGACGCCGAGGTGTTCGACAAGAAAGACGCCGCGCCCTTCCTCGAAGGCTACCACGCTATTCTCGTCCCCGGCGGCTTTGGCGAACGCGGCACCGAAGGCAAGATCAAGGCCGCGCAATTCGCCCGCGAACGTAAACTGCCCTATTTGGGCATCTGTCTCGGCATGCAAATGGCGGTGATCGAAGCCGCCCGCAACGTCGCCGGTATAAAAGACGCCGGCTCCGAAGAATTCGACCATGAAGCCGGGAAAAAGCGTTTTACTCCGGTGGTTTACCACCTCAAGGAATGGGTGCAGGGCAACTATACCGTGACCCGCAAAACCTCTGACGACAAAGGCGGCACCATGCGCCTTGGCGCTTATGACGCCGCGCTCAAGGACGGCTCGCATGTGGCCTCGATCTATGGCGCAAGCGAGATCGAAGAACGCCACCGCCACCGGTATGAGGTCGATATCCAATACCGTGAAAAGCTGGAAAAATGCGGACTCACCTTCTCGGGCATGTCCCCTGATGGCCGCCTGCCCGAAATCGTCGAATGGGAGGACCACCCGTGGTTCATCGGCGTTCAGTTCCACCCGGAACTAAAATCCAAACCCTTCGCGCCGCACCCGCTGTTCGCCGATTTCGTGCGCGCCGCGGTGGAAACCTCGCGACTGGTCTAACTGTCAAACGCCCGCGTTGCCGTGGGGAGGGTGCCCCCCCACGTCACTTTCAGCCGACCAGCGGCTTGAGCAGTTTCATCACCGAAAACCCGGACCCCGCCTCATCGCCTGACTCGCGCGGGCTCAGGTCAAACCCGATCACCTGCGGCCCCAGAACCGGCTCCAGCATCTCGGTGTCAAACACCCAACGCCCGCAACAGGTGCGCGACCGCGCATCTTCGCGCTGATAGGTCATCCAGCGTTCCAACATCGCAAGCTTTTCCTCGCAGAACACTGGGTCCGGCAGGTAAAACCCGGCATTGATCCGCTGGAAAATCGTGTCCAGCAAGCGCATCGTTGCGGCGTAATCATCGCTCACATCGCGCTTCGGAACATAGTTAAAGCGCATCGGATCGCCGTTGAAAAACGCCGCCAGCGCCGCGCCCAACTCAACCTCTTTCTGCGCCGCAGCCCAGCCGATCACCGTCTGCGGATGATGCGCCCAGTCATAATGCCGCATGACCGCATTCAACTCCGCGGCTCCCGCCTTGCGGATCTGACGTCTTTGCTCGAATTCGCTGGCCCCAGACCAGTCGAACGCGTTGAAATCTTCCATACTCTACCGTCCTTGGTCGTTTCCTGTACGCCCATCTCTGCGGGCTCGCTAAAGCGTCTATTTTCCACCTCACGTTGTGCAACCTAGCGGCGTAAATTGCCCAAACTGCGGAGCAAATGTGACCGGAAAACGGAAAGCCGTTTCGCATTGAGCACCAATGCGTTTCGCCCTGTTCATCAATGCCTCGCCCGATTGGCGAAAAAATGCTATGCTGCCGGTCATGATCGCGCCCTTTGCCCTGCCGTTCACCACCTTGCCCCGCCTTATTTGCGGGGCTGGCCTCGCGCTCCTCACCGGGTTGGCCGGGCTGGCCGGCCCCACCCACGCAGAGCCGCGCGATTGCGGCCTGCCTGTTTGCCTCGTCTCCCGCGACAGCCTCGCCCTCGCCCATGTCATCACCTTTGACGATGTCCGAAGCGCGCTTGGCCTTGGCCATCCGATCGACGAGCTTTTGGTCCGCCCCGGCGCCCGCTTTGGCGAACGCTTTGCCGGGCAAATCATTGAAACCAATGGTGACTTTGACCTTATCAGCGGCCCCGCCCTCGCCCCCCTCAAGGCCGTCCCGGAGAGCCGGGCGCCACGCTAGGGGCCATGCGCCTGCCCGGCACCACCGTGCTTCAGGGCCATGGTCCGGCCCGCTTCCCACGCGCCGAAGCGGTCGGCGAAGGCGCCATCGCGGTCGAGTTTGACACCGATCAGGGCGCGTTCGCCTTTGATCTGCGCGGCGGAGAAGACGGCACTATGACCGTGATCTTCCTGCGCCGCGACGGCTCGGAAATCGCCCGCCTGCGCCTGTCCGACCTCTCCGAAGAGAACTACGGCTTCCTGCGCAGCAGCGGTCAGGCCGACATCGCTGGCATTCTGATCCTGAATGACGACCCCCAAGGCATCGCCATCGACAACCTCGCTTTCGACATCGCTCAGCTGACCGGCTAATCCGCTCTTGACCCACCCCCCAACACCGCGCAGCATTGTGAAAAATGCGTCAGCAAAATTGCCTCAGGGGGACATGACATGCCAAAAGGCTACTGGATCGGCCGCGTCGATGTGGATGATATCGACCAATATATGAAATACGTCGCCGCCAATGCCGCGCCCTTTGCCGAATACGGCGCGCGTTTTCTGGTACGCGGCGGGCAGTTTGAAACCCCCGAAGGCACCTCGCGAAGCCGCAATGTCGTGATTGAATTCCCTTCCTACAAAGCCGCGCTTGCCTGTTACCATTCCGACGGCTATCAGGCCGCCAAGGCGCTGCGCGATCCGGTATCAAGCGGCGATATCGTAATCATCGAAGGCTATGACGGGTAACACACACAGATGCCAATCGTTCAACGTATCCTCTCCGCGTTTTCCCACCCCGAACCCGCGCCCCTGCCTGAACCCGACGCCAAGCTGGCGCTCGGCGCGCTCATGGTGCGGGTGGCCAAATCGGACGACAGCTACCGGGTCGAGGAAATTCAGCGCATCGACCGCACCCTTGCACGCGCCAATGACATCGGCCCAATCGAGGCGGCCAAGATGCGCGCCACCTGCGAGAAACTCGAAGCCGCCGCGCCCGATGACACCGCCGAATTCGCCGCGCTGATCCGTGAAACGGTGTCCCGCGAAGGCCGCCTCGACACGCTGCGCGCCCTTTGGCAGGTGCTGCTCGCCGATGGTCTTGAACGCCCCGAAGAGCTGAGCGTTATCACCGCAACCTGCACCGCCCTCGGCCTCACCCAAGACGAAAACACCGCCGCCCGCGCTGCGGCCCAAAACGGATAACCCCGCATGTTCGCCAGCTTCCTGCGTCGGCTCACGGCCACTGAACCCGCTCCCTTGGATCACGAGGAAGCCCGCCTTGCGCTCGCAGCATTGCTGGTGCGTTTGGCGCGCGCCGATGGCGACTATGCACGCGTCGAGATCGCCCAGATCGACCGCGTCCTCGCCGCGCAATACGGCCTTTCCGATAACGAAGCCAGCACCTTACGCGGCGAAGCTGAAGTTCTCGAAGGCGAAGCCCCCGACACGGTCCGCTTTACCCGCGCGCTCAAGGACACGGTCCCGCATGACGACCGCCTCGCCCTGATCACCGCCATGTGGTCGGTGGTTCTGGCCGATGGCGACCGTGACGAGCTTGAAGACGCCAACATGCGGATGATCGCCAACCTGTTGGGCATTTCCGACCGCGACAGCGCCATCGCCCGCCAACGCGCCGGGTCATGAGCCGCGACCTCATTGCCACGCTGGCAATGTATGACCGGGCCGAAACCGCGCCCGCCAATGATGCCTTCTGGTCTGCCATCCGCGCCGCCCTTGGCGACGGCCCCGCCGCGCTCACCCGCGGTGATGACCTCTGGGCGCTTTGGCAATCGCCCGACCTGCTCTTGGGGCAAACCTGCGGCCTGCCCTTTCGCGCCCGCTTGCACGGCCACGTCACCCTCGTCGGCACGCCCGACTATGGCCTGCCCGGCTGCGCCCCCGGCTATTACAACTCGGTCTTTGTCGCCCGCGACGACACTCCGCTCACCGCCCGCAAGGGTCAGCGTTTCGCCTATAACGAGCCGCTCTCGCAATCCGGCTGGGCCGCCCCCGCGCTGCATATGCAGGCGCTTGGCATCACCCCCGGCGCGTTCTCGCAAACCGGTGCGCATCGCGCCTCCGCCCGCGCGGTGGCCGAGGGCCACGCCGATTTCGCAGCGCTCGACGCGCTCAGCTGGGCGATGATCCGCGCCCATGACCCGTTTGCCGCCGATCTCCACGTCATCGACGCCACAGCGCCCACGCCCGGCCTGCCCTTTATCACCGCGCTCGGGCGTGATCCCGCCCCGCTTCGCGCCGCCATCACAACCGCCATCAACACCCTGCCCGACGCGCACCGCAGCGCCCTCCACCTGCGCGGCCTCACCACCATTTCGGAACAGGACTACCTCGCCATGCCGACACCGCCGCCACCGGCCTCTCCCTCAAACAGGTAAATCCGCTGAAAATCTCGGCATTTCGCCGCTTTCCCCTACGGAATGGGCGTATTCCGCGTTGCAAAATGCCTAAATTTGCGTCCTACTCCCCTGAACTGCTCGCAACACAAGCAAATCCAAGCAAAACATAGTGAAAACCGAAGCCAACAACGTCGCCACACCGGTTATCGAAATCCGTAACCTGCACAAGGCTTACGGCACGCTCGAGGTGATCAAAGGCGTCAACATCACCGCGAACAAGGGCGATGTCGTCTCGCTGATCGGCTCCTCCGGGTCGGGCAAATCGACGCTTCTGCGCTGCGCCAACCTGCTCGAAGACAGCCAGCAAGGCGACATTCTCTTTCAGGGAGAGCCGCTCTTATGGAAAGGCACCGGCCACAACCGCCGCCCCGCTGACAGCAAACAGGTGCTGCGCATCCGCACCAACCTGTCGATGGTGTTTCAACAGTTCAACCTGTGGTCCCATATGACCATCCTGCAAAACGTGATGGAGGCACCGCTCACCGTGCTTGGCCGCCCCCGGTCCGAGGTCGAAGACGCCGCGCGCAAATACCTCGCCAAAGTCGGGATCGGTGACAAATGCGACGCTTGGCCAGCCCAACTTTCGGGTGGTCAGCAACAACGCGCCGCCATTGCCCGCGCCTTGGCGATGGAGCCTCAGGCGTTGCTCTTTGACGAACCCACCTCGGCGCTCGACCCCGAGCTGGAACAAGAAGTTGTCAAAGTTATCAAAGACCTCGCCGCAGAAGGTCGCACCATGATGATCGTGACACATGATATGAAAATGGCCCATGACGTCTCGGATCATGTGATTTTCCTGCACGAAGGGTTGATCGAAGAAGAAGGCGCACCCGCGACCCTGTTCGGCGCGCCCAAATCCGAACGGCTCAAGGGCTTTCTCTCCTCCACGGTGCACGCATGAAACCGCTTCTCTTCGCCCGTCTCTCACACTGCCTCTCGCTCTGTCTCGCGCTCAGCCTGCCAGCCATGGCGCGTGCCGATACGGCTACCGGTAAGATCACTGGCCCCACAGCCGGTCAAACCGTGCGTATCGCCACCGAAGGCGCCTTTCCGCCGTTCAATTCGCTCAACGCCGCCGGCGCGCCCATCGGCTTTGAGATCGACCTCGGCAATGCGGTTTGCGCCCATCAGGGCTGGACATGCGATTGGGTGCTGCATGAATGGTCCGGCATCATTGGCGGCCTTACCGGGGGCGACTACGACGCCATCATGGCAGGCATGTCGATAACGCCCTCACGGCTGAAAGACATTGATTTCACTCGTGAATATTTCCTCACCGCCAATCAGCCCAAGGGCATGTTCGTGGGCATTCACAACTTTCTCGACCCGGCCCATTCCCTGATTGCAGTGCAAGAAGACACCATTCACGAAGAGCACCTCAAAAGCCTCGGCTTTCGCACCGCCAGCTTCGCCACCGCCGGTGCCGCGCTTGACGCTGTGCTCGCCGGGCGCTGTGATCTGACCTTCGGCAGCCCCGACTATCTCGACCAACGCCTCTATCGCACCGGCCGCGCGCTCTCGGTCATCGGCACGATGGACATCCAAGCCGGCGGTGCCGCCGTCGCCGTGCCCAAAGGTCGTGACAAACTGCGCCGCGGCTTCAATGCCGCCCTCGACTCGCTCGAGTCAGATGGCACAATCGAACGCCTTCGCAAGAAGTGGTTCGCAAAATCGACCGACATCTAAACGATCGGTCGCACCGAGACGAGCACACAGAATCGACTATAAAAAAGGGAGTATCACAATGAAAAAACTAATCCTGACAACGGCGGCGCTGGCCGTATCGGCCACCATGGCTTTTGCCGAAAGCCACGGCAAAACCGTGCGCATGGGCACCGAAGGCGCCTACCCTCCGTATAACTTCATCAACGACGCGGGCGAAGTGGACGGCTTTGAACGTGAACTCGGCGACGAGCTTTGCAAACGCGCCAAGCTGACCTGCGAGTGGGTTAAAAACGACTGGGATTCGATCATCCCCAACCTCGTTTCGGGCAACTACGACACCATCATCGCGGGCATGTCGATCACCGACGAACGCGACAAGGTGATCGACTTCACCCAAAACTACATCCCGCCCGCCGCGTCGTCCTATGTCGCTCTCGCCGATGGCGTTGACGTCAAAACAGCCGTTATTGCCGCCCAAACCGGCACGATTCAGGCCGGCTATGTCGCTGAAAGCGGCGCCACGCTGGTTGAATTCGCAACCCCCGAAGAAACCATCGCCGCTGTGCGTAACGGCGAAGCCGATGCGGTCTTCGCTGACAAGGACTACCTCGTCCCGATCGTCGAGGAATCCGGCGGCGACCTGAAATTCGTCGCAGCCGACGTGCAGCTCGGCGGTGGTGTCGGCATGGGCCTGCGTGAATCCGATGCCGAACTGCGCAAGAAGTTCGACACAGCAATCGCTGAAATGAAGGCCGACGGCACTCTGAACGCGATGATCAAAAAGTGGTTCGGCGAAGACGCAACCGTCTACGAATAACTCAAACCGAACCGTCAGGCCCGCCTCCTAACGCGGCGGGCCTGACCCAATCCGGCAGCGCCCCCATATGTTCACCTATTGCTCTGATCCCGACACGCTCGACCAGATCCGCTGGCTCAGCTGTTTTCTGACCAATGGCGTGCATATGTCCTTCTACCTTTCCTTCTTTAAGGTGCTCGGCCTGCTGGCCGTGACCGCGCCCGTGGCACTGGCTTTTGGGTTCTTCGGGGCCATGGCCGCACGCTCGCATGTCGCGCCGGTGGGCTGGCTCGGCAAAGGCTATATCGCCGTCGTGCGCGGCGTGCCCGATATCGCCTTCTTCCTCTTCTTCGTGATCGCCCTCGATCAGATGTTCGAATACGCCCGCCACCGCGTGCTGTGCCCCGATTGGGACCAACCGGTGCGCCAAGGCTCCGATTTCATTGTCTGCACCGCGGCCAAACTGCCCTTGGGAAACAGCCCGGAATGGGTCCATGAAATGTATGGCTTCGCGCTTGCGGTGCTGACCTTTGCGCTGGTCTTCGGGGCCTTCGCGGCGAATGTGCTGTTCGGCGCCATGCGCGCCGTGCCCCGCGCCCAGATGGAAACTGCCGAAGCCTATGGCATGTCGCGCCGGCAAAGCTTCTGGCGGGTGCTGGTGCCGCAAATGTGGGTCTATGCCCTGCCCGGCCTCGGCAACCTCTGGATGGTGCTGATCAAGGCCACACCGCTGCTGTTTCTGCTCGGGATCGAAGACATCGTCTATTGGGCGCGCGAACTTGGCGGCACCAAAACCTCGCGCTTCACCGACTACCCGCATGGCGACTGGCGGGTGTGGTATTTCCTCGCGCTGCTGGTGTTCTACCTCTGCTTTACGCGGGTCTCTGAACTGGTGATCGAACGGCTCACCCGCCGCCTGTCGCACGGACAGGCCACAACCGGCGGCGAAGCCCTCAGAAAGGCCACCACATGAGCTGCTGGCAAACGATTCAAGACTACGGGCTGCGCTCTCTGGGCATCGGCGAACGCCTGCTGCCAAAAGAGGATTTCACCCTCTGCCAGCAATTCACGCTGATCGGCTCGGGGCTGCTCTGGAATATCTATTTCGGCGTGCTGGCGCTGATCGCGGGGTTCTTTTTCGCCAATGCGCTCGCTGTCGCGAAGGGGGCGAAAAACCCGGCCCTGCGTAAACCGGCGGAATGGTTCATCTTCATCTTCCGTGGCTCGCCGCTGTTCATCCAGTTCTTCTTTTTCTACGCGCTGTTCCTCAGCCTCAAGAAAACCAATCCGCTGTTTGACAACTTCACCGCTGCTTGGCTCGGTGCGCTGATTGTGCTGTTTTTCAATACGGCGGCCTATTCCGCCGAGATCTTCTACGGCGCCCTGCGCTCCGTTCCCAAAGGCGACGTCGAAGCCGCCGATGCCTACGGCTTTTCGGGTTGGCCGCGCTTTCGCCGGATCGTCTGGCCCACGGCCATGCGGCTGGCCTGGCCGGCCTATACGAACGAGGCGATCTTTCTCTTCCACGCCACGACGCTGGTGTTTTTCTCGGCCTTCCCGGCGTGGCAACAACGCGGCGATGCGCTCTATTATGCCAGCTATTTCGCGGATAAAACGTTCAACCCGTTCATCCCCTATCCGATCCTCGCGGGGTATTTCATCCTGCTGACCCTGTGCATCATAGGCATTTTCGGTCTGATCAACCGCCGCCTCAATCGCCACCTGCCACAGGAAAGCCGCCGCAAACTGCGGATCCGCCCAAACCTGATCCGCTAAATCCACTGTTAAGAATGGGGGCCAGCCCCCAAACCGCCGTTATAAATGGGGGGCCAGCCCCCCAACCCCCCGGGATATTTCCAGTCAGATGAAGACGCGGAACACCCTGTCTTCTTCTGTTCTAAAATACCTCCGGCAGAGCCGCCGACAGGGGACGCAAACCAGACAGTAACAGGTTAAGCCAAGCGCCAGAGAAATCAGTTGTCGAGAGGCAGCCCGGCTTTGGCCTTCTCAATCGCCGGTCCGATAGTCTCTTCATAGACTCGCTTGGTGATCGGCCCGGCATAGCGCATCAAGACCGTGCCATCGGCTCCGATGATAAAGGTCTCGGGCGCGCCGTAGACGCCCCAATCAATCTTGGTGCGCGCCGTTTTGGCCTCTCCCAGCGTTGCGAACGGGTTGCCGTCACGTTCAAGATAGGCCAGCGCGCGCTCGGTCGTGTCGTCAAAATTTACGCCGTGCAGCGGCACATCAAGGTTGTCGCGCATCCAGAGCAACGTCGGATGCTCTGCCCGGCAGGCCACGCACCACGCGCCCCAGAAGTTGACCAGCTTCACCCCCGGCTCCGCCAGCACCGCATCGCTCAGAAGCGGCGTCTCGCCCAGCTTTTCAAGCGAAACCCCCGGTGCAGGCTTGCCAATCAGCGTCGATTTAAGCTCGTCAGGGTTCTCGCGCAGCATCCCCCACAGGAACAAGCCTGCGAGCGCCGCAAACACAATCGGTGGTGCCGCCATCATCGGGCTCAGCTTAGCCATCGGTCTTTCTCCGCTTCTCAACGTCTTCCAAGGCGGCTTTGACCCGCCGCGACCGGCCGATCGACGCCAGAACCAGCACAATGATCAAGCCAATCGACAGCCCATAAGACGACAACACCGCAAAGGCGTATTTCCCCAAATCCGGCATCATCCCAACCGCTCCCGCGCCAAAAGCGCGCGCATCCGCCGCGCCCGGATTTCCGTGTTCGTGCGGATGATCACCAGCGTGATGAACAACAACACAAACCCCGCAATACACACCAGCGCCGGATACCAAAACACATCCGCCACGTTTTCTTTCTTGTCCAAAGACAGCGACGCCCCCTGATGCAACCCCTGGTTCCAGAAGTTGACCGCATAGCGGCTCAGCAGCGCGAAAACCGACCCCACAAGGCACAGAACGCTGGTCAGATCCGCCGCCGTATCGTCATTCTCAATCGCCGCCCAAAGCGCCATATAGCCGAGATAGAACAAGAACAGGACCAAAAAAGACGTCAGCCGCGGGTCCCATGCCCACCAAGTGCCCCACATCGGCTGCCCCCAGATCGCCCCGGTCAAAAGCGCAATAAGCGTCATCACCGCGCCAATCGGTGCCGCCGCACGCGCCGCCAGCGCGCTCACATGATGGCGCCGCACGATCCATACCAAAGAGGTGATCAGCATCATCACCCACACGTTGATCGCCATCATCGCGCTCGGCACATGCAGATAGAAAATCTTGACGGTCGAGCCTTGCCGGTAATCCTCGGGCGTAAAGAAGAACCCCCACACCAATCCCGCCACAAGACACACAAACGACGCCACCGCGAAATACGGCAACACCCGCTCTGTCGTCCGCATGAATTTTAGCGGATTGGCATATTCCCAAAGTGCGTTCAGGTTCATCGCGTGTGCTTTCCTCTCCCGGCTTTGCGCCGCTTTTCAGCCGCACAAAACCCAATCACCTTGATCTGCCTTAAATCGCCGCAATTTTCCAGCCCCCGCCAATCACATTCGCTCAAGTGAGCTAGCGCAAATTGACGCGCAAAACGGCGGCGCTGGCAAGTGGCAGCAAGGCGATCACCCCTAGGCTGATCCCGGCCAGCATCAACATCGGCACCTGCACTGCCAAGCCTTCTGCGCCGCGCCGCGCCATTTCCGCGCCAAAGATCAACGTCGGCACATAAAGCGGCAACACCAGCAGGCTCAACAACAACCCGCCCCGCTTGAGCCCCACAGTCAGCGCCGCACCAAACGTGCCAATCACGCTCAGCGCGGGCGTGCCGATCAAAAGCGACAGGATCATCGGCGCATAGCCCTGAGCCGGCAGGCTCAACAACAGGCCAAACAAGGGCGAGGCCAAAACCAACGGCACCCCGGTGGTCAGCCAATGCGCTAGCGCTTTGAGCGACACGATCCCCTCCATCGGCAAGGGCGAAGTCGCCAGCAAATCAAGCGAGCCATCCTCCCAGTCGAGCGCAAATATCCGGTCGAGCGATAGCAAACACGCCAACAAAGCGCCCAGCCACAAGATCCCCGGCGCGATCCGCCCCAACAGGCCGGTCTCCGGGCCTACGCCGAAGGGCACCAAGACCACAACGATCAGGAAAAACGCCAAGCCAAGGCCAAACCCGCCCCCGGCCCGCACCGCCAAGCGCAAGTCCCTGAGCAACAAGGCAATCACAAAAACACCTCGTCAAAATCATCGCCCGCCGGAGCCTTGGCGCGGTATGGCCCCACATCAAACAGCGCGGCCTCCTCCAGCCCAAGGTCGATATGCGTCGCGATCAACGCCATCCCCCCGGTTGCCAAATGCGCGCGAATGGCTGCGCCAAACATCGCCACCGCCTCGGTGTCGAGCGATACGGTCGGCTCGTCTAACACCCAAACCGGTCGCCCCGTGACCAACAGACGCGCCAACCCCAGCCGCCGCTTCTGCCCGGCTGACAAGGCTCCCGCCGGGCGATTGCGCAATGGCTCCAATGCAAACCCCGCCAGCGCCGCCGCCACCCGGTCCGTGCCAAACACCCGCGCCCAAAAAACAAGGTTTTCCTCAACGCTCAAAACCGATTTGATCCCATCGGCGTGGGCGGCATAGGCCATCGCCTCACGATCCAACCCAACCTCACCGCGCAAGGGCGGTTGCAACCCGGCAATCGTGCGCAGCAGCGTGGTCTTGCCCACCCCATTGGGGCCGCGCAAAATCAACGCCTTGCCGGGGCGCAGCACAAAGCTCAGCCCCTCAAGCACGGGAATGCCCCCGCGCGCCACAGCAAGATCAGTGACCCTCAATTCCATGCTCTTGCTCTACCCCAAGCCGCCAAGCGACAAAACCCTTCTCTTGCTCGGGATAAATACTCGGGGCTCGTCTCTTGCCCGGTCTGTTGTCCTGTCTCAGGCACCGCATCGGCCCGCCTTCACGTCACCGCGCGGCTCTCATCGCCGATGGGGTCATTTCATAATGACGCGCGAATGACCTGTTAAAGTATGAAATGTCATTGAAGCCACAGTTCAGCGCGATCTGACCAATCATCATCGCGTCAAAACGCGGGTCCATCAGCTTGGCACGCACAAGCTCCAACCGTGCTTGCAACAGAATGGCGGAAAAACGCTGCCCCCCTCGGCCAGAAGCTTGCGCACATAACTCTCAGAGGCGTTCAATTCGCTGGCCAAATGGGCAATCCGGTATCCGGGGTCGGCAGCATTGCGTCGGATCGCCGCCTCGGCAGACAGGCGCCGCGCCGCGCGCAACCCGCCGCCCCGTGCCAAATGCCAAGCGTCCCGGCGGGCGCCGATAACCAAAGACGCCAGATCAAGCAGATGATCGGCCACGACATTTATATTCGCAGGCGCTCGCAAGGTGGCATCCGGCGCGCAAAGCGCACGGCAATAGGCCTGTAACAGCGGCAAAACCTCGGTGTCGCGCGGCACAACCGTCATCCCCAACCGGTCAATATCCGCAACCCGCTCCGTCAATCGCTCAACCGGCAGGTTCAGCGTCAGAAATTGCCCGGCATGCGAGCGCGTCGTTCCAACTTCGCTCGAGCGCCTGACCAGACAGCCTCCCGGTGCAATGGTCTCCTCAACCATCCCCTGCTCGGCCTGAATTAGGCCCGACAGCGGGATCAGCATGACAATATCACCATTGCCGTCGCTCACCATTTCACGGCTGCGGGTGCATGAAATCGCGCTCACATCACCCGCTCCAACCGACACGTCGCCACACGTCTGAAAACTTGCATCATAGAGCAGCGGCGTGTCGTCAAGCTGCGCGACCTCCAACCGCACGACACGCCGCGCGAATTCTTCGCGCCAGATGTCCAAGCGGTCCCGTTCGGGCAACCATTCGGTTGAAAACCGCATCAACGGGCTGGCGGTTTGGGCGGGCTTGCACTCCTCAATCACGTCAAAAACCTCGCTTTGCTTATGCAAAAAGGGACTTGATGATATAAGCTAACACCAAAGTTTGCGTGGAAACTGCCATGCGTCAAGGTCGGGTATTCCGCCGCGCGTCCCTTTGGCGCCCATCCGCTGTCCTTCTCAGTCCAAGTCGCAGACCGAGTAGTCCACTACTCTTCAAGCGATCAAAACCGACCCATCAGGAGCGTCAAATGACTCGTTGCCTCAGGACTCTCACACTCTGCGCCATGCTTTGCCTGCCCTCTGTGGCATTGGCCGAGACATCTTATTCCCCGCCCGAAATCGCCCAAGGTGAAAACGGTTGGGAATCCTACATCGGCCCAATGATGCTCGACAAAACCACTGTGGCCGGGCTGAACCCCGCCCCGAATACGCCCGAAGCCGCGGTCGTTCGCTTCCTCGCCAGCCGCATCCGCGGCGATCGGGCCTGGCAACAGGCCATAGTGTCGTCGCCCGGTCGCAAGGCCAAGAAAGGCCTGAAAACATGGAAGAGCTGGCGGCTGAACGCGGCTCAAATCCAATCGCGCAAGATGCGCGGTGCAAACCGGGGCTATGTCAGCGTTTGGCTCGATCTGACAATTGCGGGCGAGAAGAAAACCGGGACGGATGATTTCACCGTCAAACGCGAGGGCGATGGCTGGCGCATCGCCGAGGTGCCGTCCTAAATCGCGCAGCCGCGCAAAGCCCGGCCAATCGCGCCGACCAAGCACCAAAAAACCACCCCCCGTGATACCGCGAGGGGTGGCAAAAGCTCAGCGCAGCTGCGCCATAAAACCCTTCAGGCTCAGATCTTGCCGCAAAACGTCTTGGCCGAGTCTTCCTTTTTGAAGATACCCTTGATCAGCTTGCATTGACCCGGCTTGTCCTTGTCAAAGCTGTGCGGCCGATACGACCAGCTGTCGCAGCCTTCGGTTGCCTTACACGCCGCGATGCACTCTTCAACCGTGGTGAACGTGTCAACAAAGCCGACTTGATCCACCGGCGTGATCGAACATTTTTCGTGCTCTTGCGCAAAGGCAGGGGTTGCCAACCCAAGGGCGAGAACGGCGATCCACGATAATTTCATGAGGGTATTCCTTCGTTGAATGTTCAATTTAATACAGCGGTCTCAGCCAGAGAGCGGGACGTCCTACAGACCTGTGGCTGGCTGAAACCTCACAATCGGCGGTCGAGCGCAACGTGCGCGACCCCAAGCTTCTCATCGACCACAGGTAGGTTTTCTTGTGCAAAAATCTATCGGGCATCGTCTTTCTCGTCTTGATCATCTCAGGCGGCCAGCAAGGCGTCACAAGCGCCCGCAATAGTCGCGCTTGTCGTCAATCTCTCCGGCCACCTCCCCCAGCATCCGGCACCATCCCGGCCCGGTTTTGGGATTGAAATTATGCGGGGTATAGGACCACGCAGTGCAGCCTTGGGTTTCCTCACAGGCCTGCTTGCACGCCTCATCGCCAACAATCTCATAGCTGTCAGCGATGAGGCCACCTTTGGGAACAAGCTTGCAATGCTGCGCGTCTGCCCATGCCGCAAAGGGCATAGCCGCACATCCAATAACCGCAGCAAACAATTTGGTGCTGAAACGTCTCATAAACATGCTCTTAAGTGCGACTATGTCTCACAAGACTATGCCGGATTTACCGGCTTGGCTTGGCTTGAGCGGTATTTAGAGTTGCCGAAAACGCGACCGCCGCCGCCGGAAATCGCCGCGCAGGATCAGAGCAAAGCCCACGGCCGCCCCACCATGCCCGCCCTACCATGCCCGCCCCACCATGCCCGCGACAGCACCGCCCAATATGGCCGCGAAACAGCCCTGCGCTGCCCACTCACGGCACTGGTCACGGCACAGGTCACGGCACTGGGCGGGCCCATATCAGCGGCCGGGCGGGAGACATCCGCAAGCCCGGCCAAAGCGCGCCTCACATCGGCAATGCCGCCATCGCCACGCGCCGCCCCTCGGCGGCCAGAATGTTCCACGTCCGGCAGGCGGCGGGCGAATTCATCACCTCGGCCCCCATCCCGGCACCCTCGATCTCGGCACGCAAATCACCCGGCAGATGGGCAATCTCCGCCCCCATCCCGAACAGGATCACATCCACCTCCCCCGCCAGCGCCAACAGCGCCTCACGCGCCGCCAACCCCTCCCAGGGCGTGACCTCTCCGCCCACCAACAGGATCGCGCCCTCATAGCGCTCCCCGCCGATACGGAAATACCCCGGACCATAGCCGTCAATCGGGCGCAAATCGCCCATATCCATCTCGTTGATCTGCACCGGCCTCAGCCTCCTGTCACAAGCGGTCGCAGCCCCGACAGGGCCGACACCGCGATTATCCCATAGGCGGCCCAGCGATACAGCCGCTCAAACTCCGGGCGAAACATCCAGCCCCCCGCAAGGTTGCCCAGAAGATACGGCACCGCCACCGCAAACCCAAGCACCACCGGCACGCCGCTCATCCGCCCCATCACCAGAAACCCGATCAACATCATCATGTCATAGCAAAAGAGGTAGGCGGTGATATTGGCGCGGATCACCTTCGCCCCATGTGGGCTCGCCATATAAAGCATGATCACCGGCGGCCCCGGCACCGCCACCGCGCCGCCCATGAACCCGGCCAACGCCCCGGTCCCATAAATCAGCGGCGGGCGCATCGCACCGCGATACCGCAGCCCCGCCATCAGGATCACCAACAGGATCAGCGTCACCAGCGACACCGCAATCTTGAAGACGCTGGGATCAACCGCAAACAACACCGCAAGGCCCAGCGGCAACGCCACAAGCGTTCCAGCGATCAGCCGGATCAGATCCTTGGGATGGCCCTCGCGAAAGGCTTTGGGCATGGCGGGCAACGGCCCGATCACATCCATCACGATCAACACAATGATCGCCCAAACCGGCTCAAGAACCTGCGCCGCCACGGGCAGGAAAACCATCGCCGTGCCAAAGCCTGCAAAGCCCCGCACCACCCCGCCCACAAACGCTGCGGCAAATACCCAGACAATGCCGGGTATCGCCAGCGCCGCGACCAGAAGGTCAGGCATCTATGTTGGCATATTGCGTGCCCGCACCCGCTTCCGGCTTGGACCAATCGCGCTTGACCCCAAGACGCAGCAATATGGTCGAGGCCACAAAGATCGAGCTGTATGTCCCCACGATCACGCCCCAGATCATCGCAAACACGAAGCCGCGGATCACATCCCCGCCCAGCACATAAAGCGAAATCAGCGCCAACAAAGTGGTAACAGAGGTCATCACCGTCCGGCTCAACGTCTCGTTGATCGACATGTTCAGAACCTCTTTAAGCTCCATCTTCTTGTATTTGCGCAGGTTCTCGCGAACCCGGTCAAACACAACAACCGTATCGTTCAACGAATAACCCACGATGGTCAGCAAAGCGGCGATAATCGCCAGATCAAAACGAATCTGAAGCTCGGAAAACACCCCGATCGTCAGCAGCACGTCATGGACCAGAGCCACCACAGCCCCCACAGCAAACTGCCATTCAAACCGCAGCCAGATGTAAACCAGCACCGCCCCAATGGCGAGCGCCACGGCAATCACCGCGGTCTGGATCAGCTCGCCCGAAACCTTCGGACCAACGCTTTCCACGCTGACAAACTGAATGTCGGGCACCACCCCCACAAGCGCGGCCTCGACGCTCGCGATCAGGTCGGCGGTCACGCTCTCCTGTCCGTCCTGCGCCTGAATACGCACCATCGCGACGTTCTGGTCATCGCCAAAGGTCGGGTCGAACACCTCGGTGATGGTCACATCGCCCAAGCCCAACGCGTCAATCGCATCGCGGTAAACCCCGATGTCGACCGCCTCGGCGCTCTGCGTGCGGATCGTCGTGCCGCCGCGAAAGTCGATGCCATAGTTCAACCCCTGCATCATGAACGACGCAAAGGCCACCACCATCATGACCGCCGAAATCCCCAGCCAAAGCTTGGAGCGGCCAAAGAAATCCCACTTGGTATCTGTCGGAACAAGTCTCAGGCGCATCTTACACCTCCAGCGTTTTAGGTCGGCGGCGTTCAAACCAGATCACCACAAGCAAGCGGGTGACAAAGATCGCCGTAAAGACCGAGGTCAAAATCCCCATGCCCAGCGTAATCGCGAACCCCCGCACCGGGCCCGAGCCCACCGCATAAAGGATCACCGCTGTGATGAATGTCGTGATATTGGCGTCCACAATCGCGCTCAACGCCTTCTCATAGCCCAGATCAATCGCCCGCGCTGGCCCCTTCGCGGTCTTAAGCTCCTCGCGGATGCGCTCAAACACCAGCACATTGGCGTCAACCGCCATCCCGATGGTCAAAACGATCCCCGCAATCCCCGGAAGGGTCAGCGTCGCACCGATCAGCGAGAGCAAACCAAAGATCAGCCCCACATTGATAATCAGCGCGATATTGGCAAACATCCCGAACATGCCATAGCTGAGGAACATGAACACCAGCACGGCAATGAACGCCACGATACAGGCGATCTTGCCCGCCTCGATGCTGTCCGCACCCAGCTCTGGCCCGATTGTCCGCTCTTCAAGGAAATTCAACCCCGCAGGCAAGGCCCCGGCGCGCAACAACACAGCCAGCTCGGTGCTTTCCTCCAGAGAAAAGCGCCCCGTGATAATCCCCGATCCGCCCGAAATATGCGCCTGAATGGTCGGCGCGCTAATGACTTCCCCGTCCAGAACAATGGCAAACGGGTTGCCGATATTCTGCGCAGTGTAATCACCAAACCGCCGCCCGCCGCTGGCATCAAACCGGAAGGTCACCGCCGGTTGGCCGTTCTGGTCGAAGCTCGGCTGCGCATCAACAAGGTCCTCACCCGTCACCACTGGTGCGGCTTCCAAAACATAATAGATGTCGTCGCTCGTGTCGTCCTTGCGGTCGTTGTTTTCCTTGGCCGGAAGAAGCTGTTCGCCGCCCCCCACGCTTGCCGTCTTGTCAGCCGTGCGTGAAATCACCGGCTGAAAGGTCAACTGCGCCGTGGTCCCGATAATGCGCTTCAACTCGGCGGCGCTGCCGATCCCCGGCACCTGAATCAGGATCCGGTCGGCGCCCTGACGCTGAATGGTCGGCTCTCGCGTGCCCACTTCGTCAATCCGGTTGCGGATAATCTCCAACGCCTGAAGCACTGTGCGATTGTCCGTCGCCGCCTTTTCTGCCGCGCTCAATTGCACCGTGATCACGTCGCCCTCGACGCTGACCGCGATGTCATTGGCCCCCGCCGCCGTCAGGCTCGTTACTGGCCGTGCCAACCCGCGCACAAGGCTCGCCGCACGCTCGACCTGATCCGCGTTCGACACCCGAATGCGCAGCTGATCCTCCGGCCCCGGCTGCAACCGGATCGTGCCGATAGTCGCGCGCTCCTCGCGCAGCATATCGCGAATTTCCGGCCACATGCTATTGATCCGCGTCTTGTAAACATCCGCCGTCCGCACCTCGGCCAGCAAATGCGCCCCGCCACGCAGATCAAGCCCAAGGTTCACCAACCCGCTCGGAAGCCAGCTCGGCCACATCCCGGCCTGCTCTTCCAAACCGTTGCCCGCGCCGCCCTCGGCGATCGCCTTGACCGCGTCGTTGCGCGTCTCGACCCGCGTGTAAAACCCATTCGGCAGCGCCAGCAAAAGGCCAACCACAACGGTCAGCCAAATCAGAACGCGCTTCCACATATCAATCTGAAGCATTCAGATGTCTCCTATGATCCCGTTGCCGGGTCTTTTTTCGGTGCGTCTGCACAGGCCTGACTGGCAATCGCCACCGCCATGTCTTGGGCCTCAGCGACCGATTTCAACCCGCTCACCATGCCGCTGCCGCCAAAAATCGCCTCGCGGATGAACGGCGTAGAATAAAGCCTGTCGTCAAATACAATCGCAATCGGCTCGCCAATATGCGCGGCGGTATACTCGCCAAAAAGCCGCGCGCCCTCCGCGGACATGCGAAAGGCGACAACCGGCCTGTTGTGCTGATCGGTTGACGGCTGCGCCTTGATCACCTGCGCCCCGGTCAGGATCACGTCACCACCGGCAAAATGCTCCAGCACCAGCGCCTCATTGGGAAGGCTCCCACCCGGCCACGCGATCATCTTGAAGCGATCCCCACAAGCCGCATCCGCCGCCACAGCCCCCGCAACGGAAATCCCCGTCGCAAAAGCAAACACGCAGGCATGCCATGATAGCCGTAGAAATTGCACGTTGAGACCCTTCAAGCCGTCTGAGAAGCCCTCTGGCGGGTTTAGGAATTCGCCGCCGGCTCGGTCTTGCTCAGAACCTGCGCCAATGTCGACTTGATCACGCGCACCTTCACACCGTCCGCGATTTCAACTTCAAGCTCGCCATCGTCCTTGACCTTGGTGACCTTGCCGATGATGCCGCCCTGCGTGATCACCTGATCGCCCCGGCGCACCGCTTCGATCATCGCCTGATGCTCTTTCATCTTCTTCTGCTGCGGTCGGATCAACAGGAAATACATGATCGCAAAGATCAGAATAAGCGGGAGAAACTGGGCAATAGCGCCACCGTCCATGGGGAATTCCTTTCAACGTTTTTCGCGCCCGGCACCCCCCGCGCGCGTTTGAGCGTTACCTATTCTTTGAACCGCGCGTTTGCAATCCCTTGGGGCGGGTTTTCAAACCACCCAGCGGATTAGAGCACCTAGGGCCGCGCCCCGCCTCGGGCGGGCGCATCCGCCACGGCGTTTTCCAGCGCCGCCCACGCCAATCGCCTTGCCTTCAATCCCGTGCCCGACAGCGCCAATGCGCTCTGCCGGGGTGCGGATCGGGGGGCGGGCCGGGATGCAGCCCGGTCTAGGCCCACACTCTCCGCCCGCCCCCGGCAAAGAGCCACCCAACCATCCCCCGTAGGGTGGGGTTCCCCCCCACCCCTCCCGGCCCCTCAACCTCGCGCTTCCAATCCTTACAACTCCACGGCAGAATGCAGGCACAAGTTGAAAGGCGCCTTTGTTTTGAGTTCGAATGATAACAAGCAAACCAATTTGGAATGGCTCGGCTACAAACGCTGGAGCGAGATCAGAAAGGTGCAAGACTTCGGCGGTTTCCTTGGCTGGCTGCTCATGGCGCTTGCGCTTATCCTTATCTGCGCCGCCTTCATCACGCTCTACGATTTTCTACGCGCTGGCCTGCGGCTCGGACCTTATGCGAATGACGGCGACGGCAGCGCCATCCGCAACATCGGCCTCGTCCTCGCCGCCCTCCTCGGCGCGCCCTTCGTCATCTGGCGCAGCTACGTCGCCGCCAAACAAGCCCGCATTCAGGATGAAGCCCTCTTCAACGACAAGATCAACGCCGCCTCCCGCGATCTCTCCGCCCGCCGCCAGACCACCCGCGAAGTAAATAACGACGCCACCAAAACCATCCTCACCGAATGGCAGGACGACCTCGTCACCCGCGCCGCCGCCATCGACCGGCTCGAAGGCCTCGCCCAAGAACGCCCCGACGAAACCCCACGCATCGCCCGCATGCTGTCGGTCTATGTGCGCGAACTATCGCGCGAATTTCCGGCCAAGGAGCATCCGCGTCACGAATGGCAACGCCTCATCGCGCCAGGGGACGGCACCGAACCAATGAGCGACACTCAGGCGCTACATCACCTCGGCCTTTCGCCCGATGATGTTTCCATCGACGCCCTCAAATCTTGGGCACGAGGCCTCGACCCCATCCGCTCCGACATGGAAAAAGCCGCCCAAACTCTGGGTCGCCTCAAAACCGTGCGGGGCGACGAGTTTGATGACGTTCCCATCGATTTGCGCGGGGCCAATCTCCAAGGCTTTGATCTGACGTCCTCAATCTTGGACAAAGCTCTGTTACAAGGCGCGCGGATGGAGGGGGCAAACTTCGCCGAGGCGCGGATGGAGGGGGCAAATCTCTACGAGGCGCGGATGGAGGGGGCATTTCTCTTTGACGCGCGGATGAAGGGGGCAAACCTCTTTGACGCGCGGATGGAGGGGGCAGATTTATCCTGGGCGCGTTTCTCTGGAAAAACGACCTTCCAGCTTGCTACTCTTCGAGGTGCAAGCTGGAAGGCCGTCGATTGCAGCAACATTCCACAAATCGTCAAGCATCTCGACGACATCTTCGGCGATGGCTCGGTCACTTTACCCGAAGGCACCCCATGGCCCGACCACTGGCCCAAGGAAGACCTCAACGCATACGACTACCACACCCAATGGCGCGCCTTCCAGCGCTCCATCGGCTACACCCCACCCGCCTAATCTCCCCGCCATCAATCGCCCGTTTACCATCCCCCCTAAATCGGTCATAAGGCCCGCACCTGAAACCGATTCAAAGAAGGATCAAGACCGATGCATGACATTCGTGCCATCCGCGAAAACCCCGCTGCCTTTGACGCAGCTATTGCCCGCCGTGGGGATGCGCCGGTCTCGTCGTCCATTCTTAAGCTGGACGAGGCCCGCCGCGCCAAAATCCTCGCCGCCGAAACCGCCCAAGCCGATCAGAACAAGGCCGCCAAGGCCATCGGCGCAGCCAAGGCCGCCGGCAACGACGAGGAATTCAACCGCCTGCGCGCCGAAGTGGCCGAGAAGAAAGCCGCCGTTGCAGCGATGCAGGCCGAGGCCAAAGCCCTCGACCAACAGCTGACCGACCTGCTCGCCACCATCCCCAACCTCGCCTATGAGGACACCCCCCAAGGCGCGGACGAAGAGGACAACGTCGAAATCCACCGCTGGGGCACCCCCGCCACCTTCGACTTCTCCCCGGCCGAGCATTTTGAAATCACCGGCGTCAAACCCGGCATGGATTTCGAAACCGCCGCCAAGCTTTCGGGCAGCCGCTTTGTGGTGCTCTCGGGCAGCGTCGCGCGCATCCACCGGGCGCTGGCGCAATTCATGCTCAACACCCATATCGACGAAAACGGCCTTACTGAAACATGGACACCCGTGCTCGTTAAAAACGAAATGATGTATGGCACCGGTCAACTCCCTAAGTTCGCAGAGGACTCCTATTTCGGCGCTACAATTGGCGGCAGGTCTAAGCTCGGTCGAGAAGCGCTAGTCCAATTCCAGAAGGCGGAAGACTTGGAAAAGCTCTGTGACGGCTCAGCGACATTAGAAGAGACCGTTGAAAATATCTACGAGCGGGCCCCCACCGAAGAGGAGCTTTGGCTGATCCCCACCTCCGAGGTGACGCTGACCAATATCGTCAACGGCATGACCATCGACGAGGGCTACCTGCCCCGCCGCTACGTCGCCCATTCGCAATGCTTCCGCTCCGAAGCGGGCAGCGCCGGGCGCGACACCGCCGGCATGCTGCGCCAACACCAGTTCGAGAAGGTCGAAATGGTCTCGGTCACCCACCCCGACAAAAGCCGCGAGGAGCTTGACCGCATGACCGGCTGCGCCCAAGGCATCTTGGAACGCCTCGGCCTGCCCTATCGCACCGTGGTGCTCTGCACCGGCGACATGGGCTTTGGCGCGCGCCGCACCCACGACATCGAAGTCTGGCTGCCCGGTCAAAACGCCTATCGCGAAATTTCGTCCGTCTCGGTCTGTGGCGATTTCCAAGCGCGGCGCATGAACGCCCGCTTCAAACCCGCCGATGGCGGCAAGCCCGAATTCGTCCACACCCTCAACGGCTCCGGCCTCGCCGTGGGCCGCTGCCTGATTGCCGTGCTTGAGAACGGGCAACAGGCCGATGGCTCGGTCGTCTTGCCCGAGGTGCTGCACCCCTATCTCGGCGGCAAGGCAACGCTCTCGGCAGAGGGATCGCTGGTCTAGGCGCAAAGCCGGGCCATCGGCAGCCCCTGGGATGACGACCCAACACCGGTGTCAAAGCGCTTTATCCCTGCCAAGTCTTCCCACAGAAGCAGTGGCGCACCGACCCAACCCAATCGTCAGCCCATGGGAGGGGCTGACGATGGCCCGGCGGCCTCCGGCCTTGTTCCGGGCCCGTCGCCTTTAAAGCCAGTCACACTCAAAGCCAGTCGCCCTCAAACAAAAAGCCCCCGGCGCTAAACCGGGGGCCACCTTACGACTGGTCCAAATAGGGCATAGACCCCATCAGGAAACGCTTACTCTTCGAGCACGCCTTCCTCGATCGCCGCGATCAACTCACCCTCGTCAATGTCGCCGCTTTCATCAAGGTCGATCTCAAGAAACTGATCCTCGGTCAGCCCCGGATAGGCCGCCACCATTTCTTCCATCGAGAACACGCCGTTCCCGTCCACATCTTCCGGCGTGGCCGCAACAGCAGCCACAGCAAAAGACGCCACCAGCGCCGAAGCACCAAGCAACACGATAGCTTTTTTCATTTTAAGAAGAACTCCAAAGCCAGCCTTACGCCGACTCACCAAAGGCGATATTACCTTCGCAGGCGATATTGACGAAACCAATGATCCGCGCAAGGGAACTTTGCATGCCCCCAAGGCGTTAGCCCTCAAATCGGCACCTTCTGGCCGATGTCCAATCAAAGGATTCCCGATGACGAAACCGCTGCCCCTCCTCACCCTTCTCGTGGCCGTCGGCTTTGCGCTTTCTCCCTTCCTGTCGTCCGGCTTCAACGGGTTCGAAGCGGGGCAATTCCCCATCCCCCAAGACGACCCACCGGTGCAACCTGCGGGCTATGCCTTCTCGATCTGGGGGCTGATCTATCTGTGGCTTATCGTCGGCGCGGCCATCGGCCTCGTCAAACACCCCGCCTCACCGGATTGGCAGGCGATGCGCCCTGCCCTGATCCTCAGCCTCGGCTCGGGCATCTTCTGGCTCGCCATTGCACAGGTCTCGGTGCCTTGGGCGACCGCTCTGATCTTCTTCATGCTCGCCACCGCCCTCGCCGCGCTTCTGCGCGCGGGCAATGACGAGCGCCTCTGGCTGCGCGAACCGATCGGGCTTTATGCCGGTTGGCTCACCGCGGCCTCTTCGGTCTCGGTCGGGCTGATGTTGGCGGGCTACGGCGTGACCGGGGCCACCACTGCCGCGCTCCTCGCGCTGGCGCTCGCTCTCACTATTACGGTGTCGATCCACCTGCTGCGCCCCAATAGCGCGGCTTACCTCGGCGGCGTTCTCTGGGCACTGATCGGTGTCATCGTCGCCAATTCCGCGCCGATGAACACACCGGTTTTGACACTCGCATCCTTGGGCGCAGTGCTTACCGCTGGCTTAACCCTGCGCGCGCTGCGGTCATAAACCGCCTCCGACTCGCTCAAACAGCGTTAACCTTTTCAACGGCAGCCGGATGTCAGCCGAGAGTCAGCCGGATGTCACCCCCGCATCCGCCGAAGTGTTAAGGTTAATCCATGCGAAAAACGCATTCATTCTGCGGGCGTGTTAACCATTTGCCTGACGTCCCGCCGCGCCGCAGCGAACCCCACCATCCGGCCCTTCTGCTCGTCATAAAGCTTCCAACCGTAACAGCTCATCGCTTCGCGAAATCCGATCTCGTAACTCTCCAGCAAATCGCCGGATTCCTCAAAACACCGCTTAAGGTTATAGCACGGGATATTGGCGTTCAGATGATGCAGATCGTGGTAAGCAATGTTCAGCGTGAGCCAGTCGAAAACCCCGCCAAACCGCAGCACTGACGAGCCCTCAAGCGCGCCTTTTTCATAGGTGTAGTCCGGCTTGCGCCCCCAATACACCTGCTCGAAATTATGCACCACATAGGGGATGATCGCGCCAAAAGTTGCCCCTACATAGATCGAGCCGAGCAGCACAAAAACCCCGGCCCAACCGGCCAGAGCATAGAGCATCGCGACATATCCCAGCACCATCGCATCATGTAGGATAACCCAGTAAACGCCTGTTTTTATTCCATTTCTCGGAAAGCGCCGCAGCACCAGATAGAGCACAAAAGGCCCCACCACCAAAAGCGTAAAGGGGCTGCGATAAAACCGATACCAAAGCTGGCGCAACAGCGGCGCTGCGCGAAATTCCTCGACCGTCATGATGTCGATCTCGAACGCCTCGCGATGGTCCAGATCACCAACATGCGCATGGTGCAGATTGTGGTTATACCGCGTCGCCACATAAGGGCTGAGCGAGATCGGAGAGAGCGCCTCTCCCAGCACATCATTCATCCGCCGCGACGCAAAAAACGCCCGGTGCATGCAATCATGCTGGATCATGTAAACCCGGACCCCAAACAGCCCCGCCACAACCGTCAGCGGCACAACCGCCCACCACACCGTTGCATAGGTTATCGCCAGCGAAATACTCAGCCCATAGCCAAGCATCGTGACCGCCAGATGCCACCACGCGACGGCATCGTTCTTCTGGGTGTAACCCCTTGTAAATTGTCGAATATTCATTTTTCTAACCGTTCCAAATTTCCGGTCCACGCCTGGTTAATTCCCCAGCAGGCGATCATTCGTCCGTCAGAAAATGCTAAATTACATACGCTTAACCAGCAACCCTGCTTGCCGCGGAAATACGGCCCGCGCCCCCCATTTCGCACGCAAAAGAAGGGCTTTGTAAACTAATTTTGTCCAATATCGGGACTATGCGCTAACTGCGGCGCCCCTGCGTGTGTTTTCTAAGCTTTGAGGGACCGCTTTCTTGCGGCCCTTATAGGGGTTCTTGTCATTCTGCGAGCGCATATAAAGCCGGATCGGCGCGCCCGGCATGTCGAAACTCTCGCGCAGCCCGTTAACCAAATAGCGGGTGTAACTGTCCGGCATTTTATCGGGATGCGAGCACATAACAACAAACCCCGGCGGCCGGGTCTTGGCTTGGGTCATATAACGCAGCTTGATGCGCTTGCCTTGCGGTGCGGGCGGCGGATGGGCTTCGACCATCCCGGTTAACCATCTGTTAAGCTGGGCCGTGCTCACCCGGCGGTTCCACACCTCATAGGCGCGCAAAACCGCCTCGCGAAGCCGGTCCATCCCGCGCCCCGTCTTGGCCGAAACAGTGATCAAAGGCGCGCCGCGCAACTGTGGAAGCAACCTATCAAAAGCTTCCTTCAAGTCCCTGAGTTTCTGTTGTTTTTCGTCCTCGATGTCCCATTTGTTGACCGCCACAACCACCGCGCGCCCTTCGCGCTCGGCAAGGTCGGCAATCCGCAAATCCTGCTGCTCAAACGGGATCGCCGCATCCAGCAGAACAACCACCACTTCGGCAAATTTTACCGCCCGCAAGCCATCAGACACACTCAGCTTTTCCAGCTTGTCCTGCACCTTGGCCTTCTTGCGCATACCGGCCGTGTCAAACACCCGCACCGGCAATCCGCCCCAGTCCACCGACAGCGAAATCGCGTCCCGCGTGATCCCCGCTTCCGGCCCGGTCAACAACCGGTCTTCGCCGAGCATCTGATTGATAAGCGTCGATTTTCCCGCGTTGGGCCGCCCGACAACGGCCATCTGCAAGGGCTTGGATTTGGTCGGAACCGGCACCGCCTCCTCCGCGCCTTCCTCGGCCTCTTCTTCGGACAGCTCAACCTCGGTTTCGGGCGCATCCAATGCCGCCCGTTTGTCAAATTCATCCGCCAGCGGCATCAACATCGAGTAAAGCTCGTTCAGCCCCTCACCATGCTCAGCCGAGAGCCGCACCGGCTCGCCCAGCCCCAGCCCGAACGCCTCGTAAACCCCGGCATCTGCGGCCGACCCTTCGGCCTTGTTGGCCGCCAAAATCACATGCGCCGACCGTTTGCGCAGGATATCGGCAAACACCTCATCCGCCGGCGTCACCCCGGCCCGCGCGTCGATCATAAACAGGCAAATGTCGGCCATATCCACGGCCCGCTCGGTCAGCCGCCGCATCCGCCCCTGAAGCGAGTCATCGGTGGCCTCTTCAAGCCCCGCCGTGTCGATCACGGTAAAGCGCAGATCCCCAAGCCGCGCAGCCCCCTCACGCAAATCCCGCGTCACGCCGGGCTGATCATCGACAAGCGCAAGCCGCTTGCCCACCAGACGGTTGAACAGGGTGGATTTGCCCACATTCGGGCGCCCCACTATGGCGAGGGTGAAACTCATGTCTTGCTCCAAGCGACGATCAAGCCGCCGCGTTACACTACCCTTGGCTCAACGGAAAGCGTAAAGCTCGCCGTTGGACGACACGACGTACATCACGCCGCCCGCAAACACCGGGTTTGTCGTCGCCCCGCCCGGAATATCCGCGGTCCCAACAAGCGTCCCCGAGGCCGGATCAAACGCGCGGATCTTGCCGTCGTTCGATGCCACGATCAGCTTGCCACCGGCCAATACCGGGCCATAGTGGGCAAAGATTTCCTTCTGGCGACGCGGCCGGTCCTTGACGAAAAAGGGAAGCTTCGTGCCCCAAATTCTCGTGCCGTCTTCTGCACTTAGCCGGACAAGCTCATTGCGGTCAGAGACAAGGAAAACCGATCCGCCCGCAACCCACACAGGGTTCAAAGCGCCTTCGTTTGCGGTCCACTGGCGTTCGCCTGTGCTGGCTTTCATCGCAACCAACCGGCCCGAATGGCTGCCCACATAAACCGTGTCGCCCACGATCACCGGGTCGCCGGTGATGTCCGATACGCGGGTGCGCGCCAGAGCAAAGCGTTGCCCTGAGATCACCCCGTCCCAAACCCGCAAACCGCCGCTGGCAAAGGCCGCCATGACCTCGCCAGAGCCAAAACCAAAGATCGCCACCTGATCGTTCACCGCCGGTGCCGGTGCGCCTAGCACGTTGTTGCGGCTCGGCGTCGCATCCAATTGCCAGCGAATACGCCCGGTGCTCGCCTCAACCGCCCAGGCGGTGTTGTCACCAGCGGCCAAGAAGACAAGGCCGTTCTTGACACTCGGCGCGCCCGACGCGGTCGCGCCCAGCTCTTGTTTCCATTGCTCCTGTCCGGTCGCCGCATCCAGCGCGGTCAACACGCCAAAGCCGGTGGTCACAAACAGGGTTCCGTTGGCATAAGCCAAGCCGCCGCCGGTCGCATCATTCGACCCGTCGCGCGACGGAAGAAGGCTCACACTCCACACCGCCTCGCCGTTGGTCGCTGTGGCGCTCACGCGCGCTTCGGAATCCAGCGTATAGATACGCCCGCCCGCAATCACCGGATCGGCGGTGATGCGGCCTTTGCGGCCATCGCCCGCGCCAATCTTGGTGCTCCAGATCGCTTGCATCGCGCCACCAAAGGCGGGGTGGCTCACCCGTGTCTTCGGTGACCCGTGGCGCTGTGTCCAACTGGCATTCGCTGTGGTTTTCCCGGCTCTAAGGGCAAGCGTGCGGTTCACAGGGATAACATCATTCGCAACCGGAACATCCTCGGTCAGGATCGCGCGCAGGTCTTCGCGTTGACCGGGAAGGATTTCCTCGCGCTTGGTGCAGCCCGACACCGCAATCACCAGCCCCAGTCCAACCCAAAGCCCAACGGCCAAACCGCTCCGCTTCGGCCTATGTGCCCGAATGTCCAGTGCCTGCATACCAAGTGCCTCTGTCATGGCCTCACCCTTGTCTGTCTTCCTCGACGGCTGGTTTTGCCTGTCGCCGCCGTTATTCGCTTGCTTGGGGCTAGTCTGCGCCCGTCGGCTCAGGCGTCACGCCCAACGCCACAATCAACTGTGAAACGCGTTGACGCAAGCCCGCGGTGGCCTGTGCGTCGCTGGCAATGGTCTGCAACCGCTTCGTGGCCGCCTCTGGCTTGCCTGTTTCAATCTCGATCAGGGCAAGCTGTTCTTCCGCCAACAGGCGCAACGCCGACCCCGGAGCGATCAGAGCTTCATAACCGGCACGCCGGTCCTCAACAGACAGGCTCTCGCCCTGAACCGCCAGCAATTTGAACGCCGCCACCTGACGATAGACCAAAGGCAGCTCAGCATTGCTTTCCACCTTCTTCAACGCGGCAACCGCGGCGTCGAATTCACCGTTGGTGACTTGCTCAGCGGCCTCCAGCATAAGCGCAATCGCTTGCGCCCCCGCCGTTGACGGCTCAACCGCGGACAGAGCCGCGGCGCGTTTGATCGGGTCATCGTTCTTCAACGCCGCGATCATTGCATCGCCTGTCGCTTCGGCATTGGCTTGGGTGCTGGCCTTGCGGTATTCGTTATACGCCGCCCCGCCAACCAAAAGGATCACGATAAGAACAGCAATCCAGCCATAGCGTTTCATCAACGCAAACAGCCTGTCGCGGCGCACCTCTTCGGAAACTTCTTCGATAAAACTGTCGCTATTGCTCACCCGGAACGCCCCTTGTTGCGTGATTGCCCCCTCTTACCCTGTCCCCCCCGCGCTGCCAAGAGCCGCAACACGGCCTATTTCACGCCATCGCTGCCCATCGCCTTCCCCATGACACCCCCCTGTGACACACCCCGCTAAGGCAATGTTGGCGCAAAGCCCGCTCATCGACCCGCTGCGCCCCCTTTCACCACCCCTAAAGCGCCGCGCCATTGCTTGAATTCAATGCGAAACGCCCCTAAACTGAACCGCAGAGTTCAGTTTGACTTGCGACCTCGGAAAACCACGTTAAAACAGGCTTTGAGACACCATTCATAGCTTCCCTTCCATGGGCTGGGTCTTGCGCGAACGTCTGCGCCCCCATGTGCTTCCCACGGCCCGAGAGTCGTCAAAAGGATAATACATGCGCATCTTGCCGATTCTCACCGCCGTTTTGGTCAGCGTGTTTCTCTATTTCCTAATCATTGAACGCGAGACGCTGCTCTCATGGGCGAATGGCGACGTCCAAGACGGGGCTGGAAAAGACGGGGCCACAGAAGGCGCAGCTGCGGGCTCTGATACGCCCCCTCCCGCCGATACTCCGGCCAACACGGCGACCGCCAAACAGCCCGCCCCCACGACGATCAACGTCGTTGCCATCCATTCCGAAGCCAAGTCTATCGACAGCGCCGTTATTTTGCGCGGCCAGACCGAAGCCGCGCGCCAGATCGACATGCGTGCGGAAACCAGTGGTTTGATTGTCTCCACGCCCCTACGCAAAGGCTCATTTGTTGAAGAGGGGCAAGTTCTCTGCCGGCTCGATCCCGGCACGCGTGAATCCGCCCTCGCCGAAGCCAAAGCGCGCCTTTCCGAAGCGCAGGCCCGCGTGCCCGAAGCCGAGGCGCAGTTGCCCCGCTCCGAGGCCGACTTGCAGAATGCCCGCGCCCAGCTCATCACCGCCCGCGCCCAACGTACCGAGGCCGAAATCAATCTCAACGCCGCGCTTAAGCTTTCTGAAGGTGGCTACGCCTCAGACACCCGCGTCGCATCAGCACAAGCCGCCATGAGCGGAGCAGACGCGGGCATCGCCTCGGCACTGGCCGGGGTTAAATCAGCCGAGGCAGGCACGAAAACCGCGCAATCCGGCATCCTGAGCGCCAAGGCCAGCATCCAAGCCGCAGAAGCCGCCGTGGCCGCTGCGCAAAAAGAGATCGAGCGCCTCGAAATCCGTGCCCCCTTCGAAGGCCTGCTTGAAACAGACACCGCCGAACTGGGCGCGCTGATGCAACCCGGTTCGGTCTGCGCCACCGTGATCCAGCTTGACCCGATCAAGCTTGTCGGCTTTGTGCCGGAGACCGAAATCCACCGCGTCTCTGTCGGCTCACTCGCCGGCGCGCGCCTGACCACCGGCGAAGAGCTTGTTGGCCGCGTCAGCTTCCTGTCGCGGTCCGCCGATCCTCTGACCCGCACCTTCCGCGTCGAAATCGCCGTTCCCAACCCTGCCCTTTCGGTCCGTGATGGCCAAACGGTCGAAATCATCATCTCGTCCGAAGGTGCAGATGCCCACCTCGTCCCGCAATCCTCGCTTACGCTGAACGATGACGGCGTTCTTGGCGTGCGGGTCGTAACCGGTGACAGCATGGCAAAATTCCAACCCGTCACGCTTTTACGAGACAGCGCCGAAGGCGTCTGGATCACCGGGCTTGAAAACGCCGCCGACGTGATCGTCATCGGCCAAGAATATGTGGTCGACGGTGTCCCCGTCAAAGCATCGTTCCAGGAGGCCACCAAATGATCGGCATCGTCGATTATGCCGCCTCCCGTGCGCGGATGGTCATGGCATTTATCGTGCTCTCACTCTTGGTGGGAGCTTTTGCCTATGTGACCCTCCCCAAAGAAGGTGAGCCGGACATCCAGATCCCCGGTCTCTTCGTTTCGGTCCCCTTTCCCGGCATTTCGGCTGCCGACAGCGAAACTCTGCTCGTCAAAGTCATGGAAACCGAACTGGCCGATCTCGACGGGCTCGACCGGATGGTCGCCACTGCGGCAGAAAACTATGCCGGGGTCTTTCTCGAATTCGAATTTGGCTGGAACAAATCCGCGACCATGGCCGACGTCCGCGAGGCCATGAACACGGCCGAGGGCAAATTCCCCGAAGGATTCGAAAAATACACGATCAACGAGATCAACTTCTCCGAATTCCCGGTGCTCATCGTGAACCTTACCGGCGAAGTGCCCGAACGCACCATGAACCGCATCGCCAAAGACTTGCAGGACAAGCTGGAATCGCTCGACGCGGTGCTTGAGGCAGGGATCGTCGGCAACCGCGATGAAATGCTCGAAGTGGTGATCGACCCGCTGCGACTTGAATCCTACAACGTCACCGCGGGCGAATTGATCAACGTTGTGCAAAACAACAACCAACTCATTCCCGCAGGTGAGGTTGAAACCGCGAATGGCTCCTTCTCGGTAAAAATTCCGTCAAGCTTTACCAAGCCACAGGATGTCTATTCCCTTCCGGTCAAGACGAATGGTGATCGTGTCGTCACGCTGGGCGATCTGGCTGAAATCCGGCTCACCTTCGAAGATCGCAGCTCGACCGCGCGGTTCAACGGCGAAAACACCGTTGCGCTGCAAGTGGTCAAACGCAAGGGTTTCAACCTGCTCGACATGGCCGAAGAAGTCCGCAAGATCGTGGGCAATGCCCACACCGCTTGGCCGAAAGAACTGCAAGCCGCTGTGCATCTGGGAACGTCTAACGATCAATCCCACGTGGTTGGCTCGATGATTGACCAACTCGAAGGGTCGGTTCTGACCGCTATCGCGCTGGTTATGATTGTCGTGCTCAGCGCGCTTGGCGTGCGCCCGGCGCTTCTTGTCGGTTTTGCCATTCCCACCTCCTTCCTACTGTGCTTCGTGCTGCTGGCGCTCATGGGGGTTAGCGTCTCAAACATCGTCATGTTCGGCCTGATCCTTGCGGTTGGGATGCTGGTCGATGGGGCCATCGTTGTGGTCGAATACGCCGACAAACGCATCTCGGACGGGGTCGGCCCTATGCACGCCTATGTCGAGGCGGCCAAACGCATGTTCTGGCCGGTCATCTCCTCTACGGCGACGACGCTTTGCGCATTCCTTCCCATGCTGTTTTGGCCCGGCGTTCCGGGACAGTTCATGGGCATGCTGCCGGTCACGCTGATCTTTGTGTTGTCCGCATCGCTGATCGTGGCATTGATCTATTTGCCGGTCATGGGGGGCGTATCGGGCCGGATCACCCGCAGCTTTAGCTATGGTTCGGTCTGGCTGCGTCGCAACCTCCACTGGACGCTACGCTTGTTGCTTGTGGTGCCTTCGCTCTACCTGCTCTACCTCGGCGCACGTCAAACCCTCAGCCCGGGTCACCTCTTTGGTGGCACCCCACCGGCCGAAGGTGTCTTGGCGTATCTGCCCGGCCTGCTCATTTTCCTTATCGGCTCAATGCTCAGCTCGATTACCGTCGGAGCGGCCAAATACGAAAGGCGCAAGCTCCCGTCAGAGCGACGCAAACGCACGCCATTCGGCCTGCTGATCAAATTCGTCGCAGGCAATCCCATTATGCCGATCGTCTCCATCGTCACGGTCATCTTTGTGGTGATGCAGGTGTTTGCCTATTTTGGTGAAAACAACAAAGGCACCGAGTTTTTCGTCGAGTCAGAGCCCGAACAAGCCATCGTTTACGTGCGCGCGCGCGGCAACCTTTCCATCGCGCAAAAAGACGCGCTTGTCGCTCAGGCCGAAAAAATCGTTCTCGCCCATCCCGGCATTAAAAACGCCTTCGCCTTCGCCGGCGAAAGCGGGCTGAACAATAACACCGGCGGCTCTCAACCCCCAAGGACACCATCGGTCAGGTGCAGCTTGAAACCATCGCGTGGGTGGACCGCCCGGACGCTAAGGAACCTTGGTTTACGATCCCGCTGATCAACTACACGGTCATGCGCCAAATCAAATCGCCCGATTATGACGGCGACCTGATCATCGACCAACTGACGGCTCAGCTTGAACAAATTCCCGGCATCAAGGTCGAAATCCTCGCTCAGGCGCGCGGCCCGGCATCGGCCAAACCGGTGCATCTACGTCTGAAAGGCGATCGTTGGGACACGCTTCTTCCCGCCGTCGCCACCGCCCGCGCCAAATTTGACGCAACGGCTGGGCTGACCCTGATCGAAGACACGCTTCCCCTGCCCGGCATCGACTGGCAAATCGACGTCAACGTCGAACAGGCCGGACGCTACGGTGCGAATGTCGCGACCGTCGGCGGTATGGTGCAACTCGTCACGCGCGGCATCCTGCTCGACACCATGCGCGTCGACAGTTCGGACGAAGAGATCGAGATTCGCGTTCGCCTCCCCGAGGCAGACCGCGTGCTCTCTACGCTCGACAGCCTGAAACTGCGCACCACCGAAGGCTTGGTGCCCCTGTCGAACTTTATTTCGCGCAAACCCGTCCCCAAGCTGGCCGAAATCAACCGCACCGATCAACTGCGTTATTTCGACGTCAAAGCCGGGGTCGAGGCCAGCCGCATGTTCGTGCAGCTCACTCTGCCCGCCGAATTGGTCGAAAACAGCGGCTTCGAAGACGAGGCGCGACGCCAGCAACAGGCCGCAGATTCCCTTGCTGCCAAGACCGGCACCGACCCTGTCGCGCTCGAGGTCTTTCCAATAAAGCTCGGCTTTGGCAGCGAAGTGACCCCGCAAAGCGTCAAAGAGGGCGCGCCCTACGACCTTGCATTGAACTTCACAACGCCCAAATTTTTCGGCTTGTTCGGGTACACCTACACGACACGGTATTTTAAGTTTCAATCTCCCGGCGACGTGCCAAATACGGCTGCTATGCAAACGCTGATGGACAATGGCGCGACCATTGGCACCACACCAATGACCGCAAATGAACGGATTGCCACACTCACGGAATGGCTCGAAACCTCGCCCTTCCCTGCGGATGTCGAATGGGAATGGACCGGCGATCAGGACGATCAGGCCGAATCCCAAGCCTTCCTCATGTCTGCCTTTGCCGGGGCGCTTGGCCTGATGTTCATCATCCTGCTGGCACAGTTCAACAGCATCTATAACTCTGTGCTGGTTCTATTGGCCGTGGTGCTTTCGACCACTGGCGTGCTGATCGGGATGCTGGTCATGGATCAGACGTTCTCGATCATCATGACCGGCACCGGGATTGTTGCTCTGGCCGGGATTGTGGTGAACAACAACATTGTGCTGATCGACACCTATCAGGAATATTCCGGCTATATGCCTCGGATTGAAGCGATCATCCGCACCGCCGAAGACCGCATCCGCCCTGTGCTCCTGACCACGATCACCACCATGGCGGGGCTTGCCCCGATGATGTTCGGTCTCTCGCTCGACTTTCTGGGTGGCGGATACTCCATCGACAGCCCAACTGCGCTCTGGTGGAAACAGCTCGCCACAGCCGTTGTGTTTGGGCTTGGGATCGCCACGGTGCTTACGCTGGTCTTTACCCCTTCCATGCTTGCGCTGCGGGTCTGGTTCGCGACTTATGTTGGCTGGCTTGCCCGCTTGCTCAAAGTCCTATCCATGGGCCGCGCCAGCAGAGCGGCTCAGGATTGGGCGCTGCGTCGCGCCGCGCGCCGCATCCGTGCGCCCGAACTCCTCTGGCCCGAGGATTGGGACGCAGACGCCCTCGCCTTCCAACCCGAAGCCGATGAAGACGCCGCTCCCGAACTTGCGGATGTGAAAGGCGTTCTCACGCGGGCAGGCAAACTGGATCCCAAAGATACAGCCGACAACGGCACCCCACGGCCATCGCCCGTCACGGAAGAATTGGGACCAAAAGCAGCTGAGCAAGACCCCGCTTCGAACATAGACGCGCCCCAAGCCGGAACTGGCAAAGAGGGCCCGGATAGTAACGAACCGGGTGAAGACACGGTGCGCGCCGCCGAATAAGCGCGCACCGCTCGGCGCCACCGCCCCTTGCCTGTATGCCAAATCCGAGCCTAAGCTTGCGGCGTCCACCGCATCAGCAAAGGTATGCACATGCAAATCAAGCGTTTGACCGGCCTTTTTGGAGCCGAGATATTCGACGCCGACATCCGCGACCCCACCCAATTCGACGCGTTGCGCGCTGCCTTCGCCGAACATTCTGTCATCACCATCCGCAATCAGAGCATCACCCCGGATGAGCACCTCGCCTTTGCCCGCCGCTTTGGCCCTATCAACGTCAACCGTTTCTTCAAAGCCCTCAACAGTCACCCGGAAGTTGCCCTCGTTTTGAAAGAAGCCGATCAAACCGGTGCAATTGGCGAAGAATGGCACACCGATCACGCCTATGACCTTGAGCCTGCCACCGGCTCAATCCTGCATGCCATCGACATCCCGCCCTATGGCGGCGACACCGTCTTTTGCTCCACCACTGCTGCCTATGACGCACTTTCCGACCGGTTCAAGCACATGCTTGAGGGGCTCTATGCCTGGCACAGCTCCCGCCATGTTTTCGGGGCCGAAGCAGCCGCCGCCGACAGCTCTCGCAGCGGTCGCCTGGGCAACGCCGAAAAGGCGACACAAGACGTGCTGCACCCGGTTGTCATCTGTCACCCGCTGTCCGGGCGCAAGTCGCTCTTTGTGAACCCACAGTTTACCACACACATCGACGGACTTACCTCGATCGAGTCCGACGCCATCCTCGGGGCGATATACGCCCATTGCCAAAAACCCGAGTTTCAAGCCCGCGTGCGATGGCAAAAGGGCGACGTCACGATGTGGGACAACCGCGCGACATGGCACAAAGCGATCAACGACTACCACGGCCACCGCCGCGAGATGCATCGCGTCACAATAGAAGGCTGTGCCCTTAGCCCGGCTTAACCGCTGGGCGCCAACACGTAATGTACAAATGGCGTCTTGCTTGCCAGCTTATCATAAAGAGCCCTCGCCGGTGCGTTATTTTCGGCGGTCAGCCAGTAAACTTTGCTCACCCCGCGCGCTTGAGCATGGGCGCCGACATGCTCGATCAAGGCCCGCCCCGCTCCTGTGCCACGCGTCTCAGGCAGCACATATAGATCGTTAAGGTAAACCTGATCCTCCACCATCCAGAAGCCGGCATGATAGAGAAAATTCACGATCCCCACGGCCTTGCCGTCACCGTCATGGGCAATCGCGGCGAACATGCCACGATCTCCGGCTATGATCCGCGCCCATGTTTGGCGCTGCACATCTTCTGATCGGCTGGTCTCGTAAAATTCCAGGTAAAGCTGCCAAAGCCGCCGCCAGTCATCCCAATCTTGCGGCCCCACCGGGCGCACTGTCACATTCATCTCGCTCACTCCCTTGATTGGGTTCAGGCCGCCTCTTCCTGCTCCGCCGCTTGACGCTGCCACAAGTTTGCATAACGCCCTTCACGCGTCAGCAGGTCGCTATGCGTCCCCTCTTCCACGATTTCACCCTTCTCTAACACGATAATCCGGTCAGCATCCGCAATCGTGCTTAGCCGATGCGCGATGGTGATGACCGTGCGCCCCTGCCCTGCACGCGCCAATGCGCCCTGAATCTCCTGTTCTGTCTCGGTATCAAGCGCGCTTGTCGCCTCATCCAAAAGCAAGATCGGCGGGTCTTTCAACAAGGTGCGGGCAATCCCCACACGCTGCTTCTCCCCCCGGAAAGCTTTAGTCCGCGCTCTCCCACCGTGGTGTCATAACCATCAGGCAGCCCTTCGATGAACTCGTGAATCTGCGCAGCCCGGGCCGCCTCGACGATGTCCTCATCGCTTGCGCCCGCGCGGCCATAGGCAATGTTATAGCGGATCGTATCATTGAACAGCACCGTGTCCTGCGGCACCACGCCGATGGACTCATGAAGGCTCTGCTGCGTCACATCGCGTACATCCTGACCGTCAATGCTCAGCGACCCGCCCTGCACATCATAGAAGCGAAACAACAACCGCCCAATGGTCGATTTCCCCGACCCTGACGAGCCGACAATCGCCACCGTCTGCCCCGCAGGCACCTCAAGCGATACACCTTTCAGAATGGCGCGGTCGGCCTCATACCCAAAGCGCACCTCGTCAAGACGCACTGTGCCACCCTCAACGCGCAGCGGCTTGGCTCCGGCTTTGTCTGCCACTTCCGAAGGCTGCTCCAAAAGATCAAACATCTCGCCCATATCGACCAATGCCTGCCGGATTTCCCGATACACGGTGCCCAGAAAATTGAGCGGCAAGGTGATCTGGATCATGTAGGCGTTCACCATCACGAAATCGCCCACCGTCAGTTGCCCTTGCTCAACCCCGATGGCCGCCAACACCATGACAGCGACCAAACCGCTGGTGATCAAGAACGACTGGCCGAAATTCAGAAACGCCAGCGAATACGCGGTCTTTAGCGCAGCGTTGGCGTATTTCTCCATCGCCCCGTCATAGCGTTTTGCCTCCCGCTCTTCGGCGCCAAAATACTTGACCGTTTCGAAATTAAGCAGGCTGTCGATGGCCTTCTGGTTGGCATCAGTGTCCTGATCGTTCATTTCGCGTCGCAGCTTCACCCGCCATTCCGTAACGGCAAAAGTGAACCAGACATAAAGCGCAATGGTCAAAGCAACAGCCGCCAGATACCACGCATCAAACAGCCAGAACAAAATCCCCGCTATCATCAGAAGTTCCAGCACCAGAGGCCCGATGCTAAACAGCAAGAACCGCAGCAGGAACTCGACCCCTTTGACGCCACGCTCGATCACCCGGCTCAAACCGCCGGTCTTGCGGGTGATGTGATATCGCATCGAAAGCGCGTGAATATGGCGGAACGTTTCCAACGCAAGCTTGCGCAGGGCACGCTGACCTACGGCTGCGAAAATCGCGTCACGCAGCTGCTGGAAACCGTTCGCCATCAACCGCGCCAACCCATAAGCAACAGTCAGCCCGACCGCGCCCAGCGCAAGCTCGCTCACCCCGTTATCGGCCAAGGCATCAACCGCCCATTTGTAGAGAATAGGCGTGCCTACCGCGACTATCTTGGCCAGCAACAGCGCCAGCATCGCAAACACCACACGGCGTTTCACCCAAGGGTGCTCTTGTGGCCAAAGATAAGGCGCCACCCGGCGGATCGTGCGCCAGCCGGAAATACGCTCATTCTTTAGATTGGCATCGCTGTAAGATCCGGCTCGCCGCATTCTGGCATCGTCCTCTGACTGCTCAAGTCGTCAGAGATAAGCCGCCATCGCCGGGATTGCCAGATACAACCGTCAATTCTTCAACCGGATCACATGCCCTTCACGCGGATCGGCCCGCCCTTGTGACAAATCGGAATAGACCGCCATTGCCGCCTCCAACCCATCATGCACCCGTAAATCGAGCCAGCTTTCGGCGTCCTGTGCAACCCGCTTCCATGCGGCGGTGATCTGCTGTTCGATAACGCCCGCCCCCCAATCCTCGCGCCGCTTAACGATCTGCGATGGTGCAAAGAAAAACTGTGGTTTCGGCCCCGGAAGACCCTCAACCCCGGTGAACTTGTCCCAGTGGCTCATGCCTACAGCAGTGGAGTATTTCAGGTGATCGGCAAGCCGCGTGTGCAGCGCCATCTTGACCTCCGAATTGCCCGCCATATCCACATAAACCGATGGCACCTGCTCCAGATCATCAATCTCGTCATAGGTTTTGACCGCATCGCAGGCCCCCAACGCCGCGACAAAGTCACGGTTCCCCTTAGAGGTCAGCCCAACGATCTGATAAGGCCGCTCCTCAGGCTCGGCCAGAAACTTGCACAGGCCCAATCCGGTCTTTGACGACGCGCTGCCTATGATAATCTGTTCTGCACCAAACCATGAATTGTCCGACAGCCAGTCAAACAAAAGATATGACGTCGCCAAAAGCGGCTGCAACAGGGCGCGCAGATAATCGTCTTTCTCTGTGCCATCGCGCACGGTGACATAGGTGTTGTAAACCACTGGCAAATCCGAGCGATGCGCTGCCATGTCTATGAACACACCTTCGCTCTGTGCTGCGGGCGCGATGACCAGCGTCTCGGCCATGGGATAGAACCCATATAGCCGCACACCCTCGCTCACGGCCTCACTTCGGCTCTCGACAACACGCGCCACGCCCCAAACCGGCACAATCCCCTGCCCTTCGCGCCCGGCCGGAAAGAACTGCCAATAGCCTATCTGGAACCCGGTCACGGCATAGGTAACGTTGTTCGTTGTCAGCGCAAAGCTCTCCAGCTTCAGCCGTACCTCTCCGTCGGCCAACTCCGCTTCGTCGCAATTGTTGATAACTGCCTTGGTAATATCGGCTTGGCTCACAAGAACGCGTTCGACCATCTGGCGTCTCCTTCTCCCATTGTCGCCTGACTATGCACGACAATCTTGGGTTTGGTACAACAGATGCGCCGTTACGTTCCGTCCCTTTCCAACTCACTCCTTTGGAAGATCAAACACCTGCCCCGGAAAAATCAGGTCCGGATCGCGGATACGGTCGCGATTGGCTTCATACAAGCGCACATAGAGCACCCCATCACCATAGGTGTCCTTGGCCAGCGCCCAAAGTGTATTACCCGGCTGCACCGTGATTGCCGTCACTTGCCCGGCCTTGACGACGACCTCCTGCGCCTCGCGCTTGAACGGTGTTTCCACCCGGCTTGTGACATTGCCCTCGGTATCAAGCTCATCCACACGAAGCGTGTAAACCCCGGTATCAACATTCGGCAGACCCGTGCGCCAATTGCCGTCCGCCGCAATACGCGACGTGGTGACTGGCTTGTTGTTAATGTAAATACGAACGAAACCGCTGCCCTTCGCGCGCCCTGCCAACTCGACCTCTCCCGCATCAGAATAGCTGATCGTGTCCAACGCAACGGCGCTCATAACGTCGGGCGCAGCGGCGGGCGGTTGAATCACACGCAAACCCTCGTTGCTTGCGATAACAACCGCAGGGACCGGCTGGGTCACTGGTTTTGGCGGCAATTGTTGCTGCGGTTGCGCCGGTTGCTGGTCCGGCTTGGACGGCGCCGCAACCAACGGCGCGACATCAACCTGCACCACGGGCGCTGGCACTTTTGCTGGTGCGCCTGCAATGTCTGGTGCCGGCGCCTTATTCTGTGTGCTGGCCTCGGCTTTTGCTGTCTTCGGTTGGACGGCCGCTGGCTGTTGTTTCTCTTCTGGCAAACTCGTCACCGGCGCACGCATAGTATCACTTGCAGGCTCGGATGTTTTCGACACCGGCGCTTTCGCGATTTCTCGAACAACCGGTCGAACCGGCGAAAGGATCGCGCTCTCTTCAGAATAGACCCAGTTCTCCCCGTTCATCGCAGCTTTAAGCCGGATCATTCTGGGGGCTTCCGACGGCGCCACCTCAAAGAAATAGGCGAAACTGCCATCGGCCTCTACGGCATGACGTCCAACGTTTTTCTTGTCTATTTCGACAATGACTTCCGCCCCCGGCTCCGCCTTTCCTGCGACAGTGACGCTACCGCCCGGCTCTACGCGCACAAGGTCGATCCGCGGCGGAGTCATCACGACCACCTTGCTGTCGGATGGTTCGGTTGGTGCCGAAATCGCGGGCTTTGACACCGGAGGCACAACAGCCGCTTTTTCACTCTCACCCGATGCCTTAATTTCAGCCTTCGGTTGCTGCGGTTTTGGCTCCTGCACGATCGGTTTCTCAACTTTCGATCCAACCGAAGCCTTCGGGGCTGGCGCCTCCGCCTCAGGCAGATTGCCATTCCCCGGCTCCGGCTTACCGTCAAACACCCCGGCAATCCACGCTCCGCCTACAACCACTACAAACGCCGCGACAAGCCTCAAACCCCATGCTTGCACCGCCGTCAGACCATTCGATGTGTTCATCTGTCACCTTTCCCTCCGCGCCATCGCATCCCCGCACGGTTGAGCCTACTTATCAACAAGGATAACACCGGTCAAAACACGTCGTCCCCCAAAATGCGGAGCCTGCCCATGCCCCCCCACCAACCCACACCTTCCATTTGTGTCTATTGCGGCTCACGCGCCGGCGCTTCCCCTTCTTATTTGGAAGCCGCCACAAGCTTCGGTCAAGGCCTTGCCAACCGCCACTGGCGATTGGTCTATGGCGCAGGCGATGTCGGCCTGATGGGCGCAGTCGCGCGCGCAGCGCAGGCGGCTGGCGGCGATACATTTGGCGTCATCCCGACCCACCTGTTGCAGCTCGAAGTCGGCAAACGCGACCTCACCAGCTTCATCGTGACCGAAAACATGCATGAGCGCAAAAAGGTCATGTATATGAACGCCAACGCCGTTGTTGTTTTGCCCGGCGGTGCTGGCTCGCTTGATGAGTTTTTTGAAATCCTGACCTGGGCGCAACTCGGCTTGCACGACAAACCGATCATCCTGATCAACATCGAAGGCTATTGGGGCCCGCTGGTCACGCTGATTGATCACACCATCACCCAAGGTTTCGCCGATCCTTCCCTGCGCAAGCTTTTCTCGGTCGCAGACACCCCCGCCGCCGCTTTCGCAACACTGGAAACCGCCTTCCAATCCCCTTCAACCTAAGCCTTCAACCGCTTCATCTTGCCCTAAATACTCCGGGGGTATGGGGGCTGGCCCCCATCACTGATTGTGTATGAGGGCTATCCACACGTCCTCCCCTGCCAACACTTCCGAAAACGCAAACGGCCGCCCCAATACAGGAGCGGCCGTCAACATTAACTTCTTTGCAGTCAGATTACTTCATCCGACCAGCAACGTTTTCCCAATTCACCAAATTGTTCAGGAAATTGTCCAAATATGCTGGACGCTTGTTGCGGAAATCGATGTAGTAGGAATGCTCCCACACATCGCAACCCAAAAGCGCGGTCTGGCCAAAGCAGAGCGGGTTCACGCCATTTTCGGTTTTGGTCACCGCCAGCGACCCGTCGCTGTTCTGAACCAACCATGCCCAGCCCGAGCCAAACTGCCCCGCACCAGCAGCGGCAAATTGCGATTTAAACTCATCAACCGAGCCGAAGCTCTCGCTCAGCGCCTTTTCCAGCGCACCAGGCATGCCGGTATCGCCCGGGCCCATCATCTCCCAGAACTGGTTGTGGTTCCACAACTGGCTGATGTTGTTGAAAATTCCGTTCTGCGCCACGGCGGATTTGTCATAAGTGCCGACAATGATCTCTTCGAGGCTCTTGCCGTCCCATTCGGTGCCCTCAATCGCCTTGTTGCCGTTTGTGACATAGGCGTTGTGGTGCAGGTCGTGGTGGTATTCCAGCGTCTCGGCGCTCATGCCTTTCGCGGCCAGCGCGTCGTGGGCGTAAGGAAGATCAGGAAGTTCGAATGCCATGGGTAGGCCCCCTTTTTGTTCGCAGTGTTTACTCACCACACAAATGGGGGTCTCGGCGGGGAAAGGTCAAGGGCAGGTCACAGGGTTTCCCGGAATTTCGCCGAACAAGCTGACAACCGACACAGGCTACTTCACCTGACGGCACCGCCCTCGCGCGCCGGGAAGCGGGTCATGCCCGCCGGGCTGCGCGCGTACATCGAACTGCCCACTCTTGCGCAGGTAGGTTCCACGATACCGCAGATAGCTTGCGCTTTGGTCAATTGCGCCCGACACCCCATGCAGCTCCCACTTAAAAACGAGACTGTTGGCATCGTCGCGCGTCACCCGCGCCAGAAGTGGCTCGCCAACAAACCGTTTGATCCAGCTGTCATAGATCGACACATTCGCCGCGCCGTCCTTGTATCTGATGACATAACTCTTAGAGAGCGCCGCGCCATCCTGCACCTGCGCTAAGTCACAGCGGAGCGACAAATCCGCTGCATGCAACGGGGCCGCGACTCCAACAGTGAACAAACCCACTGCCGCGATTCTCTTTGCTGCCTTGATTGCGTCAAGCATCACGCGCCCTTTCCGTTTCAACCATCAGATCATAGCTGACTATCCCCTTAAAGCAGGAGACATGTCTATGGCCATATGACCATGGAAGCACGCGGGCGGTCGATCCGGTCTGGCTCACGCCAGATGCCCGACCTCGCTTCCATCCGCCGCAGCCGCGCAAAGCAAATCAAAAACATATTGCCCAACCGACCGGAAGCACATCACGCGAAACCCCTCCGCCCCCTCCATCCAGAGAGCCGCCGGAACCTGCGCAATGCGCGAGCGACGGACCGCCCCCTCGCCAAACGCATCTTTCGACAGATCGACAGGGAAAAGCTTGGCCAGCACATCGCGCGCCTGCGACCCGCTCACTTCAAACACCGCCCGTGCGTCCGACACATTCACAGCAAGCGAATGCACGCCGGTTAACGCCTTATCCAAAGCTGCAACCTCTGCATCCGCCTCCTCATGTGGCAAGGCCAGCAGAAACTCATCCGGCGACATCCAGATCAGCGCCTTGCCTCCCTTGCGATTAATCGCGCGCTGGCCGGGCAAACCCATACCACAGACCTTCTTGACCGCTGTGGCAAAGGTTTTTTCGTCTGCGTTGCCACGCAGGGTGATCATGCCAATCAACCCAACCTCTTCAACCTTGGCAATCCCGTCAAACCGGGCACCCGCGACTGCACTCTTAGGATCAGACATTCTGCTTCTCCCCATCTTTGTCATAGAACACCGGGTCCACGATCCGGGCAGAATAGGTCTTGCCATCCGTACCGGGGAAATCGATCACTTCGCCCATCCGCTCCGGCCCATGCAGCACCAACCCCATCGCGATGCCTTTGTTGAGCGTCGGACTAAAATAGGTCGAAGTCACACGCCCTTGCATCTTGCGCTGCCCGTTGGCGTTTTCACCTTCTGCAACGGCATAGGCACCATCAGGCAAGACCGACCCGTCCACGGTTTCCAAACCGACAAGCCGCCAGCGATCAGGGTCCGTCATGTGGGAACGTGCCTGCGCGCGCTTGCCCAAATAGTCCTCTTTTTTCTTTGAAAGCGCCCAGTGCAGTCCAAGGTCCTGCGGGATCACTGTGCCATCGGTCTCATCACCGATCATGATGAAGCCCTTTTCGGCCCGCATCACATGCAAGGCTTCGGTCCCGTATGGGGTCACGCCATACTCACCTCCTACGGCAAGCAACATTCCCCACAAAGCGCGGCCTTGGCTGGCAGGCACAGCGATTTCGTAACTTAACTCTCCCGAGAATGAAATTCGGAACACCCGCGCTTGAACGCCGCTTAGCTTTATATCTTTCCACGCCATAAACGGCAGCGCCTCAGCACTCAGATCCTCATCTGTCATCTGTTCCAGAGCCTTGCGGGCATTCGGGCCGACAAGGGCAATCTGCGCCCATTGCTCGGTTACATTCGCGGCATAAACCTTCCAGTCCCACCATTCGGTCTGAAGCCATTCTTCCATATGGGCATGAATGCGCTCGGCCCCGCCGGTGGTGGTGTGACACAGGAACGTCTCTTCATCCAGCCGCGCAACAACACCATCATCCATCAAGAACCCGTTTTCACTACACATCAGCCCATAACGGCATTTGCCCGGTTTCAAGGTGCTCATCATATTGGTGTAGAGCATGTCGAGGAACTTGCCCGCGTCCGGCCCTTTCACAATCAATTTGCCGAGCGTGGACGCGTCGAGCAACCCAAGGCTCTCGCGCGTGGCGCGCACTTCGCGGGCCACTGCATCGCCATGGCTTTCACCGGTCTTGGGATAGCAATAAGGCCGCCGCCAATGGCCAACGGGTTCCCAATGGGCACCGGCCTCTTCGTGCCAGTCTTGCATCGGTGTGCGCCGCAACGGCTGGAATATCTCGCCGCGTGCCTCACCTCCAATCGCCCCCATGGAGATCGGTGTGTATGGCGGTCGAAAGGTCGTTGTGCCTGTTTGCGGAATAGGTTGACCCAACGCATCAGAAAGAATCGCCAGGCCATTGATATTACTCAACTTGCCCTGATCTGTTGCCATCCCAAGTGTCGTATACCGCTTGGTGTGCTCTACGCTTTCATAGCCCTCTTTCGCGGCCAACTGCACATCGCTTACTTTAACGTCGTTCTGGTAATCCAGCCACGCTTTCATGCGCAGCTTCGGCCCCGCACCCTGCGGCATAAGCCATACAGGCTCCATCACCGCCTCGGACTCCGCTTCCGCCACAGGTGCCGCGCTGCCCTTGGTTTTGTGACCCGTCTCCCATGCCGCGCGTGCGCCAACTTCGACCGCATCGCTGACAATCGCACCCAGCGTCAGCTCACCATTTGCCGCCCCTGCCGCCAAGACGAAACCTTCACCATCCGCGCCCAACGGCGGCCTGCCACCATCGGGGCGGAAATGCGCTTGGGTCTCGTCCCAATTCAGCTTGCCCCCGCAATGCGACCACAAATGCACAACCGGCGACCATCCGCCCGACATCGCCACCGCGTCACAGGCGATTTCTTCAAGAACCGCGCCCTCGCCCGCCTGCGCACAGATCGCCACGCCGGTGACGCGCTTTTTGCCCAGAACCTTGGCAATCCCTTTGCCATTTTCCACGCGAATACCAAGCGCGCGCGCAGCATCGGCCAAGGCCCCACCACCCGCCGCCCGCGCATCCAAAATCACCGGCACGGCAAGCCCGGCTTTCTTCACCGCTATCGCCGTGCGATAGGCATCGTCATTGATGGTTACAACGACCACACGGTCGCCCGCGCTTACGCCATAGTCCACGATGTAATCGCGCAGAGCAGAGGCCAGCATCACCCCCGGAATGTCATTCCCGGCAAAGCTCAAAGGACGCTCAATCGCCCCTGTCGTCGTCACGATCCGCCCGGCGCGAATGCGCCACAAGCGGTGGCGCGGGCCTGCCTCCTCCGGGCAATGGTCGCGCAGCCGCTCATAGCCAAGCACATAGCCATGGTCGTAAACTCCCGCCCCCATCATCCGGGTGCGAAGCGTGACATTCCCCATCGCACCAAGCTCAGCCACCAAAGCGTCAACGCATTCCGCCACGGGTTTGCCGTCAACCTCGCCACCATCCACCGGCGCCCGCCCGCCCCAATGGGCGGTCTGCTCCATCAGCAACACTTTGGCGCCGGCCTCGCCAGCCGCTTTCGCTGCCAGAAGCCCGGCCACCCCGCCGCCAATCACCACAACGTCGTAGAACGCATAGGTGTGTTCATAGGTGTCAACATCGCGATCCTTCGGCACCCGGCCCAGCCCGGCAGATTGGCGCACGATCGGCTCGTAAATATGCTTCCACGCCACGCGCGGAAACATGAACGTCTTGTAATAAAAACCAGCCGGGAAGAACCGCGCCAGCCGGTTGTTGATCGCACCCACATCGAAATTGAGACTGGGCCAGTGATTCTGGCTACTCGCGCTCAATCCGTTGAACAGCTCCGTTGTTGTGGCACGTTGGTTCGGCTCAAACCGGCCCCCCTCGCCCACACCCATCAAGGCATTCGGCTCTTCGGCCCCGCTCGCCACCACGCCGCGCGGACGGTGATATTTGAACGACCGGCCCATCATCATCTGATCATTCGCCAAAAGCGCCGCCGCAAGGGTGTCGCCCGCAAACCCGTTCATCTCGGTGCCGTTAAAGCTGAAGCTGACCCGCTTGGCGCGGTCGATCCGCCGCCCCCCGTTTGCAAGACGCGTGCTCATGCAAAATCCCTCCAGCGCCATCCCGGCCGCTTGGCCGTTATCTTGTCTCTGATGTCTTTGGGCGGCTCGGTTGTCTGCGCACTATAGCTGCCAAACACCTCAAGCGTGGCCGTGCAGCGCGCCACATGAAACCAATTGCCACAGCCGTTTACATGCCGCCAACGCTCAAAATGCACGCCTTTTGGGTTTTCCTTGGCAAATAGGTAATCATGAAACTCGTCATCATTCGATCCGGGGCCAAACCGCTTGATATGCGCCTCACCACCACCATGAAATTCGGATTCTTCTGATTTGACGCCGCAATAGGGGCATTCCAGGATCAGCATGTCGTCATACTCCAACGGTCCTGCGTTATCGTCTTGAAACACGAAAAACGGGCAGGCACGCCATCGCGCCCACCCGAAGTGTCAAGGTTACGTTCTGTCTTGAACTCAGTCGCCAGCTGCCGGAGCACTTGCCGCCGGAGCACTTGTCGCCGGTGCATCCGTGACCGGCGCAACGTCCCCAGCGCCGTCCGGCCCAGCTGGGGTCGTGCCGCCGCCAATGATGCTGAACAGCGCAAGCAACGCGACCACGATTGCCACGACAAGCAGCAATCCAAACCCGTTCCCTTCACCCGCTGCACGCGGCTTTGCAATGTTGGTGTTATAGTCAAAGTTAGACATAGCTCATCCTCCTTTCGAGAATGCAACCATGCTCGCGCCTCACCCCGGTCCAAGCCAATATCGGCGGAAATCCCCGGACAAATTGCGCCAAACCCCGCGTTTTTCTGCGTCTGCAGTCGGCCAAGCCTTGCCGAAACGGCCCGGGTCGGCCCCGTCTTGGCGCGCCCGCTGGGCAACATGTTGAAGCCAGCCTGCATCAATGCGCCACCCCCGCCGCGACGCTTTCGTCAATGAACCGCCCCTCGTGGAAGCGGTTCAAGCCAAATTCTTCCGTAAGGGGTGAATGCCCCTTGGCCATCAGTTCCGCAAAGCCCCAGCCCGAGCCGGGGATTGACTTGAACCCGCCCGTGCCCCAGCCGCAGTTAACAAAAACCCCTTCAACCGGCGCCTTGGACAAGATCGGAGAGCGATCCCCCGTCACATCGACGATTCCGCCCCATTGCCGCAGCATTTTCAACCGCGAGATCATGGGAAAGGTTTCGATCAGCGCACGCACCGTCTCTTCGATGTGATGGAAACTGCCGCGTTGGGTATAGTTGTTATAGCCATCCGTGCCGCCGCCAATCACCATCTCGCCCTTGTCGGACTGTGACATGTATCCATGCACCGTATTGGCCATAACGACGATATCCATGCACGGCTTGATCGGCTCACTTACCAGCGCCTGCAAGGCCACGCTCTCCAGCGGCAGGCGGAACCCGGCTTTCTCGGCCAGAACCCCTGCGTGCCCGGCCACAACCATGCCCAGCTTGTCGCAATCAATCGCACCTTTGGTGGTGTCCACACCGATCACCTTGCCGCCGTCTTGGCGCACGCCGGTCACTTCGCATTGCTGGATAATGTCCATCCCCATATCCGAACAGGCCCGTGCATAGCCCCAAGCCACAGCGTCATGCCGCCCGGTGCCGCCACGTGCCTGCCACAGCCCGCCCAAAACAGGGTATCGCGGCCCATCAAGCGAAATGATCGGCACCAGTTCTTTCACCCGCTCCGGTCCGACAAACTCGGTCGTCACCCCTTGCAGCATATTGGCATGCGCCGTGCGCTTGTAACCGCGCACCTCATGTTCGGTCTGGGCCAGCATCAACACGCCACGCGGGCTGAACATCACGTTATAGTTCAGGTCCTGACTCATCGTCTCGTAAAGCGAGCGTGCTTTTTCATAAATCGCGGCACTCGCGTCCTGAAGGTAATTCGAACGGATGATCGTCGTGTTCCGCCCGGTATTCCCGCCGCCAAGCCAACCTTTCTCGATGATCGCCACATTGGTGATCCCGAAGTTCTTGCCGAGGTAAAACGCCGTCGCCAGCCCATGCCCCCCGGCACCGACGATAATTACGTCATACTTTTTCTTGGGTTGGGGCGAACGCCATGCACGCCCCCATCCGCTATGATACCGTGCGGCCTCACGGGCCACGGCAAAGGCTGAATAACGTCTCATCGGCCCCCCGATTCCTTGGGTGGTTGTGCTCTGGCAGATTACTGCCTTGTCGCCCGATTATAGCCCCGCACCGATCCGTCGCAATTCCGCACGAATGCGACATCTATGCACTTCACCGCCATTTCCCCTTCCCTGTAGGCCACTCGGTGATTAGATAAGCCCGACAAGCTGGCAAACCGCTGCCCAAAAAGCATGCATACGGGAGTTTCGATGATTTTCTGGATCACCGCCGTCGCTATCGCCCTCGTCGTGACAGCCGTCTTCGTGCTCACGCTGCTCAGGGCAAAACCGGCTGCCGAACACCCCGCTGAATATGATCTGCGCGTCTATCGCGACCAACTGCGCGAAGTCGAACGCGACCTCGCCCGCGGTATCATCAATGAGGCCGATGCCGAACGGATCCGCACCGAAGTCGGTCGCCGCGTCCTGACCGCTGATGCGAAGCTGCGCGACAGCGCGAATGGAGCGGCCCAACCCAAGGGTCCGACCCGTGCGCTCGCCGCGCTCGTTGCCCTTGCAGTGCTTGTCGGCACGGCTGCACTCTATCCCGTCCTTGGGACGCCCGGCAAACGCGACCAGCCACAACAAGCCCGTATTGCCGCCTCGGATCAGCTCCGCGCCACCCGCATGTCGCAATCAGACTACGAAGCCAAGGTGCGAGAGGAGCAAGGCGACAGAAAGCAACCTCCCCCCGACCCGCAATTCGCCGAGCTTATGACCAAGCTTCGCAAAGCCGTGGCCGACAACCCCAATGACCTTCAAGGTCAGCAGCTTCTTGCGCGCAACGAAGCCTCCCTTGGCAACTATACGGCCTCTTACACCGCGCAACAGGACGTAATCCGCCTCAAGGGCGACACAGCAAGCGCCGCTGACTTCTCTTCTCAGGCCGAAATGATGATCCGCGCCACGGGCGGCTATGTCTCCCCGCAAGCAGAAGAAGCCCTCAAACAGGCCCTGACCCGCGATCCGCGCAATCAACCCGCCCGCTATTTCACCGCGTTGATGTATGCCCAGAATGACCGCCCGGACATGGCCTTCCGCCTGATGGACCGCTTGCTTCAGGAAAGCCGCCCTGAGGCGCCTTGGGTTCCCGCGATCCGCGGTCAAATCGAAGAACTCGCTTGGCGGGCTGGCGTGCGCTACCAGCTCCCCGAAGCAAAACCCGCCACCCGCGGGCCAAGCAGCGCAGATATCGCCAACGCGGCTAATCTCTCGGCGGCGCAGCGGATGGAAATGGTGCGCGGCATGGTCCAAGGTCTCTCTGAACGCCTTGCCAGCCAAGGGGGCAGCGCCGAAGACTGGGGCAAATTGATTGCGGCGCTCTCTGTCATCGGCGAGCAAAAACGCGCCGCCGACATCTGGGGCGAAGCGCAAAAGGTATTCGCCGAAAAAGCCGACCAGCTTGCAATTGTCCAACAAGGCGCCATCCGCGCCGGTCTCGTGCCCGATCCGAACAAACCGAATGCGGGCAAACCGTCAATCGCCGTCCCCGCCCCTGCCGTTCCCGGCCTCCCCGGTCCCAGCGCCGAAGACGTTAAAAACGCCGCCGAGCTGAGCGCGGCAGAGCGTAAGGAAATGATCAAAGGAATGGTGGCAAACCTCTCCGACCGCCTCCAAAGCGATGGCGGAACCGCCAATGAATGGGCGCGGCTGATCACTTCTCACGCCACCCTCGGTGACATGCCTGCCGCGAAGGAGGCGCTCACCCTGGCCAAAGCCGCGCTTGCGGACGACCCTGCTGCGTTGGAAACCATCCGCGCCGCCGCCAAATCCGCCGGTCTCGCCGAATGATCATCGAGGACACAGCAGAATTTGCCGCCACCCTGCCCCGCGCCGGTGCTCTCGCCGGGCTCGACCTTGGCGACAAGACCATCGGCGTGGCGGTGTCAGACGGGCTGCGCTCGGTCGCGACCCCGCTTGAAACGATCCGGCGGCGCAAGTTTACCCTTGATGCCGCCCGCTTGGCCGAAATCATCGCTGACCGCGCCCTCACCGGCATTGTCCTTGGTCTGCCCCGCAACATGGACGGCTCCGAAGGCCCACGCTGCCAATCCACCCGCGCCTTTGCGCGCAACCTTGCGCGTCTAACCGAACTGCCAATCACCTTTTGGGATGAACGCCTGTCCACAGTCGCGGCTGAACGCGCCCTGCTTGAGGCGGATACGTCACGAAAACGTCGCGCCGAGGTGATCGACCATGTCGCGGCCTCCTATATCCTACAAGGGCTGCTCGACCGGTTAAGGCATATCAATAATGACTGACGACACCCTCTGGGAACGCAACGAAATCGAAAGCCCTTGCGTGCAAATTTGCGTGATCCATCCCGAGGCGCGGATCTGCACTGGCTGTCATCGCACCGGCGATGAAATCGCCCGCTGGTCGCGCATGACACCTGAAGAACGTCGCACCATCATGGACGAACTCGACGCCCGCACAGCTCTCCTTCGCAAACGCCGCGGCGGGCGTGCTGCCCGCCTATCGCGAAGCTGAGCAGCTTTCTTTCTTAGTAAAGAAACTCATTTTCCCGAACTGGCCATCGCTCGCCGCATAGATACCTTACTGCCGCGCGTCTAATCCGCTTTTAGCCAAGCTTCGGCACCCCCCGGTATTTCCGGCCGGAAATAGGCCACCATGCGCCCGTCCGCTCCGGCTTCCACGTCGCTTTGCCACGGCGCCACCCCATGCAGACAAAGCCGGTGAACAACATAAGCCTCACCCGGCACCGCAGGCAGGGTCACCCTGCGACAGGTCTCAAACACCTCTCGCCGCGCCGCTTGATAGGCTTCGGTTACGTCCACCTCACCCCAACGCGCAGCCTCAACGCCTTGCAGCGCATGCAACAAACCGCGCTGCATGATCTTGTGGCTTCCTTCCCAGGCGACCATCGGGCTCGCCCCGGCCTCAACCTCGTTCAGTGGGATCCCCAGAACCCAAGCATGCGGCTCTTCAAGTCTGCGCTGGCCATGGCTATCGGCCTTTACCCCGTCCACATGCGCCCCGTCCCGCTTGAGACGATAGCGAAACGCGCCGTCGCTCTCTGCGTCTCGCGGTTTGGGATAGCCGGGCCAAACGACCGACGCCTGCCCCCGGTGTAATGGCAGTCTTCCAAACAGGGATTGCGCAAATCGAACCGCTTCACCACTCAAGGCGGTTCCGGCCAAAGCCCCGTCCGCCCCATTGGGCAGGGCATCAACACCGACAAACCACGTCCCTTCACAAATCAGCCACCGCGCACGCATCTCAGGGTCTTCAACGGCTGCTCGCGCAGCCTCGCGCGCGGCACGGCCCCACTCAACAAGCGCAGAATCACGGCCGAACCGCGCAAAACCTTTATCGTAGAAGCCCTCTACCACCCCAACGCTTTGCGCAGCATGTTGACTGCGACCAAGGCCAAGAACGCTGCAAACACACGCTTCAACGGTTTCGGATCCATCGAATGCGCCAGCTTCACACCCAAAGGCGCAGTGATCAAAGTCATCACAATGACAATACCGAACGCCACAAGGTTCACCGCCCCGATGGTCAGCGGCGGACGTGTTGCCGGATCAATTTCAAGGAACAAAAAGCCAATAACAGACGGCACGGCAATGATCACCCCAAACCCCGCTGCCGTCGCCACCGCTCGGTGTATCGCGGTGCCATATAGGGTCATGATTGGAACGCCGAAACTGCCCCCACCAATGCCCATCAAAACCGAAAGAAAGCCAACACCGGGCGACATGCCCGCCCGCGCCGCGCCTTTGGGCATTTCTTCACCCAACCGCCAATGCTGCCGCCCGAAGCCAAGGTAAATAGCGACAACCAGCCCCAAAACGCCGAAAATTCCCTGCAAGGTCGATGACCGCAGGTTCGCTGCCACCATCATGCCTAACACCGCCCCGACAACAATCCCCGGAGCCCAGCCGCGCAAGATGTCCCAATCCACCGCGCCCTTCTTGTTATGGCTCAAAACGGATCGCACAGATGTAACGATGATCGTCGCCAATGACGTCGCCAGACAGACCTGCATCAACTGCGGCCCGTCATAGCCAAGCGTTTGAAACGCGTAGAAAAACGCCGGGACAAGAACAATCCCACCGCCCACGCCCAACAAACCGGCAAGCACGCCAGCAACCCCGCCAATTACGACCAATAGAACGCCCATGGCGATCAAAAGCGACAGTTCCGGCATTTAGGTTTTCCTTCAAGTATTTTGCGCCCGCCTACCCTGCACTCATTGCGAGCAAAGGCAAGCGATCGTGCAAGCTAAGCCGCGTCGCGCGCCGCAGTAATATAGCCGAGAGCCTTTTCCACCAATTCCGGCCCGGCATCCGGCTTGTGCGCGCCCTCAGACAACACCCTCCGCCACGCCCGCGCGCCCGGTCGCCCGGCAAAAAGGCCCAGCATATGCCGCGTCACCTGACCCAACTTCCCGCCTTCACCCAAATGCCGTTCGATATAAGGCAGCATTGCCAAAGCGATGTTCACCGGGTCAGCAGGGGCGCTGGCTGCCCCATAAATCTCGCTGTCCGCACGCGCCAGAATATCAGTCGGCTGATGATAGGCCGCACGCCCCACCATCACCCCATCCAGACCGGCATCCAAAAACGACTTGGCCTGCTCAAGCGTCTCAATCCCGCCATTCACCGACAGATTAAGGTCCGGGAATCGTGCTTTCATCTCATGCACCAGATCATAATCCAGCGGCGGCACATCACGGTTTTCCTTTGGGCTCAGCCCCTGCAACCATGCTTTGCGCGCATGGATCGCAAAGCGGCCCACCCCCGCATCCGCAACACGGTTCAGAAAATCGGGTAGAACCTCGCTTGGCTCCTGCTCATCCACACCAATCCGGCACTTCACCGTCACATCAACATCCACGGCTTTGCGCATCGCCTCGCAACACCGCGCAACAAGGTCTGGTTCGCGCATCAGAACCGCCCCGAAGGTGCCCGACTGAACCCTGTCACTCGGACAGCCCACATTCAGGTTGATCTCGTCATACCCTGCATCCGCCCCCATCCGCGCAGCCTCGGCAAGCTCATTCGGATCAGACCCACCCAGTTGCAACGCCACCGGATGCTCTTCGGGCGAAAACCGCAACAGATGTAATGCGCCGCCCCGCACCAACGCCGGAGACGTCACCATCTCGGTATAAAGCAACGTGTTTCGGCTCAACAATCGGTGCAGATACCGGCAATGCCGGTCCGTCCAATCCATCATAGGCGCGACGGAGAGACGCCAAGGTTGGGTATGTTGCGTATCGCGGTTCATGGCCAACGTTTATCGCATGGAAATTGCCTGGACCAGAGCGCTCTTTTCCGGCTCTCTCGCGGCGTGACCTTCCCGCCAAGAACGTCCACTCAGGCCTTTAGCCGCCCCCTTGGCCAAGACACTCATCGAAGCGGCGGTAAAGAACATCCAAATCCTTGCCCGCCCCTGACCCAATCAGAACAAGGCAGGGATCAGCCACCGGATCCACGCGCGTAAGGCGACAGCGCGCCCCGACCACCTGTATTAACATGCTCGCGCCGGTCTCGGCATCCGTAACAAAGCCTTTTACGCGGTGAATAGTCGGGGGCAACGCGCTCAAAACTTGGCCCAGCAAGGCACAATCAACCGGCCCGCTTGGGTGCCAAACACCTGTCGTGAAATGCACATGCCCCTCGCTTTGCACCTCCGGCGGTGCGCACCGCCTCCCTTCGCCCAGTAGAATTTCCACCGGAACCTCACCGTTTACCGCCGAAAAAACCCTCGTTTCGGACCGCAGCGTGCGCAACCACTGTCGAACCGCTCCTTCCGCCTCTGGTCCGATCAGATCGCCCTTGGTCAGCACGATCATATCTGCCGCCTGAAATTGCGTGTGGATCAAACGGCCGACAAACTTGTCCCGCGCCCGCGCCTGAACAGTTTCGCCATCCACCGCCACGATCACGCAATCCAGCTCAAAACCCGGCCAATGCCCGGCCAACATCGCGATCCTTGCCGGATCGGCCACACCGCTCGCTTCCAGCAATAGCCGCTCTGGTTTGTCGGGGCGCGCGGCAATTTTGCTAAGCACCTCGCCAAGGTCGTCCCCAATCGAACAACAAACGCAACCATTCGAAAGCTCGATAAGATCGTCACCTTCCGCCGCAATCAACTTGGCATCAATATTGACCGGCCCGAAATCATTGACCAAAACACCCAGCCGCACCCCATGGGTTCCGCCTAGAAGCCGGTTGATGATCGTGGTTTTGCCCGCTCCCAAGTAGCCTGACAAAACAGTGACAGGGATACGCCCGCTCATTTGGCAATCGGAAATGGAGTGCCTTCAAACACCGTGCCCCAGATCTCAATATCGCACAGCTTTTCGGGGGCAATCTCATACGGATCTTGTTCAAGCACCGTGAAATCCGCCTTCTTGCCCGCACGGATCGAACCGACCTGATCTTCCATCCCGATGATATAGGCGGCGTCAATGGTGATTGCACGCAGCGCCGCATCAAGCGTCACCCGCTCCTCGGCGCCCATCACCGCGCCCGATTCCGCAAACCGGTTAACGGCAACCCATGCGGAATTGAGCGGTTTCGCCGGGGCCATGGTGAAATCCGAATGCAGAGCAAAAGGCACGCCTGCGCGCTCAACCGCACCCAATCGCGCCATGCTTGACGCCCGTTCGTGGCCGATAGAATTCAGCCAATACGCCTCGCCCAACTCATGCAGATAGTAAACATTGGCGGAAACGATCGCACACAAATCCTGGATCCGCCGCACCTGCTCCGGCGTCGATACCCCGAAATGCTCGATGGTAAAGCGGTGATTGAAACGCGGCTTTTCATCCTGCAATTTCTGAAGCGTATCCAGCGCAAGCTCCAGCCCCATATCGCCGGTGCAATGCACGTGGATCTGCTTGCCCTCTAACCAGAATGCACGCGCGTGGGTTTCAAAGGCTTCTGGCGCCATCAGCCACTCTCCATGATGCCCGTCAATAAAACCCGGCTCCTGCATTTGCATCAGCTCGGCAAAAAAACCGCCATCGGTGAACAGCTTTACGTTGTTCCCGAAAAACAGCTTGTCCGTGCTGCGCGTCGCATAGCCGTTCACCCGTGTTACGTCCTCTGCGGCATCGCCATCGAAACCGCCACGCAACAGGCCGCGCGGCACGATCTTCATCCGAAATGGCGTCTGGTCGTTATCAAGCGCGCGGGTCAATACCTCCCACTCCAACGCATCGTCCATCAGCGGATAGGCCAACTCCCCGATCGTCGTGTGACCGCCAAGATGCACGGTCTGTTTTACAAGCTCCAGTCCCCTCATATAGCGCTCCGGCGCCAGTAAAACCCGGTTCATCGCCTGCGCGGTAATCTGCATGCCCGTCTCAAAAAACCGCCCCGTTTCCAGATCAATCTGCGGGTGCCGTTCCAAATCGTCTCGCGGCGTGCCAATCCATTCAATTGCGGCATCATTGGCGATGATTTCATGAAACGAGCGTTGCCAAACAAAAATCGGCTTGGTGGCCGAAACACGGTTCAAGGCTTCCCTGTCGACGTTGCCATGCCAAATGCGATGAAACCCCCAGGTAACGACAATCTCCTCGCCCTCGGATTCGTTTTCAACGATGTCAGACAATCGTGCCAGATAATCGTCGTGATTTGTCACCGGTGCACAGGTCCGATCGGGAAGAACCCACTCCATGGCAGTGATAAAATGACAGGGCAACAGGATCGCCCCAAGTGTCGGATGTAGATGCGGATCAATGAAGCCGGGCATCAACACGCGATCCTCAAACTGTCGGTCTATTGCGTGCGGGTGCTGGTCCAGCCACGGCGCCATCGTTTCAAGCGTGCCAACCTCGATAATTTGCCCGTCACGCACCGCAACTGCGCGCGCCTCTGGGTTGGACTCATTCATGGTGATGATCTTGCGGGCCGTGAAGACGGTTATCTCTGACATGATTTTGCTCCCCTGCTGAAAACGCTTAAAAGTGGGCGCTGCCAAAGACCCAAACAATTCTGGTTTCGACATCCCCCGGGTTGCGGCACCAATGTCGCCCCGTCTTGGGAAGCTGAAAACTGTCCCCTTCCTCAAGCAGGATTTCTTTCCCGTCGATGGTCAGCTCCAATTGCCCCGAGACAACGAAACCACATTCCTCGCCTTTGCGCTGGCGTCCGTCTTCGCCGGTTTGCGCACCCGGCTTAAACGTCGTCAGGATCATCTCCAACTCTCCCGCCAGATGCGGCGAAAGCAGTTCCTCACGAATGCCCGCCCGGCTGAGCCTCAGTTCCCGCCGATTGCCCCGGCGCACGACCAATCCGCTCTCCGGCGTCTCTTCAAGACTGCCCGACGAGAAAAACCAACTGATCGAGACGTCCAGACACACCGCAATTTTATCCAGCGTATCCAGCGTGATTGGGCTAATGCCGCGTTCCAGCTCGCTCAAATGGCCAACAGACCGGCCAATCTCTGCCGCCAGCGCGGTCAAGGTCAATCCTCGCGAGCGGCGCAGCTCACGAATCTGGCGCCCAACCGGAGCACTGGAATTTTCAGCCGATAGCTGTCTGGCCTGTTCCTGCCCCCTCTCCGGTTTCGCTGTCATCGTTGAAATCCCCGCATTTTTCTCTGTTCTGAAATTTTTGTTGCATTTTTTCACTTATGGCGCAACCTTTGTGAAAAAATGTGGTGCAATTTTCAGAAACCAAACAATCGAGACAAGAATACTCGACACCAGTCCAACGATAGGGAAGATAAAAATGTTAGATAAATTGACCAAATCCATAAGAAGCGCGGTGCCAATCGCGCTTGCTGGCACGCTTGCGCTCACAACGCCTGCCTTTGCAGACCCCAAAGACGGCGGCACGCTGACCACGTTCACAACCGGCTACCGCACATTGAACCCTGCCGTTCAATCCGGCGCGGCCACCGGCATGCCCGGATCGCAAATCTTCGCCGGTCTGGTTTCGGTCGGAGCAGACTACGAGATCCAGCCATATCTCGCAAAAAGCTGGACGATCTCGGATGATTTCCTGACCGTAACGTTCAAACTTGTCGACAACGCCCGCTTCCATGACGGCCAGCCAATCACCAGCGAAGACGTCAAATTCTCAATGGAGGGCGTGCGCGAAAACCACCCCTTTGGACGCGCAATGTTCGGCAGCGTCGCAAACATCGAAACCCCTGCTGCGGATACAGTGGTCCTGACTCTGTCCAAACCGGTGCCGGGCCTCATGGTGTCGCTTCAGCCCCTGTTGATGCCGATCATTCCAAAACACATCTACGGCGACGGCCAACCGCTTAAAACCCACCCGCGCAACATGGAAAACGTGGTCGGTTCCGGCCCGTTCAAAGTGCTTGAAAACAACCCGGCCGAGCGGCTCGTGCTGGTCAAGAACGACGATTTCTTTATCGAAGGCAAACCGCATCTCGACCGGATCGCCTTCCCCCTCGTCAAAGACCCTTTGACGCGCGTCTTGATGCTGGAAAAAGGCGAAATCGCCTATGCCGGCTTTTCTGGCATCCGCCCCAATGATGCAAAACGGCTGGAAAAGGTCGACGGCGTGACGGTGACCACCGATGGCTACGGCGCGATTGGCTATATCCACTATCTCGAACTCAATCTGCGCGACAAACCGTTCAGCGACCACAAGGTCCGCGAAGCAATCGCCCGCGCGGTCGACACCAACTTCCTTTCCAAGGTGATCTTTGGCGGGCGCACCGTTCCCGGCACCGGGCCGCTGCACACAGGAAACCCGTTCTACTCCGCCGACGTCCCGATCTATGCCCCTGATCTGGACAAGGCCGCCGCCCTTTTGGACGAGGCGGGATACCCCGTTGGCGACGACGGCACACGTTTTAGCTTTACGCTCGACGTTCCAAGCTGGGCCCCTGCCGCGCATGTTCCCATGGCCGAATACACACAGGCCCAACTGGCCAAGCTCAACATCAAGGTCGAGCTGCGCAAAGCCCCCGATTTCGGCACATGGGTCAAGCGGATTTCAAGCTGGGAGTATGAAGCCACCGTCAATGGGTCGTTCAACTATCCCGATCCCACCATCGGCGTGCACCGGCATTTCGACTGCGACAATATCAAGAACGTGATCTGGTCCAACACCCAAGCCTACTGTGACCCGGAAATGGACAAGATGCTGGATGCAGCGGCCGTAGAATCCGACTTTGACAAGCGCGCAGCGATCTATGCCGCGATCCAGAAGAAGACCCAAGAAGACCTCGCCTTCATCTACATGCCGCAGGATTTCTCGGTCACCGTCTACAATGACACGGTGAAAGGTCTGCCCAACTCGCCCTTCGGCGCGCTGGCACCTTTCTCTGACGTCTATCTCGACGAGTAATCAATCCGGCGGGGCGGGTGAATATCCCCGTCCCGCCGCTGCCTCTCCAAAGCTGGCGCTTGAAAGGATCTGACGTGCTCAAGGGAACGCTCAAAAAGTTGCTGAACGCCGCCCTCTTGTTGCTGGCCGTATTGGTTCTCAACTTTGTTCTGGTTCACGCCGCCCCCGGCGATCCGGTCGAAGTGCTGGTCGGTGAAATGGGCGGCGCCACCCCCGAAATGATCGAGGACCTGCGCAAACAATTCGGCCTCGATCAGCCCCTCTACGTGCAGATCGGGACCTATCTTGGCAACGTGCTGCGCGGCGATCTGGGCCATTCGCTTTACTATGATCAACCCGTGACACAGCTTATCGCAGGGCGGATCGGCCCGACCCTTTTGCTGGTGACAACCGCATTGCTCAGCGCGGTCATCATTGGCACGATGCTTGGCGTCTTTTCGGCCCAGAAACGCCGCTCCGCGCTGAGCCATCTCGTCACCGTCATTTCTCTGGCCGGGTTTTCTGCGCCGGTTTTCTGGGTTGGCATCATGCTGATACTGATGTTCTCGGTATCAATTCCACTTCTGCCAATTTCGGGCATGTCCAACGCCCAAGGCGCGACAACGGGCATCGCTTACGTGCTCGAAGTCCTCCACCACCTGATCCTACCGGCTCTGTCACTGGCGCTGATCTATCTTGCGTTCTATAGCCGCCTGTCACGCGCTTCGATGCTCGAAGTGCTGGGGTCTGATTATGTGCGCACGGCCCGCGCCAAGGGGCTGACCCGCCGGCTGGTGATCTACAAACACGCTTTGCGCAACGCCATCCTGCCGGTCGTAACCTTTGCCGGGCTACAGTTCGGTCAGGTGATTTCCGGCGCGGTGCTGGTTGAAACCGTCTTTGCGTGGCCCGGCCTTGGCACGCTCGCTTTCGATTCCATTCTGCGGCGCGACACGCCGACATTGCTTGGCATCCTGTTTTTCTCGGCTCTGATGGTCGTCGTGATGAACCTGCTGACCGATGTCATCTATCGCCGCATCGACCCGAGGATCAAAACCCGATGACCGACGCCACCGCCGCTTCGACCACGCCCAAACCCAAGCCGGTTTCTCCGGGCCGTCAGGCTTGGCAAATGTTTCGCCAAAACCATGCCGCCATGCTTGGCCTTTTCATCCTGCTGAGCATCCTGCTGATTTCGCTCTTTGGGCCGCTGATCTATACCGTCCCCCCGCGTGAGATGGTCTGGATGCCGATGACCCCTCCGGGCAGAATCCGAGTACATCCTCGGCACCGACTATCTTGGCCGCGACCTGCTGGCCGGGCTGATCAACGGCGGGCGAGTGACGATAACCGTCGGGCTTGCAGCTGCGTTTTTGACTGTGCTGATCGGTGTGACCGTTGGGGCGCTTGCCGGGTTCTTTGGCGGCTGGGTCGATAACCTGTTGATGCGCATCACCGAATTCTTTCAGGTTCTCCCGCAGCTCTTGTTCGCGATGGTCGTCGTCATGCTCTTCGGCCCGTCGCTTATCAATATTTCCGTGGCGATCGGCGTGGTCTCATGGCCCGCAACCGCCCGCCTGACACGGGCCGAATTCCTGCGCCTGCGCGAAACCGAATTCGTCAAAGCCGAGCGCTCTATCGGCGCAAGCAACGCCCGCCTGATCTGGAAAGTGATCCTGCCCAATGCTGCACCGCCCCTGATCGTGGTCGCGGCTCTCTCTATCGGCTCCGCCATCCTGTTCGAGGCCGGCCTGTCTTTCCTTGGCCTGTCCGACCCCAACGCCACCAGCTGGGGCCGCATGATCGGCGACAACCGCCCCTACATCCTCGACAGCTCATGGGGCGTCACCTTTCCGGGCCTCTGCATCTTCCTGACGGTCCTCGCAATAAGCCTCGTTGGAGATGGGCTAAACGACGCCTTCAACCCCAAACTGAGGCAACGTTAATGAACGCCCCACTCCTCTCTGTCCGCGATCTCGAAATCTCCTTCGAAACGGGTGGCACAGACATCCCTGTGGTCCGTGACCTGTCTTTCGATCTCGCACGCGGTGAAACGCTTGGCATCGTCGGTGAATCCGGTTGCGGCAAAAGCATAACCGCGCTCTCGCTGCTGGGACTTGTGCCAAACCCACCGGGGCGCGTCTCTGCCGGACAAATCCTGTTTCAGGGCCAAGATCTGGTCACCGCCAGCGAAAAGCGCCTCAATCAGCTGCGCGGAAATGAAATCTCGATGGTCTTTCAAGAGCCGATGACCTCGCTCAATCCGGTCTATACGATTGGCGAGCAAATCGCCGAAACTGCGCGTGCCCATTTCGCCCTCTCACCCGCCGCCGCTTGGGACCGCGCGGTCGAAATGCTTGATCTGGTCGGCATCCCCTCGCCCAAGACCCGCGCCCGCGACTATCCGCACCAGCTTTCGGGCGGGATGCGCCAGCGCGTGATGATCGCCATCGCCCTCGTCTGCGAGCCGAAAATCCTGATCGCAGATGAACCCACAACGGCGCTCGACGTGACCGTGCAGGCGCAGATTTTCGATCTGTTTCAGGAACTTCAGCAAAAGATCGACGCCGCAATCATCCTGATCACCCATGACATTGGCGTTGTGGCACAGATGACCGACCGCGTGATGGTCATGTATGCCGGGCGCAAGATCGAAGAAGGCCCCGTTGCCGAATTCATTCGCGATCCGCGTCACCCCTACACTCGCGGCCTCATTTCCTGCATCCCGCGTCTCAGCATGCCGCCTCCAGACACACCCGCGCCACTGTTTGAAATCCCCGGCGTCGTGCCCGCCCCGAGCGAACTGAACCGTGCCGGATGCGCCTTCGCACCGCGCTGCGCTCAGGCAATGGAACACTGCCACGGGAAAACCCCGCCACTCGGCAAACTCACGCAGGACCGCACCGTTGCCTGCTGGCTGGAAAGCGAGGACGCCTGATGAGCGAGCTGCAAAATGCACTGGATGTGAAGGGGCTCAAGGTTCACTTCCCGCTGCCCGATGGTGGCGTGGTCCATGCCGTTGATGGCCTCTCCTTTACCGTTCCCCAAGGGGTCGCTTTCGGCCTCGTCGGGGAAAGCGGATCAGGCAAAACCACTGCCGCCCTCGCCTGTGCGCGCCTGAATCACATCACGGCGGGCCAAGTGGTCCTGAACGGGCGCGACATCACCACCATTCAAGGCGCCGCACTCAAGGCTGCGCGCCGTGACGTTCAGGTGGTGTTTCAAGACCCCTACGCCTCGCTCAACCCGCGGGAACGCGCGGCCTCGATTGTGCGCCGCCCGATGGAGCTTCTGGACATCGCCACGCCTGAAGAGCGCGAAACCCGCGTTGACGAACTCTTCGCCCTCGTTGGCCTGCGCCCGGATCAGAAAAACCTCTTTCCGCACCAGTTTTCCGGCGGTCAGCGTCAGCGTATCGGCATCGCTCGCGCCTTGGCGACCAATCCCAAACTGCTGGTCTGTGACGAACCCGTCTCGGCGCTCGACGTGGCCATTCAGGCGCAAATCCTGAACCTTCTGGCGGGTCTCAAACGCGACCTCGGGCTCTCTTACCTCTTCATCAGCCATGATCTCGCTGTGGTCCAATACCTCTGCGACCATATCGCGGTGATGTATCTGGGGCAGATCGTTGAAACCGGCTCGCGCCGCGATCTTTTCACACACCCGCGCCACCCTTACACGCACGCGCTGATCTCTGCTGTCCCCTCGGCCGAACGGATCGGCGCCACAACGGCGCGCATCCGCCTCCAAGGGGACCCGCCAAGCCCCATTTCGCCGCCCGATGGTTGCCGCTTCGCCGGGCGCTGCGCCTTTGCGCAAGACCGCTGCCACCAGACAAGCCCGCCCCTGCGCGAAACCGGGCATGGCAATAGCCACGCCGTCGCCTGTCACCGCGCCGACGATCCAGAGGTTTTGCAAGCGGGCGCAGCACTTATTGCGGGCGCCCCCTCTGGCTAGCCGCGTGCACCGCCAGCCCGCCCCCTAGACCTGTCCAATAATTCGACCGCCCGTCGCGGCGAAGGAGAATAACCATGCCAAAGCCCATCCCCTCCCACGCCCGCGCCGTAATCATTGGCGGCGGCATAGCGGGCTGCTCGGTTGCCTACCATCTCGCTAAACTGGGTTGGAAAGACATCGTTCTGCTTGAACGCAAGCAACTGACAAGCGGCACGACATGGCACGCCGCCGGTCTCATCGCACAGCTGCGCGCGACCAAAAATATGACCCGCCTCAGCAAATATTCGCAGGAACTCTACGGCGATCTCGCGGCCGAAACCGGCGTCGAAACCGGCTTTCGCCGCAACGGCTCGATCACTCTCGCCCTGACCGAAGAACGCCGCGAAGAAATCTATCGCCAAGCCTCGATGGCACGCGCCTTTGGTGTTGAGGTCGAACACCTCGGCCAAGGTGAGCTTGAAGCCCTCTATCCCCACCTGAATGCAGATGGTTTTACCGGCGCGGTCTATCTCCCCAAGGACGGCCAAGGCGACCCGGCCAACATCGCTCTGGCCCTCGCCAAAGGCGCACGGATGCACGGCGCGCAGATCCACGAACACGTCAAAGTCACCGCAATCCACGAAACCACCCTTAGCGGACAAAAAGCCGTCTCCGGCGTGGCATGGCAACGCGACGAAACTGGCGAAACCGGCACGATCAAGGCCGACTATGTGGTCAATTGCGCGGGCATGTGGGCCGCTGAACTGGGTCGCATGAATGGCGTCAACGTGCCGCTACAGGCCTGCGAACACTTCTATATCGTGACCGAAAACATTCCCGACCTCAGCCAACTTCCGGTCCTGCGCGTGCCTGACGAATGCGCCTATTACAAGGAAGACGCCGGAAAAATGCTTCTCGGTGCGTTCGAACCGGTCGCAAAACCATGGGGTATGCATGGCATCCCCGACGATTTCTGCTTTGATCAGCTGCCCGAAGACTTCGACCATTTCGAACCAATCCTCGAACAGGCGGTCAACCGCATGCCGATGCTCGCCAAAACTGGCATTCACACCTTCTTCAACGGCCCCGAAAGCTTCACACCCGATGACGCTTATCACCTTGGCGAAGCGCCCGAACTGCGCGGCTATTTCGTCGCCGCCGGGTTTAACTCGGTCGGCATTCAATCCTCCGGCGGGGCCGGCATGGCGCTGGCGCATTGGATGGAGCACGGCTACCCTCCGTTCGATCTCTCTGACGTTGATATCCGCCGGATGCAGCCGTTTATGGGCAACCGCTCCTACCTCGTAGAACGGGCCACGGAATCTCTCGGCCTGCTTTACGCCGATCACTTCCCCTACCGGCAAAAAGCCACGGCGCGGGGCGTGCGCCGTGCGCCTTTCCACGACCAATTCCTCGCCCGTGGCGCGGTCTTTGGCGAAACTGCCGGCTGGGAGCGGCCCAACTGGTTCGCAAGCCCCGGCCAAACGCCCGCCTATGACTACTCATGGAAACGGCAGAACTGGTTCGACAACTCCGCCGCAGAACACCGCGCGATCCGCGAGAATGTCGGGCTCTATGATATGACGTCCTTTGGCAAAATCATCGTTGACGGTCGCGACGCCGAAGCCTTCTTGAACTACATCTGCGGCGCAGACATGTCCGTGCCCACCGGCAAAATCGTCTATACCCAGTTCCTCAACGCCAACGCCGGGATCGAAGCTGACGTAACCGTCACCCGCCTCTCCGAAACCCGCTTTCTTGTCGTCACCCCCGCCGCAACCGTGGTCCGTGACATGTCTTGGTTGCAGCGCCACCGCGGCGATTTCGCAGTCTCGATCCTCGACACAACCGCCTCCGAAGGGGTGCTGGCCATCATGGGCCCCAACGCACGCGCTTTACTACAGATCGTCGCCCCGTGGCAGGATTGGTCAAACACCGCACACCCCTTTGGCACCGCACGCGAGATTGAAATCGGGCTGGGACACGCCCGCGCCCACCGCGTTTCTTATGTGGGAGAGTTGGGCTGGGAACTCTACATCCCGTCCGATCAATGCGCCCATGTGCTGGAAACTGTGCTCAAGGCGGGCGAAGCGCAGACCCTCAAACTCTGCGGCTTGCACGCTATGGACTCCTGCCGCATCGAAAAAGGCTTCCGCCATTTCGGCCATGACATCACCCAAGAAGACCACGTTCTCGAAGCAGGCCTCGGCTTTGCCGTCAAAACCGCAAAACCCGACTTTATCGGGCGCGACGCGGTGTTGCGCAAAAAGGAGACCGGCCTCGCCAACCGGATGCTACAGTTCCGCCTCACCGACCCCGAACCGCTGCTCTATCACGCCGAACCCATTTTGCGTGATGGCGCGCTGGTGGGGCACCTGACCTCTGGCAACTATGGCCACACGCTCGGCGGTTCTATCGGCCTTGGCTATGTCCCCTGCGCCGGTGAAGACGCGGCAAGCGTGCTGTCGTCAACCTACGAGATTGAAATCGCCGGCACGCGCGTTGCCGCCCAAGCCTCTCTCAAACCGCTCTATGACCCTCGCTCCGAAAGAACCAAGGGCTAATCCGTCACACAACACCACAACCGGATCAGATGATCGCCTTCTCTAAAAACGGCCGGTTTTCGGCAACCCGCTCATAGCCAACCTCGCTCAGATCAAACGTGCGAAACCCGCCATAGGTGATCAGCTCAGACACCCCGCGCCCCGCCGCGGGCCCCTGCTGCAATCCATGCCCGGAAAATCCGTTCGCAAAGATGAAATTACGCACCTCGGTATGCGGCCCGACGATAAGGTTATGATCAAGCGTGTTAAACGCATAATGCCCGGCCCATTGGTTCACCACCTTGATCGCCTCAAACGCGCGCGAACGCTCTGCAAGCGCGGGCCAGACGACCTCTTCAAACTCGCCATAGCGTGGATCGAAATCGTCCCAATCAACCGCCGGGTCGGGATTGGGGGTGCTCCGGTCAAGAAGTATTTACCTTCAGGGCGACACCACACCCCGCTCGGATCAATCATCAAGGGCAATCTGCCCTCGTTGACCCGCGCCGTGCCTTCGGGCGACTTGGCGCAATCAAACACGAACATCGTGCGTTTGCGCGGCTCCACCGGAACATCCAACCCCGCCAACCGCGCCGCCTGCGCTGCTCGCGGCCCGGCGGCGTTTACGATGGTGCCCGCGCTGATCTCAGCGCCCGAGCCAAGCGTGACCCCTGTGACCCTGTCACCGTCGCGCGTAATCGCGACAACTTCGTCTTTAACAACCTCTGCGCCCAGCGACCTCGCCTTGTTGCGAAACCCAGCCATCAAACCGGTGTTGTTAAACCACCCCTCGCCCGAGCGCCCGTAGGAAGCCAGCTCAATGTCCTCCACATTCAAATGCGGAAACGCATCCGAAAGCGCATCTCGCGACCACAGAACCACATCCGCTCCACAGGCACGCTGCACCTCATGATTTTCTCGCAAGATCGCTGCCTGCGCCGCATTACGCGCCAGATAAAGATACCCGCCCGCGTGAAAATTAAGCTCTGGCCGGTCGCCTTCAACCTCCATCAACGCGCCGAAATCACGGATGACCTCATACCCGTATTGCGAAATCTTCACGTTGATCGCGTTGGAAAACTGCGTTCGGATCGACGCCGCAGAAAGCGCGGTCGAAGACTGCGCATAAGTCGGGTCGCGCTCAACCACCAGCACGCTGCCGTTGAAATCCGCATTGGCGCTCAGATAATACGCCACAGCCGAGCCAATCACGCCCCCGCCTACGATCACCACGTCATAGCTCTGCTTCATGTCGCCTCTTCGTCGTTCGGGTGACCCATGTTGATGAAATACCCACCAATGCGCTGCGTGGCCGGGTCGCTGGGATCGGCCACATCACTGGCCGCCTCAACCTTCGCACGAAATGGCTCGGTGTTATCCTGCGCCACAAACCCCAAATGCCCGGCTCTCTCTAAATTCACCGGTTTCACGGCATTGTCTGACATGCCCACCGTAATCGTATGCCCCAGATACGGCGCCGTCAGACAGGCCGAAACCAGACGGTTAAGATCATCGAAACTCAGCCAAGACCATAGCATTCGCCGGTCGCGCGGTTCGGGAAAGGACGAGAATATGCGAATACACGCACTCTCAATCCCGAATTTGTCCCAATAGAGCGAGGACAGCGACTCAACAAACGCCTTTGACACCCCGTAAAGCCCGTCCGGGCGGGGCGGCGCATCGCAGGCAATCGCGTCATCAATCCCATAATAGCCAATAGCATGCACCGAAGAGGCATAAACCACCCGCCGCACCCCGTGTTTCCGCGCACCTTCATATATGTGGTACGACCCACGGATATTGCTGTCCAACACCTCTTCCCACGGCTTTTCTGTCGGCGCTCCGCCCATGTGGACAATCGCATCACACCCTTCTGTGGCCGCCATGGTCGCCGCCTCATCGGCAAGGTCGAAAATCACCATGTCCTCATGTGGTCGCACATCTTCACATGCCACCCGATCGGCAATGCGAAGGCTATCAGCCAGCGGCGCCAGCCCTCGGCGAAGCTCGGTTCCAAGCCGCCCTGCGGCTCCGGTAAGCAGAATTTTCCTGAACGGTTTTGACATAAGAACGCCTTGGGATTTTCATGTGATTTCTGACCCGCGACCGCGACCGGGTCAATGCCCAGTATCAGTGGCCGCCCTTAAAGAACCTCGGCAATCGCCGTTGCACCTCCATTGCGCAGAACTGACGCTTAGGCTTTCTTGGCCTCCAACGCCGCCGCGCGCATTTGGCTCAGCGTCACGCGCGGTGTGACCGCTTCGGCAGAAATGCAAAGGTCCAATACCGCGCCGGTGTCTGACGCCAACGCTCTCTTGAACGCGTCCGCAAACGCAGCAGTCTCTTCAACGCGCTCGCTATGAAACCCATAGGCCTGTGCCAGCGCGACAAAGTCGGGGTTCCCGCTCATATCCGTCCCGCTCACCCGCGCCGGGTAATGGCGCTCCTGATGGGCGCGGATCGTGCCGTAAACGCCGTTATTCAGGATCAAAATGATCGGTTGCGCTCCGACCTGCGCCGCTGTCGCCAACTCTTGCGAGGTCATCTGAAAATCGCCGTCGCCGGCAAAACACACCACAACCTTCTCGGGCTCGGCCAGCTTGGCCGCAATCGCCGCCGGCACGCCATATCCCATCGCCCCGGACTGCGGCGCCAATAACCGTGCATCAGGGCCAAACTTGTAAAACTTATTGGGCCAAACCGCGAAATTCCCCGCCCCATTGGTCAGGATCGCATCCCCCGGCAAAACCGCATTCAAATGCGCCGTGACCTTGCCCATATCCACCGGGCTCGGCAAATCATCCAGCTCGAAACCCGCCTCCCACGTTGCGCGCGCCTCGCGGCGCCACTCGGCCCAACCTCCGGTGACTATTTCCGCCGCCAGCGCCTGCGCAAAGGCATCCGGCCCGCTTTGAATGCCCAACTCCGGTTGATACACTTTGCCCAGTTCGCCCTCAGACCCATGCACATGGATCAACCGCTGCTTTGGCACCGGCACATCCAACAGGGTCCAGGCATCTGTTGAATTCTCACCAAAACGGTTGTTCACCGCCAAGATAACATCCGCGCGGGTGATCAACTCGCGCACACCCGGCGTCATCCCCACACCCGCTTCGCCACAAAAACAGGTTGAATAATTGTCAAACTGGTCCTGATAGCGAAACACCGAAACCACCGGAATGTCGGAGCCTTCGGCAAAAGCCTGAAGCGCGCCCATCCCCTCTTTCGACCAATTGCACCCGCCATAAAGGATCAGCGGCCGTTTGGCCTGCGCCAAGATTTCGCGCGTTCGCGCAATGGCCTCTGGCCCAGGCACCGGCGCGTGATACTCTGCCGCACCGCGCAACGGTTCTTTATCACTCAAACCGCTCAGCATATCCTCGGGCAGCGCCACAACCACAGGGCCGGGCCGCCCGCTCAGCGCGGTTTTCCATGCGCGCGCAAGGATTTCAGGGATGCGATCAATATTGTCGATCTCAACCGCCCATTTCGCCATCGTGCCATAGACGGCCTTGTAATCGACTTCCTGAAAGGCTTCGCGCCCGCGCATGTCGGTGCCGATCTGCCCCACAAACAGGATCATCGGCGCGCTGTCCTGCATCGCCGTATGCACCCCTATTGAGGCGTTCGTCGCACCGGGTCCGCGCGTGACCAAGCAAATCCCCGGTGTCCCGGTCAACTTGCCCCATGCGGCGGCCATGAACCCCGCGCCGCCCTCATTGCGGCAATTGACGAAATCAAGCTGCCCTTGCGTGTCATGCAACGCATCCAACACCGCAAGATAACTCTCGCCCGGCACGCCAAAAGCCTTGCTCGCCCCAAGCGCCACAAGACTGTCTACAAGAAGCTGCCCGCCATGCCGTGTCATCGCAATTCACCCTTCACTTTCATGTGCTTGTGTATTCTGCCTCAATACGCGGCGCGGTAAATCGCAAGCGCGTCTGCCTCGGTCAATTCCCGTGGGTTGTTGACCAAAAGCCGCGTTTGGTTCATCGCGTCCTGCGCCAGTTTCGGCAATATCTCCTCGGGGATATTCATCGCCCTCAGGTTGGTCTGCAACCCGCATTCCGCCGACAATTCCGCCAGCCGGTCACAAAACGCCGCCGCACGTGCCTGCCCTTCCAGCTTGCCCAGATCGGGAAACGCATAAGGCGCCAGCTCGGCATAAGGCTGCGGCGCCGTCGCGATGTTGAACCTCAAGACATGAGGCAGGACCAACGCATTCGACAACCCATGTGGGATATGGAAATGCCCGCCCAGCGGATAGGCCAGCGCATGCACAGCCGCCACCGGCGAATTGGCAAACGCCTGCCCGGCCAGCATTGATCCCAGCAACATATCACCGCGCGCCTGCGCGTTGCTTCCATCCTGAACCGCCGTCAAAATCGCCGCCCCCATCAGACGCAACGCCTCCTTGGCCAGCGACTTTGACACCGGGTTGTTATTGGCCGAGGCCGAAGCAAACGCCTCGATCGCATGCACCATCGCGTCAATCCCCGTCGCCGCCGTGATATGCGCCGGCAACCCATAGGTCAGCTCTGGATCAAGCAAGGCAATATCGGGCAATAGAACGGGCGACACCACGCCCACTTTCTCGTTCGTGCCGGTCGTGACGATCGAAATCGGCGTCACTTCCGATCCCGTCCCGGAAGTTGTCGGCACCAAAATCAGCGGCAGCCGCGGCCCCTTGGCCATGCCCACACCATAGACATCCTGCAACGCTTCGCGCCCCGGCGCCAACAACGCCACCAGCTTGGCAACATCAAGCGATGAGCCCCCGCCAAGCCCGATCACGCCCGCAACTTCTGCGTCTTGCGCCCGCTCAACCGCGCTCAGGATCACCGCCTCTGGCGGGTCCGCCGCCACATCGCTGAACACCTCAACATGCACCCCTGCGGCGGCCAACGCATCCAACGCCCGCTCGACAATCCCGGTGCTCATCATCCCCGGATCGGTCACAAGCATCACCCGTTCGCCAATCTCCGCGCGTGTCATCTCGCCGATTTGGCCAAGCGCACCCGCGCCAAAGCGAATGGATTTCGACGTGTTAAACGTAAACCCGCTCATTCAACGCTCTCCTAATGTCAGCTCGCCAGAGACGGCAACCAAAGCACGATTTGCGGAAAGGCCACCAGCCCCGCAATGGTCAGCGCATCCGCCACAAAGAACGGCATCACGCCCTTGAACACGTCCTGCACACTCAGGTCATCGCGCACCCCGGCCACCACGAAACAATTCAGCCCGATCGGCGGCGTGATAAGACAGAACTCCGCCATCTTGACCACCAATATCCCGAACCAGATCGCGCACATCGTCCCCGACATGCCAAAGGCACTCTCCGCCGCGCTGACCGTCTCACCGCCGTTCAACGCCATGACCGCCGGGTAAACCACGGGTAGGGTCAACAGCAGCATGCCAATCGCATCCATGAACATGCCCAACACCGCATAAGCCAACAGAATGCAGACCAGAATAAGCATCGGCGACATCTCAAGCGATGTGATCCAATCGGCAAACGCTTCGGGCAGTTCAGCAAACCCAAGGAAGCGCACATAAATCAACACGCCCCAGATGATCGAAAAAATCATCACAGTCAGCTTCGCAGTCTCAAGCAGCGCCGATTTCAACTCGCCCCAACGCATCCCACGATAGAGCGCCATCAAGAACACGATAAACGCCCCCACGGCGCCCCCCTCGGTCGGCGTGCCCCAGGCATCACCAAACGGGTTGTAGACGAAAAAGATGATGATCACGACCACTGCAACAATGGGCAGCGCCGCCGGAAGCGAGGCAAACCGCTCGCCCCAGGTAAAGCCGCGCACAGGCGGGCCGACGTTCTTGAAAATCGTCGCAATCCCAATGATCAAAGCCGCATAGACAATCGCCGAAAACGCACCGGGAATAAAGCCCGCCAGCAACAGCTTGCCCACGTCCTGCTCCACGATAATCGCATAGATCACAAGGATCGCCGAGGGCGGGATCAGGCTCGCCAAGGTGCCCCCCGCCGCCACAACCCCGGCGGCGAATTGCTTGTTATACCCGATCTTGAGCATCTCGGGGATGGCAATCCGTGCGAACACCGCTGCCGTCGCCACACTGGCCCCGCTCACCGCCGCGAACCCCGCCGTGGCAAACACGGTCGACACGGCCAAGCCGCCCGGAACCCACGCAATCCAGCGTTTCGCCGCTTCAAACAGCGCCTTGGTCAGGTTCGCGTAATACGCCAGATATCCGATCAGGATAAACACCGGGATCAGGCTTAATACCTGTGCCGACACTTTGGAATGCGGCACCTGCCCCGCGGTCTTGATCGCCACAGTCAGCGCCCAGCCAAGATGCTCAACCCCAAAATTCCGCTTGGCCCAGAAGATCAGGATAAGCCCCACAAGCCCCGCCAGAGCCGCCGCAAATGCCACCCGCATACCGGCCAGCACCAGAACCAACATGCCCGCGCTGACCCAAAGGCCGATTTCAATCGGTTCCATCAATCATGCCCTTCCAGAATTTCGGCCTCATGCATGGCCTGCTCGGCCGCGCTCATGGTCAATGGCACGGCAACCGGGTTCTCCAACCCAAGGAAAAGCGCCCGCCCATAGCCTGCGATCTGTATCAACAGCCGCAAAACAAGCACCACAAAGGCAATCGGCACAACCAGCTTGGACGGCCAGGTCGGCAAACCGATATCAATCGAACTGTCCCGGCTGCACAGCGGACGCGCGCAGTCAAACGAGCGCAGAAAATGTTCCCACGCGCCCCACGTCAACGCGAGGATCAACAGCAGGATCAAAACCACCGAGACCAACTCGAACAACCAGAGCATCCGCCCCTTGAGCGCCCCAACAAGCATATCCATCCGCACATGCGTGCCATCGCGCTGAACAAAGGAAATGCCCATGATTGCAATGATCGGCATCGCCGCTTCGATATAATCAATATACCCCAGCAACGGCGAGCCAAAGAACTTGCGTCCAATCACCGAATAGGCGGCCAAAAACATCAGCGAGAAAATCGCCAACCCGCTGAGCAGCGCACAAAATCGCTCAACCGGTAAAAGCGCACGATCTAGCCTGCTCAAAAGGCTGCTGTCTTCTAAAACTGCGGCGGATCCGGCCATGTCACTTCCCCTTCACCTGTTGGGTCACAGGTGCCATGCGGGGCCGCATCCCCTACCGGCGCGGCCCTCGTGATGACGGCAAACGGGCGCAGGTTTCCCCGCGCCCGCTCCCAATGTTTACATGCCTTTGGCTTTTTTCAGCTCCGCAACCACAAGGTCATAAAGCTCTTGACCCGGAAGGCCCTGCGCTTCGATATCCTTGATCCAGGCCGCCGAAATCGGGTCCGCCGCCTTGGCGCGGAACGCTGCCAGCTCCTCTTCGCTCAGCATAACCTTCTTGACGTTTTTCTCCTCAAGAACGGTGTCCCACTTGGCAAGCAGCTTGCCGTAATTTTCGAGGTAATATGCAATCGCCTCATCAACCGAGCTGTCCAGCGCCGCGCGCTCCTTGTCCGAAAGCGCATTATAGGCGTCGATGTTCACCACCACCGGGCAGTTTACCGTGCCGGGGTTGAGGTTCGCAGTCCACCATGTCGCCTGATTGATCGTGCCAAACGACAAATGCGCGTGTTGGGCAAAGGCAACCGTGTCAACAACACCCGATTCCATCGCCTGATAGGCTTCGGACGACGTGACCGACGTCGGCACAGCGCCAACAGCGGTAAACGCTTTGCCAAGCCCACCAGTCGCACGCACCCGCATGCCTTCAAAATCGGCCAGCTTGTCGCGCGGCTCTCCGGTGCCGACAATGTTGTATTGCGGCATGGGCGAGGTCATCAAAAGCTTGGCATTCCACTGCGCCATCTCTTCCTGAACCGCGGGATGGGCGTAAACCGCATGGCTTACATGCACTTCCTGCGCAAGGTTCTCAACGCCAAGGAACGGCAGCTCAAGCACGGTGATAAGACGGTTCTTGTCCGGGTGATATCCGGCACAAAACTGCGCCATCTCAAACGCCCCGATCGAGATCCCGTCAAGGTTCTCGCGGTTCTTGGACAGACCACCATAGCTCACGTTCATCGTGAACTCGCCATTGGTCTTTTCGCTCACCAGTTCGGCCAGCTTTTCAACATGCTCCGTAAAGGCCCGGCGCTTGCCCCAGACCGAAACATTCCATTCGGTCGCGACAGCTTCGCTCGCAAACCCAAAGGCCAACGCCGCAACTGCGGCGGATTTCCACAAATTCATAAGTGTTTCTCCCATTGTTGCGGCCACTCCCCGGACCGCTTGGTGGCAAGCCTAACTTGCCCCGTCGCCCCTGCCAAGCCCACAAGTATCACCACAACACTCTTGCCTGGGATTTAAGCGTTTCACCCGCCAGTTCCGCTTTGCAAACGCTGTGACACAACATATAGTGTGTCCAATTCACGCATCGCGCAGGCAGGCGCAGATCGCGATAAAATCGGGCCGCAATCGGCTCACAGGCGAAAAACCGGCAGAAATTCGGGGGCATACGGGCAATGGCGCATATTATCGTCGTGGGAAATGAAAAAGGCGGAGCAGGTAAATCCACTGTCTCCATGCATGTCGCCACCGCCTTGGCGCGGCTTGGTCATTCGATCTCGGCGCTTGATCTTGACCTCAGACAAAAAACCTTTGGCCGTTACTCCGAAAATCGGCGTCGTTTCATGGATAAATCCGGCCTGTCCCTGCCCGGCGCCGAATACCATGATCTGCCCGAGATTGATAAATCGCAACTCAAGCCCGGTGAGAATATCTATGACCACCGCCTTTCTGCCGCCGTGGCTGCGCTCGACCCGGATAACGACTTCATCCTGATCGACTGCCCCGGCTCGCACACCCGCCTGTCGCAAGTGGCGCACAGCCTCGCCGACACGCTCATCACGCCGCTGAACGACAGCTTCGTCGATTTCGACCTGCTCGCCCATGTCGACAGCGACGGCGACACCATCCTCGGCCCCTCGGTCTATTCCGAAATGGTCTGGTCCGCCCGCCAATTGCGCGCTCAGGCCGGCCTCAAACCGATCGACTGGATCGTTTTGCGCAACCGGCTTGGGGCGCAACGTATGGTCAACAAGGAAAAGATGGAGCACGCACTGGAAAAGCTCTCCAAGCGCATCGGATTCCGTGTCGCGCCGGGCTTTAACGAACGGGTGATCTTCCGCGAACTTTTCCCCCGTGGCCTGACCCTGCTCGACCTCAAGGACATCGGCGTCAAGCAGCTCAACATCTCGAATGTTGCCGCCCGCCAAGAGCTTCGCGACCTTATGAAATCTCTAAACCTGCCGGGTGTGAGCGTGGATTTCTGAGCGAAGGCCTTCGGCAGATTTACAGACGAAACAGCCGCTGAGTGCCCAGCCCGAACAGCACCGCAGGTGCCGGGCTATCGCCGACCCGCCCCCGGGGCGGCGATTTGGTTAGGCTTGGCGCATAGTATTCAGGTTACGAGGCTTTGGCCGAGATAAAGTGCCATGCTCAACGGGCTGGAACGCCACCCCGCGGCTCGGCGACAGCCGAGCACAGCAAATGTCCCGCATGGTCTCTAATCCGACCTTGCCAACCCCTCACCCCCGCCTCAACGCGCTTAAATTGTACACCGCCAAAGCCCCGATCACGATGGCCCCGCCCACCAGCGCATAGCCTCCCGGTGCCTCTCCGACCATCGCCCAGACCAACAGCGGCGCCAGCACCGATTCCAGCAAGATCAACAATCCCACCTCTGCGCTTGGGATGTATCGCGGCCCCAACGCCAGCCCGATCCCGCTGACCGAGATCAGCAAGCCGTGTAACGCCACCAGCCCCCATTGCCCCTCTGGCACCTGCATCGGTGCGACAAACGCCAACAGCACCAGCGACCAGAACACATAGCCCAGCGCCGCGCCCGGAACCATCGACACATGCCTCACCCGCCGCGCCGCCGTTAGCCCCGCCGCAAACAGCGCCGACAGGCTCAGCGCGATCAAATCCCCTGACCAATGCGCCCCTTCGGTCTCGCCCGAGCCATAGGCGATCACAGCGATCCCAATCGCCACCGCGATCATCGTGCGCACCATCCGCCGCGACACCCGCTCTCCCAAAAACAGCCAGCTATAGATCGCTGCAAACACCGGCATAGAAGCGAGGATCAACACCACATTCGCCACCGACGTCAGGCTCACCGCCGAGACAAAGAAAATCCCCGCCGCGCCAGTGATCAGCGAATAAAACAGACCGTAAAACCCGGTGCCTAAAAGCGCGCGAAACGGCTCAAACCCGCGCGTCAAAACCAGCCACACCAAAATCGCCCCGCCCGAAATCGCCCCGCGCCAAAACGCAATAACAAGCGCATCCGCCGCGATCAGCCGCACAAAAAGCGAATCCGGCACAACGAACAACACGCCCATCAGCGTGAACAGCAATCCTTTGGTCTGATCTGTCATGGTGCCGGACAATGACCAAGGCGGGCGCAATGTCCAGCCCCATCGCATGGCTAAACGGCCAAGCCTAGCCCGCTCCGCTCTCGCCCAATTGCCGCAGCAATCGGCGCAACAAAGCGTTTTCCTCGTCGCTGAACCGCGCCGACAGCTTTGCGTCGTAAGCCATCGCGACCTGACGCAAATCCCGATACGCCCGCTGCCCCGCCTGCGTAAGCTCCAAAAGCTCAAGCCGCCGGTCGTCTTCGTCGCGCTCGCGCGTCACGAATCGCCGCTCGGCAAGCTTCGCCACGGCCCGGCTGATCTTGGTCTTGTGCATTTTCGAGCGATGCCCGATCTCGCGCGCAGTCATCCGACCATAAATGCCAAGGTGAAACAGAACCCGCCACTCGGTGCGCAACATGCCATAGCGCCCCTTATAGACCTGCTGGAACGCCAAACTGCTTTCCTCTGCCGCCTGATTCAACAAATACGGCAAGAAGTTCTGTAAATCGAAATCATCTGATATGCTCATAGAACACAGTTTGATGGTTGTTAGTTACAAATTCAACCGTTAACTCCGCAACGACCCGAAAGGAGACTCGCGCGATGAACACACATACCTTCCCCCATGACATGACACAGGCCCCCTCTCTGCCCGGCCCGCATGAGGGCTATATGCCCGGCTTTGGCAATGACTACGAAACCGAAGCCCTGCCAGGCGCGCTGCCCCAAGGCATGAACTCGCCGCAGAAATGCAACTACGGCCTTTACGGCGAGCAGCTCTCCGGCACCGCCTTCACCGCGCCATCCCACCAGAACGAGCGCACATGGTGCTACCGCATCCGCCCGTCGGTCAAACACTCGCACCGCTATACGAAAATTGACCTGCCCTTGTGGAAATCGGCCCCGCATGTTGACCCCGACGTGGTCTCGCTCGGCCAATACCGCTGGGGCCCGTGCCCCACTCCGAAGAGCAGTTGACCTGGCTCACCGGCATGCGCACCATGACCACCGCCGGCGACGTAAACACCCAAGTCGGCATGGCGTCGCACATCTATCTCGTGACCGCCTCGATGAAGGACGCCTACTTCTATTCCGCCGATTCCGAATTGCTGGTGGTGCCCCAAGAAGGCCGCCTGCGTTTTTGCACCGAACTCGGCATCATCGACCTCGAGCCTCAGGAAATCGCCATCCTTCCGCGCGGGCTGCTCTATCGCGTCGAAGTGCTCGACGGTCCGGCGCGTGGTTTTGTCTGCGAAAACTACGGCCAGAAATTCGAACTCCCCGGTCGCGGCCCGATTGGCGCCAACTGCATGGCCAACCCGCGCGACTTCAAAGCGCCGGTTGCCGCGTTTGAGGACCGCGAAACGCCCTCGACCGTCACCATCAAATGGTGCGGCCAGTTTCATGAAACCAAAATCGGCCACTCGCCGCTCGATGTGGTCGCGTGGCACGGCAACTACGCGCCGGTGAAATACGACCTGCGCACCTATTGCCCGGTCGGCTCGATCCTGTTCGACCACCCGGACCCGTCGATCTTCACCGTGCTCACCGCGCCCTCCGGTCAGCCGGGCACCGCGAATATCGACTTTGTGCTGTTCCGCGAACGCTGGATGGTGGCCGAAGATACCTTCCGCCCGCCGTGGTATCACAAGAACATCATGTCCGAGCTGATGGGCAACATCTATGGCCAGTATGACGCCAAGCCACAGGGGTTCATCCCCGGCGGCATGTCGCTGCACAACATGATGCTGCCCCACGGCCCGGACAAGAACGCTTTTGAGGGCGCGTCCAACGCCAATCTCGGCCCGGACAAGCTCGACAATACCATGTCGTTCATGTTTGAAACCCGCTTCCCGCAGCACCTCACAGGCTTTGCCGCCAACGAGGCGCCCCTGCAGGACGATTACATCGACTGCTGGACAGACATCGAGAAAAAGTTCGACGGCACACCGGGCAAGAAATAGCGTGTCGCAGATCGGTGGGTTTCACCCGCCCTGCCGCACACCGTAAGGTGGGTGCCAACCCACCTTTTCCAAATCAAGGAATACCAAATGACCCTATCGAAATCTTGGGTAACTTCGGCCAATGACCCGAAACACCCGTTCCCCCTCAACAACTTGCCCTATGGCGTGTTTTCAACCGATACGCTCGATCCGCGCTGCGGTGTCGCCATCGGTGACATGATCCTCGACATGGCCGCCGCAGAAGAGGCCGGGCTGATCACCCTCGCTGACGTGCCGCTCTTTGACGTGCCGTTCTGGAACGAGGTGATGGAAGAAGGCCCCGCGCTCTGGGACGCCCTGCGCGCCCGCCTGACCGAGATCCTCGCCGAAAGCTCCGCAGATCAGGCCGCCGCCGAACCACTGCTAATCGCTCAGGCTGACGCAGAAATGCACCTGCCCTGCCTGGTGGCGGAATACACCGATTTCTATGCCGGTAAAAACCACGCCGTCAACGTCGGCACCATGTTCCGCGGCGCTGAAAACGCGCTGCCGCCGAACTGGTTGCACATCCCGATCGGCTACAACGGTCGCGCGTCGTCTGTGGTGGTCTCCGGCACCGATGTGCGCCGCCCGTGGGGGCAGCTCAAATCGCCCGATCACGACCTGCCCGCCTTCCTGCCGTGCCGCCGCTTCGATCTCGAACTCGAAATGGGCGCCATCGTCGGTCAGGCCTCAGACGGCCCGATCACCGTTGACGAAGCCGATGCCAACATCTTCGGCTACGTGCTGCTCAACGACTGGTCCGCGCGCGACATCCAGGCTTGGGAATACCAGCCCCTCGGCCCGTTTCAGGCCAAGGCGACCGCCACATCAATCAGCCCGTGGATCGTGACATCCGCCGCCCTCGCGCCCTTCCGCTGCAACACGCCGGAACGTGAATTTGAACTGTTGCCGCACCTCAAGGACACCGGCCCGATGCTCTATGACATCGACCTCTCGGTCACGCTGGCACCCGAAGGCAAAGATGCCTCCACCATCGCGCGCACCAACTATAACCAGATGTATTTTTCTGCGGCTCAGCAACTGGCCCATCACACCACATCCGGCTGCCCGATGACACCGGGCGACCTGCTCGGCTCCGGCACCATCTCCGGCCCCACCAAACCGGAACGCGGCTCCCTGTTAGAGCTGAGCTGGGGCGGCAAGGAGCCCCTCACACTCGACACCGGCGACACACGCACCTTCCTCGAAGACGGCGACACGCTCACCCTCTCGGGCGCGGCCCATGGCGATGGCTACACCATCGGCTTTGGTGAATGCACAGGCACCGTCCTGCCAGCGCTGGAAGACCCCTACGCACGATAAGAGACAGGTGGGGTGAAACCCCACCCTACAACCTACTCCGTAGGGTGGGGTTTCACCCCACCTCTCGCGACACTCGAAAAAGGAAATACACCATGGCCAAAGCATTCGCATCCCAAGGCGACATGACCGAAAAAGAAATCTCCTTCACCGAAGTCGGCGAAGGTCTCTACGCTTTCACCGCCGAAGGCGACCCGAACTCCGGCGTGATCATCGGCGACGAAAGCGTCATGATCGTCGAAGCCCAAGCCACCCCGCGCCTCGCGCAAAAAGTCATCGACTGCGTGCGCAGCGTGACCGACAAGCCGATCTCGCATGTCGTGCTCACCCATTACCACGCCGTGCGCGTGCTGGGCGCCTCGGCCTTTGGCGCCGATCAGATCATCATGTCCGACACCGCCCGTTCCATGGTCGTCGAACGCGGTCAGGAAGACTGGGACAGCGAATTCCAACGCTTCCCGCGCCTGTTTGAAGGCCACGAAAGCATCCCCGGCCTGACCTACCCCACCACCACCTTCTCGGATGCGATGACCGTCTATCTCGGCAACCGCCGCGTTGACATCATGCACCTTGGTCGCGCCCACACGGCGGGCGATGCGGTGATCCACGTGCCGGACCAGAACGTCATGTTCACCGGCGACATCGTTGAATACCACTCCGCCTGCTATTGCGGCGACGGGCATTTCGCCGATTGGGGCGACACGCTCGACAACATCAAATGGTTCGACGTCGACGCCATCGCGCCGGGCCGGGGCGATGCGCTTATGGGTCGTGAAATGGTCAACGCCGCGATCGAAAACACCCGCGACTTTGTCGAAAGCACCTACAAACCCGCCGCCCGTGTCGCCGCCCGTGGCGGTTCGCTCAAAGAAGCATGGGACGCGGTGCGCGAAACCTGTGACCCCAAGTTCAAGGACTACGCAATTTACGAGCATTGCCTGCCATTCAACGTGGCCCGCGCCTATGACGAAGCCCGCGGCATCGACACGCCCCGCATCTGGACCGCCCAGCGCGATATCGAGATGTGGGAAGCCCTGCAAAGCTAAGCACACCACGCCGGTGCGGGCTGCGCCTCGCCAGATATGGCGGGGCCACCCGCACCGGCGGCCAAATTACCGGCCTGACCTAGATCAAGGGCCATCGCGCCAAGCTGTGAGACCCTGACCCCATCCCGCCGCACAGTTGCCCTTCGGAGGAGACCACCATGAACAAGATTTTCGAAGTTCCGATTTATCCCTATGAGCGTTCTCCCGATCAGGATTCCGCCGCGATCGTGCGCCACCCTGTGGTCATCATCGGCGCCGGCCCAATCGGTCTCGCCGCCGCCATCGACCTCGCCCAAAACGGCGTCCCGGTCGTGGTGCTTGACGACAATGACAAGGTTTCCTTCGGCTCCCGCGCCATCTGTTTTGCCAAACGCCCGCTCGAAATCATGGACCGGCTCGGCTGTGGCCACGAGATGGTGGAAAAAGGCGTCAAATGGGACGTGGGCAAAGTCTTCTTTGACGAACGCGAAGTCTATGACTTCAACCTCCTGCCGGAGAAGGGCCACGAATTCCCTGCCTTTATCAACCTCCAGCAATATTACTTCGAAGAATACCTCGTGAAGCGCGCCCGCGAGTTGCAGGCCCAAGGCGCCCCCATCGAAATTCGCGGCAAAAACCGGGTCGAGGCGATCGGCAATCACGACGATCACGCCCGCCTCGAAATCGGCACGCCCGAAGGCCCCTATATGCTCGAAGCCGACTGGCTCATCGCCTGCGACGGGGCCGGCTCCCCCACCCGGCGGATGCTTGGCCTCGATTTTGTCGGTCGCGTGTTTGAGGATAACTTCCTGATCGCCGATGTGGTGATGGACGCCGATTTCCCGACCGAGCGCTGGTTCTGGTTCGACCCGCCCTTCAACCGCGGCCAATCCGCCCTCCTGCACAAGCAGCCCGACAATGTCTGGCGCATCGACTTCCAACTCGGCTGGGACATTGACAAGGACAAGGAACTCGAGCCCCAGAACATCGACAAACGCCTGCGCGCCATGCTCGGCGAGGATATCGAGTATCAACTGGAATGGTCCTCGATCTATACCTTCCAATGCCGCCGGATGGAGAAATTCCGCCATGGCCGCGTGCTCTTTGCTGGCGACAGCGCACATCAGGTCTCGCCCTTCGGGGCGCGCGGTGCCAATTCCGGGGTGCAGGACACCGACAACCTGATCTGGAAACTCAAACTGGTGATGGACGGCAAAGCCCCGGAATCGCTGCTCGAAAGCTATGATGTCGAGCGCATCCACGGCGCCGAAGAGAACATCCTCAACTCCACCCGCTCGACCGATTTCATCACCCCGAAATCCGCGATGTCGCGTATCCTGCGCGATGCGGTGCTTGACCTCTCCGAGATGCATGAATTCGCCCGCCCCCTCGTCAACTCCGGACGCCTCTCGGTGCCTTGCGTCTATGACGGCTCGCCGCTGAATTCGGCTGACGCGCTCGAAGGCGCCCCCCAACGCACCCGTCCGGGCGCACCAGCTATCGACGCCCCGTTGGCCGATGGGTTCCTGCTGCCAAAGCTCGCCAACCGCTTCACCCTGCTGACAATCGACGCCGACGCGCCCGACCGGTTCGAGGAAGACGGCATCGAAGTCACCCGCCTTGCGCTTTCGCTCAAGGATGACAAAACCCTCGCGCTCAAGGACCGCTACCTCGGCAGCGCCACCTCCGGCGTCTACCTCATTCGCCCGGATCAGCACGTAGCCGCCCGCCGCGACACTTGGAACGAAAGCCTCTTCCGCGCCGCCCTGCGCCGCGCCACGGGCAAGGAGTAACCGACATGAGCACCCTCACCCTTACGCCGAACATCGACAAACCCGATGACTTCTACGCCGACCTTCTCGCCGCTCATGAAGAGCTGAGCAAAGAGGAAAGCGATGCCTTCAACGCCCGGCTCCTGCTTGTGCTGGCCAACCATATCGGCGACCGCAGCGTGCTGTCCGCCGCTATCGAAGCGGCGAAACGTCAGGCCTAATGTGTCGGGCCTAATTTGTCGGGCCTAAGGCGGGTCTAAGCCGGCGCTAACGCGTCGGGACCAATACATCAGGACCAAGCTGCACGCATCAACAGGCCATGCCAAACGATGCGTGCTTTATGCCCCTTGAGTGGGCCACGAGTTGGCCACGACATCCCTGCCTGAACCGCGCTCCTTAAAAGTTCTGCGCAGGCCACAGTCAAAACACCGGACCAACAGGGCGCAACCAAGACTGGGTCGCAACCTGGCGATGCCCTGCGGTCCATAGGGCACCATTGCGCGCGGGTCCTCAACCTGCGCGCCCGCCGCGCCCCCTTGCCAAGCCCCCTGATCCGCGCTTCACTCTGCTCACCGCGCACGGCCCCGGCAACAGGACACGCACACCATGACCGATTTCCTCCTCCTCGCCTTCGTTTTCCTGATCGCAGGCGTGGTTGCCGTGCCCATCGCCACCCGGCTCGGCCTCGGCTCGGTGCTTGGTTACCTCATCGCCGGGATCGTGATCTCGCCGGTTCTCGTCCTGCTCAATGTTGATATTGTCTCAATCCAACATTTCGCCGAATTCGGCGTGGTGATGATGCTCTTCCTTGTTGGCCTCGAACTTGAACCCAAGCTGCTTTGGGAGATGCGCATGCGCCTTCTTGGGCTTGGCGGCGGTCAGGTCGGGATCACCACTTTGGCCGTGATGGGCATTGCCATGGCCATGGGGCAACCTTGGTCCGTTGCCCTTGCTATTGGCCTCGTTTTTGCGCTCTCCTCCACCGCCATTGTTCTGCAAACTCTCAATGAAAAAGGGCTGATGAAATCCGATGGCGGCCAGTCGAGCTTCTCTGTCCTGCTCACGCAGGACATCGCCGTTATCCCCATGCTCGCCTTCATCCCGCTTTTGGCCCTGCCCGAACTTATGGACAGCGCCCAAACAGTGGTCGATCACACCGCCCCCGCCTCTGCCGCAGCCCATACCACCGAAGCGGGTCACGCCGCGCACTGGGCACACAGACGCCGGCCATTCCGATGGCGGCGGTCACGGCGCCTCCCTCTCGCTCGTCGATGGCCTCAACGGCTGGCAAACCGCGCTCGTCACCCTCGCGGCCATTGCGTTTGTAGTGATTGGTGGGTCGTTCCTGACGTCACCGATTTTCCGCTTCATCTCGGCCGCCAATCTGCGTGAACTCTTTACCGCCGCCGCCTTGATGATGGTGATCGGGATCGCCCTTCTCATGACGCTTGTCGGCCTCTCTCCCGCCCTTGGCACCTTCCTCGCCGGGGTGGTGCTGGCCAACTCGGCCTATCGGCACGAACTGGAAAGCGATATTGACCCGTTCAAAGGCCTGCTGCTCGGCCTTTTCTTTATGACCGTTGGCGCCGGTATCAACTTTACCCTGCTGGGCGAGAACCTCGGCCTTATCATCGGGCTGACAATCGGCCTCATGCTCCTCAAAACGCTTGTTCTGCTCCTGCTCGCCTATACCTTCAAACTACGCGGCGCTGACAAATGGCTCTTCGCCCTCGGCCTCGCCCAAGCCGGTGAATTCGGCTTTGTCCTGCTCAGCTTCACCGTCGCCAACGGTGTCATTCCCGGCGAACTGGCCGACCGCCTCCTGCTTGTCGTGGCCCTGTCGATGCTGCTCACGCCTGCGCTGTTTATCCTCTACGACCGCGTCCTCGCCCCGCTTTATTCGGGCGCAGATGAGCGCGACGCCGACGAGATGCCCGACGGCAGCAAGATCATTATCGCCGGTGCAGGCCGCGTCGGCGCGCTGATCGACAGGATCATGCGTGCCGCCGGTATCTCGACCACGGTGATCGACTTCAACTCGCGTCAACTCGACATCCTGCAAACCTTCGGGGTCAAACACTACTATGGGGACGCCACCCGCCCCGACCTGTTGCACGCCGCTGGCATTGCCGAGGCCGCGGTCCTCGTCATCGCCATCGACGACCGCGAGAAAACCACCGAACTGGTGCGCTATGTGTCGGCCAATTACCCGTCGGTGCATATCATTGCCCGTGCGCGGGACCGCGATCATGTCTATGACCTCTGGTCCGCTGGCTGCCGCGATATCATTCGCGAGACTTATGACAGCGCCCTGCGTATGGGGCGGTCGCTGTTCGAGGCGCTCGGCACCGACCATGACACCGCCGAACGCATGATCGCCGCCTTCAATGAAACAGACCGCCGCGCCATGGTCGCCGTCGCCGATGTCCACAAACCCGGCGTCCCGCCGCACGAGAACCCCGAATACGTCGCCAAAGTGCGCGAAGTGCTCGACACTTGGGGCGACGATCTGAACGCGGAAATGGAGCGTATCCGCGCTGGCAGCATGAGTGGCACAGGCAACACAGGCGGCACATGAGGCCAGATACAATCTCATCGCGCCGTCTCATGGCCGATGACTTGCAATCCCCTCTTGGGTGGATATAATTAACATGTTAATTTACTTGCGGGAGGGGTAAACATGCGCTGGAGCGATTTTCCGAAATGGGGCAAATGGGCCGCCGACTGGGCCGCAAACTATCACGCCACCCTGCGTGACCGGCCCGTGCGCGCTCAAACCAAACCGGGCGAGATCGCCGCCCAATTGCCCCTCGCCCCGCCCGACGCGCCCCAGCCGATCGAAGACATCCTCAAAGACTTCGAAAACATCGTCATGCCCGGCATGACCCATTGGCAGCACCCGCGCTTCTTTGCCTATTTCCCGTCCAACGCCTCGCCTGCGGCGGTGCTGGCCGATAACCTGATCGCGGCCACGGCGGCGCAATGTATGCTCTGGCAAACGTCCCCGGCGGCCACCGAAATGGAAACCCGCATGATGGACTGGCTGCGCCAAGGCCTCGGCCTGCCAACGGGCTTCCACGGCGTTATCCAAGACAGCGCCTCCTCCGCCACCCTTGCCGCCGTTCTGACAATGCGCGAACGCGCGCTCAATTGGGACGGCAACACAGCGGGCCTGCCGGGGCAACTGACCTTGCGCGTCTATGCCAGCGCCGAAGTGCACACCTCCATCGACCGCGCCATCTGGATTTCCGGGATCGGCGCCGACAACCTCGTGCGCATCCCCACCACCGGCCCAACCCGTGGCATGGACCCCCGCGCTCTTAACGAAGCGATCGAACGTGACCTCGCCGCCGGATTTATCCCCGCCGGGATCATCGCCTGTACCGGCGGCACCGGCACCGGCGCTTGTGATGACATCGCCGCCGTGATGGACGTGGCCGAGGCGCATGACCTCTACACCCATGTCGATGCCGCTTGGGCTGGCTCGGCGATGATCTGCCCGGAATACCGCACGCTTTGGGCCGGGGTCGAGCGCGCCGACAGCGTCGTGCTGAACCCGCATAAATGGCTCGGCACCCAATTCGACCTCTCCGCCCACTTCATCCGCTCGCCCGAGGATCTGACCCGCACGCTGGCGATCCAGCCGGAATACCTCAAAACCCACGGGGCGGATGGCATCATTAACTATTCCGAATGGTCGATCCCGCTTGGCCGCCGCTTCCGCGCACTGAAACTCTGGTTCCTGATGCGCGCCTACGGGCTCGACGGGCTGCGCAGCATGCTGCGCAACCATGTAAACTGGACCCATGCGCTCGCTGAAAACATCCGCGCCCACCCTGATTTTGAAATCGTGACCGAGCCTGTTCTCGCCCTTTTCACCTTCCGCTTCGCGCCCGACGGCGCCGCCGACCTTGACGCGCTCAACCTTGATCTGATCAATAAAATCAACGATGACGGCCGCATCTACCTGACCCAAACCCGCACCGACGACAAATTCGTCATCCGCTTCACCGCTGGTCAGTTTGACGCCACCCAAGCCGACATCGAAACCGCCAAAGAGGTGATCTTCGAAATCGCCGCAACCCTAAAGGACTAACGCCATGCCAGCCCCCATCAACCGCTTCAAACACGCCCTCTCGGACGGCAAAGTGCAAATCGGCTGCTGGGCGGCCTTTGCCGATGGTTACGCCGCCGAAATCATGGCCACCACCGGTTTTGACTGGCTTGTGATCGACGGGGAACACGCCCCCAACGACCTGCAAACCATCAGCCAGCAGATCGGCGCGCTCAAACATACCGATACCGAGGCAGTGGTCCGCCTGCCCATCGGCAACGAATGGTTGATGAAGCAGGTGCTCGATGCCGGATGCCAAACCGTGCTCGTGCCGCTGGTCGAAACCGCTGAACAGGCGGCGCATCTTGCGCGCGCCATGCGCTACCCGCCCTATGGCATCCGCGGTATGGGCGGCTCTGGTGCCCGCGCCACCGGCTTCAATGCGATCCCCGATTATGTCACCACCGCCAATGATCAGGTCTGCCTGCTGGTGCAGGTCGAAACCGCCGCCGCGATGGACAACCTTGACGACATTCTCAAGGTTGACGGCGTCGATGGCGTCTTTATCGGCCCGGCTGATCTCTCCGCCGACATGGGCCACCCCGGCAACCCCGGCCACCCCGATGTGGTCGAGGCGATCCGCACCGGCCTTGGCAAAATCGCGGCCTCTGACAAGGCAGCAGGCATCCTCGCGCTGAACGATGACGTCGCCCAGAACTACCTGAAATGGGGGGCACAATTCCTCGCCGTTGGCATGGACGTCATCCTGCTTGTGCAATCCGCCCGCGCACTCAGCGGCAAGTGGAAGGACCGGATCAAAGGTTGAGAGCGAGAAGCCGGGCCTTCGTCAGCCTCGGGATGACGATCCAGCACCCGCTGCAAGTCGCTTTATGCCCGCCAAGTCTTCCCACAGATGCAGTGGCGCATGAGCCCAACCAATCGTCAGCCCGTGGGAGGGGCTGACGATGGCCCGGCGGCGCAAGCGCCTTGATTCCGGGCCGTTACCAAATACCTAGTCCTGATCTTGCCCCAACTTCGGGCTGGGCCTGTCCAGCTTCAATTCCGCATCGCTGAATTGGAACGGCGAACGCACACCCGGCACCCCGTCCAGCTCCACCCGAAGCCCCCGCGCTTGAACCTGCGGTCGAACACATCGGCCATGTCATTGATCGGCCCCGCCGGGATGCCCTCGGCCTCACAGGCCGCCAGAACATCTGCCTTGGTCCGCTTGGCGGTTTCGCCCATCAGCAAGTCGATCATCTCGGGCCGGTTCTGCACCCGATCGGCGTTCTTCAGGAACTTCGCATCCTCGGCCATCCAGTCCAGCCCAAGCATCCGGCACAGCCGCTGGTATTGCGCGTCATTGCCCGTCGCGATGATGATATGCCCGTCTGAACAGTCAAACACTTGATAGGGCGTCAGGTTCGGATGGTAATTCCCCGTCCGCCCCGGCGGCGTGCCGGTGGCCAGGTAATTCATCGCCTGATTGGCCGTCACGGATACGGCGCAATCCAGCAAGGCCATGTCAACCTGCTGGCCCTTGCCCGTCCGCTCACGCTGATGCAACGCGGCCAAAACCCCGCTCACCGCATACAGCCCGGTAAACAGATCTGTCACCGCCACGCCCACGCGCTGCGGCTGGCCGTCCGGCTCACCGGTGATCGACATCAGACCGGACATGCCCTGAATGATGTAATCATACCCCGCGCGATGCGCATAAGGCCCGGTCTGCCCAAAGCCAGTGATCGAACAATAAATCAGCCCCGGATTGAGCGCCTTCACGCTCTCGTAATCCAGCCCGTATTTCTTCAGACCACCAACCTTGAAGTTCTCGATCAAAACATCCGCCTCGGCAATCAATGCCCGCAGCCGTTCCAGATCAGCCTCATTGCGAAAATCCACCGTGATCGAAGCCTTGCCCCGGTTGCACGAATGGAAATAAGCCGCCGTTCGGTCCTCTTCCCGCTCGATAAAGGGGGGCCCCACTGGCGCGTATCATCGCCTGCGGGCGCCTCAACCTTGATCACCTCGGCCCCCAAATCGCTCAGCGTCTGACCGGCCCAAGGGCCAGCCAGAATGCGCGCCAATTCGACGACCTTCACTCCTTCAAGAGGCGCAGACATCAGCTTCCCAACTCTGCTTCGATCAAATCCTTAAGCTCGCCATAAGCCATGTTGGAATGGAGCTTGCCATTGATCAAAAGGCTCGGCGTCGACTCGATCTGATCCTTGTTCGCATTGATTTCGAACCAGTCATAAAGCGCTTTCGCCTTACTGGCATCCTGCATACAGGCATCCACCTTCTCCGGCGCCAGCCCCGCAACCACGCCCAACTTGCGCAGGTTCGCGGCCAAAACCACCGGATCGCGCGAGTTCAGCCACTCATCTTTCTTGGAATAGATCAGGTCCGCAATGCCAAAAAACTTGTCCGTGTCGCAACGCGCCACCATCGCCGCCCAAAGACCAATCCGGTCAAAGTAAACGTCGCGGTAAACAAGCTTGACCTTGCCCGTGTCGATGTAATCCCGCTTCAGTTCTTTGAACTGATTTTGGTGAAAACTCGCACAATGCGGGCAGGTAAATGACGCATATTCCGTCACCGTTACCGGCGCATCCGGGTTGCCCAAAACCATCTCGGTGATGTCGTCGGGCGTCCAATCGGTCTTTGGCGTTTCAACAGGCGCCGGAGCCGCCGCTTCGGCCTTCTTGTCACCGGCCTCGGGCTTTTTCGCATCAGCCGCCGGAGCCTCGGTCTTCACCGCCCCACTTTGGCTTTCGCCCCAAGACGGCCCTGCCCCCATCAACAGCGCACCACCGCTGGCAAGCGCAACACAGGCGACGGCAGGAAGAGTGAGTTTGCTAAAGTTCATTCAATTGGCCCTTTTCTGGCGTTTTGATTTCGATAAAACATTCTGTCCCAGCGCTTCAAGCGCGCGGCGCAAATCCGCGTCTCCCACGGGGGCGGCAACTTCGGCCACCTGCCCTTGTATAACGGGGTCGGGGGCGGCTTCTGTCGGTTTCGCCTTGCGATGGGTGAAATCCGCGCGCCCCTCGGCAAAGCCGGTGGCGTGGGTCTGGGTCACACGCACCCGCGAAATCGCGGTGTATCCGTAGACCGAATTCACCCGCTCGCGCAGCGTTTCCTTTTGCATTTCCAACATCGGCGCATTCGCCCCGGTGGTCAGCAACGACAGCGTCGCGCCAAACCCTCCGCGGCCATAAGACACTTCGACAGGGCGCGAAATCGCGGCAATCTCTTCGCCTGCAATCTCGCTCCAATGGGTCAGCAAGCGCGTCACGGCAAAGCCGCGCGTCTCGCCCGCTTGGCGGATTTGACGGTTCAGAAGGCTCGCCGCGCGCGTGAACCCCTTGCGCGACCGCGAAAACGCTGGCGTCCCGGCACCGGGTTTGCCCGCTACCGACGTCTTTGCGTTTTTGCTGCCCTTGCGCGGCGCCATGCCTCACTCCCTTGGTTCCGGCGCAGTTTAGTGGCAGGAAGACCCGGCGAACAGGGCAATCAGTTAAAAAAGGATAACACATCTGTGAGAGGCAAACGCAGCCAACCGTCGGATCACGCCGCCACGCTTCTGGGCTGGTATGATGTCCACGCCCGCACCCTGCCCTGGCGGCTAAGCCCGGCTGATCAAGCGCGCGGACTCCGCCCCGATCCTTATGCCGTCTGGCTCTCCGAAGTGATGCTGCAACAAACCACCGTGGCCGCCGTTAAAACCTATTTCGAGCGGTTCACCTACCTCTGGCCCGACGTGCACGCCCTCGCCTCCGCCCGTGATGAGGATGTCATGGCCGAATGGGCCGGGCTTGGCTATTACGCCCGTGCGCGTAACCTGTTGAAATGTGCGCGCGAGGTCGCAGCCCTTGGCGGGTTTCCCGACACCCGCGATGACCTGTTAAAACTTCCCGGCATCGGCCCCTATACCGCCGCCGCCATCTCGGCGATTGCGTTTGATCGTGCCGAAACCGTGGTTGATGGCAATGTCGAACGGGTCATGGCCCGCCTCCATGACATCGAAACACCCCTGCCCGCCGCCAAGCCCGAGCTCACGGCGCTGGCCGCTGACCTCACGCCTGATCAACGCCCCGGTGATTACGCGCAGGCCGTGATGGACCTCGGCGCCACCATCTGCACGCCGAAAAATCCTGCCTGCGGTATCTGCCCGTGGTCCGCTCCCTGCCTCGCCCGCACCCGTGGCACGGCCCCCGTCCTCCCGCGCAAGACGCCGAAAAAACCCAAACCCACAAGGCTCGGCATCGCCTATGTCGCCCGCCGCGCCGATGGCGCGTGGCTGATGGAGCGCCGCCCGGACAAGGGCCTCTTGGGCGGCATGCTCGGCTGGCCCGGTGGCACATGGGGCGACACACCCGCCGACCTGCCCCCCATAACTGCCGACTGGGTGAACCTCAGCGAAGAAGCCCGCCACACCTTCACCCATTTTCACCTGCGCCTTGCCATCCGCGTGGCCCGCCTGCCGCTTGATGCCTCCCCGAGCACCGGGCAGTTCATCGAAAACCGTGAATTCCGGCGATCCGACCTGCCAACCGTCATGCGAAAGGTATATGATCTCGCTCAAAGCGCCCTGCCACCGCCCGGCGCATCCTGACGCAAGTGAACGCACGCCGACTTTCTGACGTTTCGGAGACCCAAATGATCACCGCCCAAGACCTCGCCCGCCCGCAAAACGCGCTGCCCTTCTGGCTCTCGCTTCTGCTGATCCCGATCGCTTGGGTCGGGGCCGTTCTGGGCGGTTGGTATGTGCTGCTCTTGCCGGTCGTAACGTGGTATCTCTTCTCGGCCCTCGACGCGCTGCTCGGCCTCAACCTCGAGAACGCCGACCTTGACACCGATGAAGACAAACTCACCCTTTACAAAGCAATTACAACGGCTTGGGTGCCGCTGCAATTCCTGACCCTGTTTGGTCTAATCTGGTATGCGACCCACAGCGGACATCTCTCCACGATTGAGAAAATCGGCCTGTTCTTTGGCGTTGGCGTCATCACCGGCACTGTCGGAATCAACTACTCGCACGAGCTGATGCACCAGAAAAACAATACCGAACGCTGGCTCGGCGACATTCTCCTCGCGATGGTGCTCTATTCGCATTTCCGCTCGGAACACCTGCTGGTGCATCACCGCTATGTCGGCACCCCGCGCGATCCGGTCACCGCGCGCTATAACGAAGGCTTCCACCGCTTTTACCCGCGTGTCCTCGTCTCGTCCCTGAAATCCGCCTTCCGGGCAGAGCGCGAGAAACTGGCCAAGAAAGACCTCTCCTGGACCGCCCCTTCGAACCCCTTCTGGCGTTACTGGGGGCTGCAAGGTGCGATGCTCCTCCTTGCGTTGCTGCTTGGCGGCTGGTCCGGGCTGTTTCTCTTCCTGTTTCAGGCGGGCGTTGCGATCTGGCAGCTCGAATTGGTCAATTACGTCGAACACTATGGGTTGACCCGCAAACACCTGGGCGATGGCAAATATGAACACGTTATGCCGCATCACAGCTGGAACGCAGCGCACAAGGCGTCAAACTGGCTGCTGATCAACCTGCAACGCCACTCCGATCACCACTACAAACCCAACCGCCGCTTTCCGCTCCTGCAAAACTATGGTGAGGATCAAGCGCCCCAGCTGCCCTACGGCTATCCGATCATGACCATGGCGGCGATGATGCCCCCCGTCTGGCGGCGCGTGATGAACCCGCGCGTGCGCAAATGGCGGGCGATGTATTATCCTGAAATCACCGATTGGTCAGCCTATAACAAGGCGCGCAATCCCATGCCGCGCTAAAATCTTCGCAATTCACCGCCCAATACGCCCCTTTATGCATCACGCAAAAAGCGACCCGCCCACCAAAAATTCTTCAAGAATTTTTGCCCGAATTCTTTGAAAGAATTCGCGTCACCGCCCATCACTACACTGTCACAACACCTTCACAACATCCGCCACGAACGGATGTGCTTTCACGGCTGGATCAATCACCGCTGCTTGCACGATGGGTTTCAATGCATCGGCCACCTGCCCCGGCATATGCTGCAACACCCCAACCCGCGCTGTCAGGTTGATCCGCCGCGACAGCGGCGCAAAAGGAAGCTCCAGAACGTCAATCTCGCCAGCAAACCGCCGCGCCCGCATCAAGGCAAGCGGCGTCAGAATCGTCCACCCCGCGCCCTGCCCGACCAAGGAAAGGATCGCGTGATAGCTGTCCAACTCGAACTGATGCGCCAGCGTCAGGTACTGACGCGCCAAATGCGCGGCAATCAACCGGCCCATATAGTGGCGCGAGGTATATTGCACCAATGGCAGATCCTGCAGCTGTTTCAACACATTGCCGCCCGGATCAACCGCCCCCTTGGGCGCGGCCACCACAAAGCCATCCTCCAAAATCGGATGAACCTCCATCCAATCTGCCGCCGCCCCCATCTCGGCCGCGACAATCACGTCCAAGGCTTGCGCATCAAGCTGATCATAGAGAAAATGGCTCGCCCCGGTGTCGAGCAGAAACTGGCAGCCCTGCAACTCTCCCGCCATATGGCTCAAAAGCTGCGGCGTCACATCCGCCTCGAAATCCTCGATCATGCCCAGCCGAAACCCGGTCAGCGCACTCATGTCGCCGCTCGCCAATTCCGCCCGCGCCTGCGCCGCCTCGCTCAGGATGATCTGCGCCCGCCGCCGGAAAATCCCCCGGCTGGCGTCAATCGCACAGGCCGCTCATTGCGCAGCAAAAGCGTGACGCCCATCGCGGTCTCAAGATTGGTCAGCTGTTGCGACACCGCCGACGGCGACGCCCCCAATCGGCGCGCCGCAGCCGAGATCGACCGCTCCTCGGCCGTAGCGATAAACACCTCGATCCCCCACAAGGTTATCTTGCCGGGGCCGCCCGCCATAACCGGGCTTACTTGCCGAACTTAGAAAGCTTCGACTGAAGATCGGCAAGCTGCTGCTTGATCGCATCAAGCTCTTCGCCACCCTCTTCCTTGTCGTCTTTCTTTGGGCTGCTGGTTGCCGACGGTGCGGCTGTCCACGCGCCGGTCATCGCCTTGATAAAGGCGTCCTGCTGCGCTTGCATCGCTTCCATGCCCGGCATCTTGGCCATCGGGTTCATCGACCCGATGTTCTCCATCATCTTGGATTGCCCGTCGCGCAGCATCTCGAAACTGGCCGCCAGAAACTGTGGCACCACGCTGGTTGCCTGCGTCGTATAGCTGCGCACCAGATCGTTCAGAACCGATACCGGCAGCACGTTCTCGCCCCGGCTTTCATGCTCTGCGATGATCTGCAAAAGATACTGCCGCGTCAGGTCATCGCCGGTCTTCAAATCGACAATCTGAACTTCACGCCCATCGCGGATGAACCCGGCGATATCGTCAAGCGTCACATAATCACTGGTCTCGGTATTATAGAGCCTACGGCTCGCGTAGCGCTTGATAAGAAGCGGTTTGTCACTCGTGGCCACGTGTTTACCTCCCCAGCAAATGCAGCATTGCAGCAAAGCTTACGCCCTTGCAGCATAAAAGAAAAGAGCGAGCCGTGACCGGCTCGCTCTTCACGCGGAACGCACCCCTATGGGAGGAGAGGGAGAGTGGGGTGCGGAACCTGACGTTCTTATTTCGCAGTCGCTTTTTTGGCTGCGGTGGTCACATCGTCGGTGGCCTTTTTCATGGCGGCAGTTGCTTCTTCCGAAACGTCTTTGCCAGCAGCCATAAGCAGCTCAACGGTGTCCATTTGGACTTTTTTGGCGATCTCAGCGAAAGCAGCCATGTTTTCAGCAGCAACTTCGGCGCTGGCCGATGCGAAATCGGTTACGGCTTTTGCATAGTCAGCAGGCTCTGCTTTGACTTTGGCGATGTCCGACAGTTTGGCCAAAGTGTCTTTGGTCCATTTGCTCGAAATCTCGTTGGATTTCTCAGCAGCCGAAAGAGCAACCGAAGTCAGCTTTTCGTTCAGGCTTGCTTGGCTTTTGAAGGATTTTTCAAAAGCAGCGGTGTCTACCGGGAATGCGCCCATCATGTCTTTCATGATTGCGGAAAAATCTTGTGTCTTGGTCATTTCAAAGTTCCTTACATTAACGGTGCGGGCCATCCCGCTTTTCTGCGTCTGCAAAGAACATAGTTTCTGCACTGCAGCATTGCAAGGTTTTTTGCTGCAGTGCAGAATAAATCGCCTAACCTACTGTAAATCAAGCAAAGGTTTCGCCACCACATAGGTCCCTACCGGCGCCGGAGCAAGCGGTGTATAGCCCGAATCGCCCGGTACGCGCGCCGGGATCATCTTGCCCGAACGCTTGCGCAGCCAGCTTTCCCAGCGTGGCCACCATGACCCTTCGTGAAAGGTTGCACCTTCATACCATGCGGCGTGATCCTGATCCGTGTCACCATTCGTATAATGGCCGTACTTCTTCTTGGACGGCGGATTAACGATCCCGGCGATATGGCCCGACTGTGACAGGATAAACAGCTTCTGTTTCGATCCCGCCTGCCGCATCCCGCGATAGCAATCCTTCCACGCGGCAATATGATCGGTCTCGCAGGTGACGGCGCAGAACGGCACATCGACATCGCTGATATGCACCTTTTGATCTAGGATTTGCAGCCCGCCATCACAGAACTTGTTGTGCTGGCACAGCCATTGCAGATACTCGCGCGTCATCCGCCCCGGCAAATTGGTGCTGTCGCCATTCCAGAACAGCAAATCAAACGCCGGCGGCGTCTCGCCCAGCATGTAGCTCTTGATCGCCGGTTTGTAGACAAGATCATTGGATCGCAGGAACGACATCGTGCGCGACATGATAAAACTGCGCAGCACACCAACCTCGTCGACCTCCTCGACAATCCCGTTGATGAAATCATCCTGCAGGAAGGGCACGAACTCCCCCTGATCGGAAAAATCGGTGAGCGCGGTAAAGAAGGTGGCCGACTTCACCGACTTGTCGCCGCGCTTGTTCAACAGCGCCAGCGTCATGTTCAGCGTCGTGCCCGCAATACAATAGCCAACGGTGTTGACCTGTTTCTCGCCGGTGATCTCCTTCACCACCCGGATCGCTTCCAGCATCCCCTCCTCGACATAGGCCTCCATGCCGACATCGCGATAGGCCGACCCCGGATTGACCCACGAGACCACAAACAACGTATACCCCTGCTCGACAATCCACTTGATCAGCGAATTTTGCGGCTTCAGGTCAAGGATATAAAACTTGTTGATCCACGGCGGAAAGATGATCAGCGGCGTGGCATGCACCTCGTCGGTCTGCGGACTATACTGGATCAGCTCCATCATCCGGTTGCGAAAGATCACCTCGCCCTCGGTGGTCGCCACGTTCCGGCCCAACTCGAAAGCATCCTCATCCGCCAGCCGCACCAACATTTCGCCGTCGTTCCGCTCAAGATCGGCAACAAGGTTTTCCAACCCCTGCACAAGAGACTCGCCCTCGGTCTCCACCGCCCGCTCCAACGCATCAGGGTTGGTGCCAAGGAAATTGGTCGGCGCCATCATGTCGATGATCTGCGTCGAAAAGAACTTCAACCGCCTGCGGTCGGTCTCTTCAAGGTCATCGACATCCTCCACCGCCTGACGAATCGCCTCGGCGTTCTGCTGGTACTGGCGCTTGACGAAGTTGAAATAGGGGTTGGTTTTCCACAATGGGTTGGCAAAACGGATATCTTCCGGCCCGTCATCTTCGGGTGCGGCAATTTCACCCTTCATGAACTGGCTCTGCGCTTCCATGAAGTGACTGACCGTTTTACCCCAGTATTCCAGCTGATGCTCGAAAATCTTCGCCGGATTCTGCATCCACTCTTGCCAATAGGCACCCGCGGCACGCACGAACAGCTCCTGATCCGGCCCGTTCAACTGTGCATTGGGCGGTTTTCGATGACTCATCACGTTGATTAATCGTTGCGACAGCGCCTCAACCCGCGCCAGGTTTTCGTTCATCCGGTCCAAGGTTTCCGGGGCTATGCTGTCTTTTGTTGTCATCTTAATACTTTTTCCCTATCTTCGCTGCTATGCAGCATCGTGCAGCCGGTTGGAGGGACCGAGCTCACGACATCGGGACGGCCCCGAGCAAAACAAAGGATACGCACATGCGCAACATGGCAAGCTACGACCTTATGGAAACCGTCCGTAATACTAATCAATGGTTGGGGGCCTCCACCCTTGCTCTTGCATCCTACCCGATCTTCTCGATGGTGCCAAACCCTGCGCTGCAATGGCTCGCTGCTTGGGGCGAAGTGACCGAACGCTCGTTTCAACGTATGCTGGTCAAACCCGGCTGGGGCATCCGCTCGCACACTTGCGAAGACGGCAGGGACCACCTCGTCAACATCGAAACTGTTGTCTCCCGCCCCTTTGGTGACCTCATCCACTTCAACGTCGTAGGTCGCGAACCCCTCAAGCGCAAAGTGCTTCTTGTCGCACCTATGTCCGGGCATTACGCCACGCTGCTGCGCTCCACCGTTATCTCGCTGATGACCGATTGCGAAGTCTACATCACTGATTGGCATAACGCGCGCGACATTCCCGTTTCCGAAGGCAAGTTCGATATCGAGGATTACACCCTCTACCTTGTCGATTTCATGAAAGAGCTCGGCCCCGACACCCATGTGATCGCCGTGTGCCAGCCCGCGCCGCTGACCCTTGCGGCCACCGCCTATCTGGCTGAACAGGGCCCTGATGCGCAGCCAAGCTCGCTCACCCTGATTGGTGGCCCGATTGACCCCGATGCCGCCGCCACCGATGTGACCGACTTCGGCGCCCGCGTCACCATGGGTCAGCTCGAGCATGCCATGATCCAGCGTGTCGGCTTCAAATACCCCGGCGTCGGCCGTCAGGTCTATCCCGGCCTGCTTCAGCTCACCTCCTTCATGTCGATGAACGCCGAGCGTCACTCAAAAGCGTTCCAGGATCAGATCATGCGCGTCATGCGCGGCGAAGCCAGCGATCATGACCCGCACAACCGCTTTTACGACGAATATCTCGCCGTGATGGATATGACGGCCGAATTCTACCTCTCGACCGTGGAACGTATCTTCAAAAACGGTGAGATCGCCAAAAACGAATTCGTCGTTGATGGCCACAAAGTCGACATCGGCAAAATCACCACTGTCGCGGTCAAAACCGTCGAAGGCGAAAAAGATGACATCTCGGCCCCCGGCCAATGTATCGCAGCACTTGATCTCTGCACCGGCCTCCCGGATGAGAAAAAAGCGAGCCACGTCGAACCCGGCGCAGGCCACTACGGCATCTTTGCCGGCTCAAGCTGGCGCAACAACATCCGCCCGCTGGTGATTGAGTTCATCGACGCCAACTCGGATGCGCCCAAAAAAGCGGCCCCCAAGAAAACAGCCGCGAAAAAGACCAAGCCGGGCAAAGCCGCAAACAAAAACGCCGCCTGATCCCGCGCCGCGGCGCCCTCAGCAACGCAAATGCCACCTGCTCCGCAGGGTATCGCGCACCTCTTTCCAAAAGGGGTGCGCTTTGCTTTGCGCGTCCCTTGACGCCCCCGGTTGCAAGGCCCACTCTCCTCCCACAACTGTTTGCCGGGGGCGACGCAGATGACCGACATTCCCTTTTCCTGCACCTGCGGCACCGTTCAGGGCTATGTCAGCGTGCCATCGGCAAAATCCGGTAACCGCGTCACCTGTCATTGCGCCGATTGCCGCGCCGCGATGATCCACCTTAATCAGCCCGACCCGGCCCCCGATGGCATCGACATTTGGCAAACCCTGCCCGAGCATGTGCATTTCACCGCCGGAACAGACCACCTGTCCGCCATGCGCCTGTCGCCGCGCGGGATGTTCCGCTGGTATGCCGATTGCTGCAATACGCCGATCACATCGACCCTGCGTGGCCCGCGGTTGAACGTCGGTGGGTTTATCGCCGCGCGCTTATCTGACACCTCGGCCCTGCCGCCGCGCGGCGCTTATGTGTTCAAGAAACAAGCCAACGGCAAATACCGCCACAAGGGTATGGGCCACTTGGCATGGCGCGTCGCGCAACTCATGCTTTCGGCCAATCTCTCGGGAAGCTGGCGCGAGAATCCGTTTTTCGATGACACCGGCAAGCCCATCCGCACGCCGCGCACCCTCACCCGCGAAGAACGCAAAGCCGCCACGCCGTAGGGTGGGGTTTCACCCCACCGCCCCACCAAACGGCCCCGAGCCCGCCGTCACTTCCCGCGCCCGCGCAACCACCGCCAAAACGGCACCACGTCCAACGCCGCCACCGCCACGCCCAGCGGGATCATCCAAAATCCCAGCACCGGCAAGAAGCCCAACACGCCCCCCACCATCAGGCACAGCCCGGCCACAAGCCGCATCCCCGGTGGCAAATGCTTCCGGCTCCACACCTGTGCCCGCTTGATCAAACGCTTTGATTTTTGAACGACACCCGCCATGCCGCCTATTGCAACACGAATGGCTGCTCCATCCAATCCCGCAGCGCCTGCGTGACCTGCTCGGGCGCCTCCAGCGTCGGCACATGCCCCGCCTCTTCGATCACCTGCAACTTGGCATAGGGGATCAACTCGGCCATGAACTCATGCCGCTTTACGGGGGTCAGCCGGTCATGCGCCCCGCACATGATCAACGCGGGCACCTTGCATTTGCGCAATGTCGCCTGCTGATCGCGCCGCCGCTGCAACGCCCGCACCTGCCGGATAAACACCTCCGGCCCCAGCGCGCGCGCCATCTCGGACATCAGGTTCAAAACCTCGATCCGCCCCGGCCCCGGCGCAAGATAGTCAGGCTTCATAAAGCCGCGCATCACCTCGTCCAGCTTGCCCGCCTTGACCCCCACGATCATCGGCTCATAACCCGCCGATGTCTGGGGCGTTTCGGCCTGCGCATTGGTATCCATCAGAGCGATCCGCGTCACCCGTTCGGGCGCACGCCGCATGATTTCCATCGCGATGATTCCACCCATGCTCAACCCGGCCAACGCGAATTTCTGCGGGCTCGCCATCAGGATATCTGATGCGATCTCCTCTATCCGCTCGCCCTGCGTCGCACAGGCCACCATGACCGAACGCTCGCGGCTCAACGCCTCGACTTGCGGGCCATAAAGCCGCGCATCACACATCATGCCGGGCACGAGAACCAATGGCTCTTTCATAACGGAATCTTCGCTCCTTGGGTCGGGGTCAATTTCGGCCCCAACTTCGCAGGAACCCGCGTGGCGTCAACCGCGAACTCTTCAAATTGCGCAGCGTCAGCCTTTCCTCGCCAACAAAACGGAATGCCCGTTACAATCGGCATCTTCAGCGCAAAACGCCGCCACCTCACAGCCGCAATTTGCCAACTCTGCCGCATAGTCGTCCGGCGAAAGGCTCGCGTGATAGACCGCCTCACCCGCGACCGTCCCCCAGACGTCGCCCGCCTCCGGTCCGACGCTCATCATCAACGCCCCACCGGGGCAAAGATGCGCCGCAAGACGCGGAATAACCCCGCGCTGCTCCTCCGCCGTCAGATGGAAAAACGAATTCCACGCCAAAACCCCGTCAAACACCTCGCCCAAGTCCAGCGCCCGCATATCCCCCTCTATCCAACGCCCATCGGGAAACCGCGCCCGCGCCAATTCCAGCATCGCAGGCGCGAAATCAACTCCCGTCACGGCCAAGCCCCGCCCGATCAGATACCCCGCCATCGGCTCGCCCGCGCCACAGCCCAGATCCAGAACCCGCCCCCCACGCGGCATCTCGGCGCAAAACCGCTCCAGCCACCCGCGCTCATGCAAATCGCGGGTCCGGTCGCGGTCAAACTGCACCGCATTGTGCTCATACACCCCGCGCAAACTCATCCCAAAGCCAGCCCTCGGAACGCCGGAAAATCGGCATAGCGCGCCTGCCTCACAACGCGGCTTTCCGCCGGCGCATCTCCGCGTTTCAACAACGTCCCGCGCGGCGCGATATAGCTTGAGATCATCCCCCAAGGGTCCGGCCGCCACGCGATGTTGAACGCGCAGAGCTTGGGAAAAAACCACATCTCGGAATAGGGCAGATGGTCATGCAGCCACCACGCCAAGTCACGCCAATCCCGCCCGGCCGCGTAGTGATCCGCAAACCACGGGATCACGATGCTCGCCCCCGCAATCGCCTCCGCCCCGCGCCCCCGGTCCCAGATATGGCACTCCTGTGGGTACTCATTTCGCGCACAGTTCAGCCCGTTCTCATTGCCAAACCGGTTCAACGTGGCCGAGCGATACCCCGACCGCACAGCCACCCGCCCGAATGTCTCCTCCATCGGATCCAGCAGAGTGGCGCAAAACGCCCGCCCGTTCTCAATCGCCAGATCGGGATCATCCGGAATATTCTGCATCCCGTGAAAATTCGCGATCTCCGAATACAGAAACTCGCGCATGTAAAAATACCGGCTCAGCCGCACCCGCCCCAGCGTCTCAAGGCTCCACATGCTCCCCGGCCTGCGCATCGCATCTCCCCGTAGGGTGGGGTTTCACCCCACCACCCCCTCAATACCCGTTCCAGCGAAACGCGCCATCCTCGCGCAATGCCGAAAACGGGTTATGCGCCACTTCCCAGATATGCCCCTCCGGGTCGGCAAAATACCCGTGATGCCCGCCCCAGAACACATCGCTCGCCTCTTTCAACACGCGCCCGCCCGCCGCTTTTGCTGCCGTTAGAACCCGCGCCACCTCTTCTTTCTCGCGCACATTATAAGACAGCGTCATCGCCCCGTGGCCCAGCGCCTCTTCCGGCAAACCCAAATCCTCAGCCAGCTTCGCGCGCTCATAAAGCCCAAGCGTCTGCCCGATCAGATCAAAGGCAATCACCCCATCCGGGCTTTCAACCTCGCGCCACCCCATCGCGCGGTAAAACGCCTGCGCCGTCGCCATATCCGCAACCCCCAAGGTCACAAGGGAAATCCGCTGTTCCATTACTCCACCTTTGCTAACCAGTCCAACATGATGGCCACCGTGGCCTCGGTGTTGCCCGGTGACAGGATGTCACCCGCGATCACGTGATGCGACGGCTCCACCGCCGCGCCATCTGGCACCATAACCAACTCTGCGCCCCCGCCCCAGCGTTCGGCAACCGATCTGCTGACATCCGCTGTCACCACCTTGTCCTGCGGCGATAGGTAAAACAGCGCCGGAATATCCACCCCCGAATAATCCAGCGCGACGGCATGCTTGACCAAAGCCGCCATCGGAAACACCGCAGCAGACGGGTATCGCGTGGTCCAGAATGTCGCGTGCGCGTCGTTCTGCGGCTCCCAGCTGCGCTCACTCCCCGCGATCAACGGCAGCACATATCGCGCGCCCGGCATGGTCAACAACGCGGCCCGCGGATCGTTGATCCCGAAATTGGGCGAGACGAAAATCATTGCCCTCACGCCCTTGACCATCTCGGGCTGCACCGCCGCCTCCGCCGCCAAAGTCGCCCCCGTCGATGTGGCAATCACCACCACCTCATCACCCACCGCGCGCGCCACGGCGAGCCCCTCCTCCATGTCGGCCATCCAGTCGCGCACCGTCGCCTCGCTCAATGCCGCGCCGGGCCGCCCGTGCCCGGTTAACCGCGTGAACACCAAATTCGCGCCTAATGCCTGCGCCACCCGGTCCGGCACCGGGCGAATTTCCTCTGACGTGGCGGAAAACCCGTGAATATACAGCACCGAAACCGGCGTGCGCCGCTCGCTCTGCCCGGCCCAAACCACGCGCTTTTCGACCCCCTCGGTCAGGTCCTTAATCCCCGCCTCAACGCTTTCAAGGTAGACTTGAACCCCCTCGCCAAACCGGCGCGGCTCAAACCGCTCCACGCTGACGTCGACTGGCTCATACGGGCCGAACTGCCACGCAATCATTCCCACCGCGATCAGCAACAGCAAGACGCGCCCGACCCATTTTCCAAATACCCGCATAGGCTCCCCTCCCGTCGGCGGCGCTATCCTACCAGCGCCAGAACCTCCTCCAGCGCGCGTTCAATCAGCCCCAAACACCGCTCATCCGAAAACCGGTGATCCGCGTCCTTGACCAGTTCAAGCCGCATATCCGGCCCCTCCGCATGCTCCAGCAACCGCACGGCCGTCGCCACCGACACCGCCGTATCCGCCGTGCCCTGCAAAAACCGCACCGGAAAGCGCAACGCCAAGGGCGAGCGCAACACCAGCCGCCTGCGCCCGTCCTCGATCATCCGCTTGGTGATGATATATGGCTCCATGTAGTCGCTCGGCAATTCCACATGGCCGACCTCCTCCAACGCCCGCTTCTGCTCTGCGCTGAAACTCTCCCAATAGCCGTCCTCGGTGAAATCCGGGGCCGCCGCGATCGTCACCATCCCGGCCACCCGCTCCGGCGCGGCCCGTGCCAGCAACAAGGCCTGCCAACCGCCCATGGACGAGCCGACGGGCACGATCTTCCCGTCACAAAGCGCTTCGACAATTGCGAGCGTATCCTCGTGCCAATCCCCAATCGAACCGCCCTCAAACGTGCCCGAACTCTCGCCATGGCCGGAATAATCAAACCGCAGAAAGGCACGCCCATTCGCCTTGGCCCAAGCCTCAAGATGCACCGCCTTGGTGCCCTCCATGTCTGACTTCAAACCGCCCAGAAACACGATGCACGGCCCCACCCCCTCACTTTTGTGATAGGCCAGCCGCCGCCCCGCCGCCGTTTCAAATACCGATGCCGCCATCCACAGGCCCTCCAACAGTTTCGCTTATCATGCACAGCCCCCACAGCCTTGCAATCACCCAGCGCCCGACGGCACCACAACACGTCTGGTCGCTCAGCTCTTCACCCAAACATTCGCGCGGGATCAACCCGCCACCCGCGCGGGCGGGCGGGTGGGGCGTGGGTGGCGGGTTGATCCCGCCTACCGCTGCCGGCGCAATCGCAAGGCCTTGAAAACCTCTCCGGGCAGGATCGCCGCGCATTGGGCATAGCGCCCCGCCATCCGCTTTGGCGCGCTCATCATCCGCCAAAACCACTCCATCGCAATTGCGCGCACCCAAGCTGGCGCGCGCGATTGCGAGCCTGACAGAAAATCCAACCCCGCCCCGATCGAGGCAAATCCAACACCCGGCAACCGCCCCCGCCCCGCCGCAGCAAACAGCTCCTGTTTCGGCGCGCCCAGCGCGATAAACACCAACCCCGCCCCCGATGCCTCGATCCCGGCAAACACAGGCTCCGCCCCCGGCCCGGCTGCATCAAACCCCATCGGCGGTGCAATCTTCGTGGCAATCTCCAAACCCGGCACCAATCGGCACATCTCTTCCGCCGCCGCGCCAAGGCTCTCCTCGGTCGAACCGACCAAAGCCACGGTCACCCCCGCCCGCGCTGCCTCCTCGGCCAGCGGCAAAACCATGTCCGATCCGGGCACCAGCGAGACATTGCGCTTTGCCAATCGCGACAACCAAACAATCGGATTGCCATCCGCCACCACCAGATCCTGCGCCGCATAGGCCGCGCGAAACACGTCCGAGTCGCGCAGCTTCACAAGATGATCCAAATTGATCGTCGCCAAAGCAAACCCGCGCCCATCGGCAAACCGCGCCTGCACCTCGTCCAAAAGCGCGCGCTTGTTGCGCAGGTTCACTTCAATCCGCGTCTCCCCAAAGCTGAATTCCATGGCGCTGCCCTTCTTCTCCGGCACCCCTTTGGCCCGGTCATACTGGATCATGCCCTCTTTTCATGGCACAACCCAAAAGAAGCAACGCCCCAATCGGATTAACTTCAAGGGTTTACCGACCTTTCGCCGCAGTATCGCCCATTTTATCGACCAGTTTTTGGGGCCATATGGCCCGCAATCAAACAAGAGACGAGCACAGCTGATGATCATCTCGGCCAATCGCCGCCCGCACCTGCGCCCACGCTTGCGCCGGGCACCTCTCCTTGGCAACAGGACACAAGCATGAGCGCGGTCGTACTTGTCGGATGCGGGTTTGTCGCCGATCTCTATATGGGCGGGCTTGCCACCTTCCCCCATATCCGCGTGCTTGGCGCGTTTGATCGTGATGCACCGCGCCGCGCCGCCTTTTGCGAGCACTGGTCAATCCCCGCCTTTGACACCCTGCAAAGCGCGCTCGCCGCGCTGCCCCCTGACGGGCTTGTGCTGAACCTCACCAACCCGGCATCGCATGGCGTGATCAACCGCGTAGCACTTGACGCGAACCGCCATGTGTTTTGCGAAAAACCCCTCGCGCTCGACCTTGCCGAGGCCGAAACCCTGATCGCCGATGCCGCCGCCAAAAACCTGCAACTCGCCTCCGCGCCCTCTTCGGTATTGGGCGAAGCGGCACAGCTTTTGATCCACGCCACCCGGACCGGCATCGCCGGAACGCCCCGGCTGGTCTATGCCGAGCTTGACGACGGCTTCATCCCTCAAGCCCCGGTCGAGGACTGGCGCTCCGCCTCCGGTGCGCCTTGGCCCTATGTCGACGAATTCGAAACCGGCTGCACGTTGGAACACGCGGGCTATTACCTCAGCTGGCTGATCGCCATGTTTGGCCCCGTGACCCGCGTTGTCGCCGCCTCTGCCGAAGTGCTGCCAGACAAACGTGGCATCACCGGCACGCCTGATTTCTCGGTGGCAACGCTGTTTTTCGCCTCCGGCCCGGTGGCGCGGCTCACCTGTTCTATCGCCGCCCCCACGATCACCGCATCCGCGTGATCGGCGATGACGGCGTGCTCGCGGTCAAAGAAGCATGGAACAACGCCGCTCCGGTCAAATTCCACCGCCGCTTCCGCCTGCGCCGCCGCCTGCTTGAACACCCTTTGGGCAAACGCCTGAAACCAAATGGAAAAACCCACCCCAAGGTCAAACGCACCGGCGCGGCGGCAATGAATTTCGCCCTCGGCCCCGCCGAAATGCTCGACGCCATCGCATCGGGCCGTCCCAGCCGCCTCGCCGGAGATTTCGCCCTGCACCTGACCGAGGTTACGCTCGCCATTCAAAACGCCGGCCACTCGGGCGCGACGGACATCCGCTCGACCTGTGCCGCGATGGAGCCGATGCCATGGGTCTGACCATCGTGATCACCGGCGCCGCCGGCTTCATCGGCCAAGCCACCGTTGCCGCCGCCCTGCGCCACGGCCATCACGTGCGCGCCATCACCCGCCGCCCGACCGATCTCTTCCCCAATCCGGTTGAAACCATCGCCCTCGACCTTGCCGAGCCAACCGACACGCTCGACCACGCGCTTGATCAGGCCGACGTGGTGATCCATGCCGCCGCCTCGATGAGCGGCGATCCCGCCCGCACCGCCCGTGACACGCTCACCGCCACGCAAAACCTGCTCACCGCGATGCAGCAAACCGCCCCTCGCGCCCGCCTCGTTCTGCTCAGCTCGATCACCGTTTATGACGCCACCGCCACCACAATCACCGAAGACACCCCGCTCGACCCGCACCCAACCCGCCGCGACACCTACGCACAGGCCAAACTCGCTCAGGAAGCCGCCCTCGCAGGCACGCCAATCGAGACGTGGATCGCCCGGCCCGGCGCGGTCTTTGGCCCCGGTCGCATCTGGAACGCCCACCTCGGCCCCACCTTCGGCCCGCTCCTGCTGCGTCTCGGCTCGGCTGGGGAACTCCCGCTCCTCACCCGCGAAAGCTGCGCCGAAGCGCTGATCAAAGCCGCCGAAACCCCCGTGCCCGGCGGTGGCCATCACCCGCTCAACCTTGTTGCGGACGACCTGCCGACCCGCGCCCGCTTCCTCGCCGCGCTCGGCCCACACGCCCCGCGCCTCAGCTTGCCGTTCCCTTGGACGCTGCTCGCCCTCGTCGGCACCCTTCTGTCACCCCTGCCCATCCGCTTGCCGGGTCTGCTGCGCCCGCGCACCCTGCGCGCGCGCTTCGGTGCAAAAACCTATAGCAACGCCCGCGCCCAGTCCGCGCTAGGCTGGCGCGCTGGCCAACCCTTTGAAAACGCCATGCGCGCCGCATTGGAGCCGCCGCTATGACGCTTCGCATCGCCTATCTCACCGGGGAATACCCCCGCGCCACCGACACGTTTATCCAACGCGAGGTCGCGGCCCTGCGCGCTCACGGGCTCGCCGTTGAAACCTGTTCCATGCGCCGCACCGGCCCAGAACACCACGTCGGAGAAGAACAACGCCAAGAAGCCGCGCGCACCTTTCATGTGCTCGAAGAGACCCGCAAACCGCTCCACCTGATTTCAACGCATTTTCAAACACTTCTGCGCTCTCCCTCAAGTTATTTCAAAGCCCTTTCTCTGGCGTTGAAAACCTCGCCCGGCGGGATCAAACCAACCCTCTACCAACTGATCTACTTTGCCGAGGCCGCAATCCTCGCCCGCCACCTGCGTGACAGCGGTGCCGAGCATTTGCACAACCATATCGCCAAAAGCTCCTGCACCGTGGCCATGCTCGCCTCTGCGCTGTCCGGCATCCCCTACAGCTTCACGCTGCACGGCCCCGATATCTTCTTTGAACCGATCCACTGGCGCCTTGATGAAAAGATCAAACGCGCCAGCTTCGTGGCCTGCATCTCCGATTTCTGCCGCTCTCAGGCGATGAGCTTCTCGCGCCCTGCCGACTGGTCCAAACTGCACATCATCCATTGCGGCGTTGACCCCGCTCGCTATGCGCCCAAGCCGCGCAAACGCGGCGCCCAGCTGCTCTTCGTGGGTCGCCTCGCCGCGGTCAAAGGGCTGCCCGTGCTGTTTGATGCCCTCAGCCAGATCAACCACCCCGGCCTGTCCCTCGCCATCATCGGCGATGGCCCCGATCGCGCCGCGCTCGAACGCCAAGCACAACAGCTTGGCCTCGCCGACAAGGTTGATTTCATGGGCTACCGCTCCCAAGCCGAAGTTGCCGCCATGCTCGCCGACACCGACCTTCTCACCCTGCCCAGCTTTGCCGAAGGCGTTCCGGTTGTCCTGATGGAGGCGATGGCCGGCGAAGTGCCCGTCGTCACCACCCAAATCGCTGGCATCCCCGAGCTGGTCGAGCACGGAAAATCCGGCCTTCTGGTGCCTCCGGGCAACATGAAGAAACTCGCAGAAGCGATTGAAGAAATTCTGAAAAACCACGATACATCCACCAAGATGGGCCAAGCAGGCCGCGCCAAGGTCATCGCCGACTTCAACAGCACAGACGAGGCCAACCGCCTCGCCCAGCTTTTCACTGCCTATCACACCGAAAACCGGACGGAACACACCCCGCCAATCCGACCAGAGGTGACACCATGACCCGTGCAACAATCGGCGCCGTGATCATCGGGCGCAACGAGGGCCAGCGCCTGATCAATTGCCTTACCTCGATGCAGGGCGAAGCCACACGCCTTGTCTATGTTGACAGCGGCTCCACCGACAATTCCGTGGCAGAGGCCCGCGCCGCCGGTGCCGAAGTGGTCCTTCTCGACACCTCCGAACCCTTCACCGCCGCGCGCGCGCGAAACGCCGGGTTTGAGGCGCTTGCCACCGGCCCCAACCCGCCCGACTACGTGCAATTTGTCGATGGTGACTGCACCCTCGAACCCGGCTGGCTCACCCACGCTGCCACCGCGCTTGATAACCAACCCGACATTGGCATCATCACCGGATGGCGCGCCGAAATTCACCCCAAAGCCTCGGTTTATAACGCGATGTGCGATTTCGAATGGCACCGCCCACCGGGCGACATCACCGCCTGCGGCGGCGATATGATGGTCCGCCGGGAGCTGTTTGAAACCCTCCAAGGTTTCAACCCCCGCGTCATCGCCGCCGAGGATGATGAATTCTGCAACCGCGTGCGCAAATCCGGCGCGCGCGTCCACCGCCTGCCCATCCCGATGACCCACCACGACGCCGCCATGCACCGGTTTACCCAATGGTGGCAACGCGCCATCCGCTCCGGTCACGGCTTTGCCCAGGTGGGTGATCTGCACCCCACCCATTTCGTTAACGAACGCCGCCGCGTCTGGCTGTTTGGCGCGGTGCTGCCGTTCCTTGGGCTGGTCGGGCTGGTCTTGTTCAAATGGCTGTTCTTTCTGGTTCTGCTGGCCTATCTCACCTCCTATATTCGCACCGTCGAAGGGCTGCGCAAAGCCGACCTGCCGCTTAAAACGGCGCTCCATCACGGGGCCTTGCTGTTTTTGTCAAAGTTCCCCAACCTCATCGGCATGACCCGCTATTGGAAGCGGAAGCGCCGTGGCTGGGACATGGAAATTATCGAGTATAAATGAAGGGTTACACGTAAAATGTCAGGTGAAATCAGGGTTGGCATCATCGGCGCGGGCTATATCTCTACGTGGCACGCCGATGCGATCCGCGCCACACGCGGCACCCGTCTCGTCGCGGTCTGCGACACCTCGGCCAGCGCGGCAGACGGCTTCGCCGCCGCCTATGGGCTCACCGCCTATAGCAGCCTTGAGGGGATGCTCGCCGCCGGTGTGGTTGACGCCGTCCACATCACCACGCCCCCCAACCTGCACCACGCCATCGCGCTGCAATGCATTGCCGCTGGCGTGCATGTTCTGGTCGAGAAACCCGTCGCCATGTCCGGCACCGAAACCGCCGAAATCGCCGCCGCTGCGGCCGCCAAAGGTGTCACCTTCACCCCCGGTCACAACTTTCTCGGCATTCCAGCCTATGGCCGCCTCAAATCCGCCATTGCCGAGGGGCGCTTGGGGCGCGTTTCCACTGCCGAAATCACCTGGGCCTTTCCTCTCGGCCCGCTGCGCGCTGGCCCCTATGGCATCTGGCTCATGCGCGAGACAAAGAACCTCCTGCTCGAACTCGGGCCGCATCTCTTCGCCTTTGCCCGCGACCTCTTTGGCCCGGTCGAGGTGCTGCACCTCGAAACCGCCAAACCCGTCGACTTGCCCGGAGGCGGCACCCGTCCGCAATCCTTTCGCATCATGGCCCGCGCCGGTGATGTCGAACTGCTCCTCACGCTCAGCCTTGTGGAAACCCATGACGACCGCTCCCTCACCCTGCGCGGCTCGTCAGGCATGGCGCGGCTCGATTACGCCAATGACACGCTCACCATCGCGGCGCCCAATACCTCTGACCTCGTGGTCAACCCGCTCCGCGCCGAGCTCGCTCAATCTTGGGCCCACCTGCGCGAAGGCACCCGCAACGCCGCCCGCCAGCTGACCTCACTTAATCAGAAATCCCCCTATGGGCTTTCCTTCCGTGGCCTCTGCGCTGAATTCTACGCAAGCCTGCTTGAGAAACGCGCCATAACCGGCTGTTTTTCCGCCGATAATGCCACCGACACGATGCAAGCCATCGACGCCGCGATCGCTCTGCTTCCGCCCGAACCAAAGCTGCGCAAACCGCGGGGCAAACCCAAGCCCGACACGATGGTGATCGGCGGCACCGGCTTTATCGGCCGCGCGCTCACCCGCAAATTGGTGGAACGCGGCCACGATGTGCGCGTGCTCTCACGCGGGCAAACCGGCCCCTTTACCGACATCGCCAATCATGTCGAAACCGTCGGAGTATCCCTCTCGGACGAGACCGCGCTCACCGATGCGATGCAGGGCATCAAATACGTCTACAACCTCGCTCGTTCGCTTGATGACACATGGGAGGCGGCGCTCAAAAACGATGTCGCCACCGCTCTGCGCATCGCCCGTGCGGCGCAATCCGCCGGGGTCGAGCGGCTGGTCTATACCGGCACCATCGCCTCCTACGACATGTCCGACCCGGCCCAGACCATCACCGAAAACACCGATTTCGGCCCGCTAGAGGCGCGCAACATCTATGCCCGCTCCAAGGCCGAATGCGAACGCCGCCTGATGCAAATGCACCGCGACGACGGCTTGCCGCTGGTCATCGCGCGCCCCGCCATCGTGGTCGGCGAAGGCGGGCCGCTGCAACATTGGGGCATTGGCCGCTGGCACGGCGCTGGCGCGGTCAAACTCTGGGGCAATGGCCGCCATATCCTGCCCTTCGTGCTGATCGACGATTGCGCCGACGCCCTTGTGCGCATAATCGAAACGCCCGAAGCCGTCGGTCAAAGCTTCAATCTCTCCGGCGAGCCGATGCTCTCCGCGCGTGACTATTTCGATGCGATTCACAGCGAACTTGGCGCCCGGATCAAGGTCTCCTCTGGCCCGCTCACGCTCTATTACGCCGCCGATGCGATCAAATTCTTCCTCAAGACCAAGATCCTGCGCCGCAAGGGCCAAACCCGCCCCTCGCTGACCGATTGGAAAAGCCGCGCGCATTTCTCGCCCTTTGACAATGCCAAAGCCAAAAGCGTTCTCGGCTGGCAGCCCGAAACCGACCGCACCGCTTTCATCAAAGCGGCCATCACTCGCGCCAATCTTCTGGGCTTCTAGCAATTTTGGCGGCCCAGAGCCAAATTACCGGAAAAATTTGGCTACGAGCATAATTTCGCCCAAGTTTTAGAGTTGGATGCACAAAACAACAGGCACTTTGCCATATGCGAAAACCACAAGTAAACTCGCATGGCACTTCCCAACGGGAAGAATAATTGGAATTTGAGACGTGACGGGCAGAGAGCAGACACTTGCCAATCCGATATTGCCGGGCCAGCCCGAAGGGCGCGACCATGTCTGATGAGCGCCCCACATTCACCCGCAAATCGCGCGCCCGCCTTAACCCAAAGGACCGCGCGCGCCTGATCTCCGAATTTGCCGCGCTGTCAAACGATCCCGCGCCCGAGACCTTCGATCTGCCCTATGTGGATGACGTCGCGGATGACGCCGATCTGCCCGACGTTATGCCTGCCGATGCGCCCCCCGCCGCGCCAGAAGGCGCAAAGGACGTTGCGCCCAAGGTCGCCCCCCCCGAGATTGCCGCAGAGCAAGCACCCGCCCCAGAGCCGGAACCGGAACCAGCGCCGGAACCAGAACCGGAACCGGAACCCGCCCCCGAACTCGCCTCTCCCGAGACGATCTGGAGCTCCCTCGGCGCGATTCCCGTTGACCCGAAACACCTTGAACGCAACCTGATCATCACCGCTGGCCGGCACGACCCGGCCCATGGCGCGTTTGATGTGTTGCGCACGCGGCTGGTGCAAACCCTGTTTGAAAACGACTGGAAGCGCGTCGGCATCACCTCGCCCACCCGCGATTGCGGCAAGACGTTCACCGCCGTGAACCTCGCCATTTCCCTGTCGCGCTATGAAACAAATCGCACCGTTTTGATGGACATGGACATGCGCAACCCCTCGGTTGCCAATGTCATCGGCGCGAACGACCCGGCCAGCATGGGCGATTTCCTACAAGGGCGCGATGCCCCCGCCAGCTTCTTCAGACGCCTTGGCCGCAACGCGCTCAACATCGGAAGCAACCTCGCCGTGGGCCTCAACAATCGGGTCGAGCCCTATGCCTCCGAACTGCTGCAAGATCCGCTCACCGATGCCGCCCTCGCGCGCATGATGGATCAGCTTGACCCGGATGTCGTGCTCTATGACCTGCCCCCGGCCCTCGCCTTTGATGACGTCATCGCCTTCAAACGGCACTTTGACGGTATCTTGATGGTCATCGGCGGCGGCACCACCAAAAGCGCCGAGATTCAGGAATCCATGCGCCGTTTGGGCGATGATGTGCCGTTACTTGGCGTTGTGCTCAATCAGGCCGAAGGTGAAACGCGCATGGGCTATAGCTACGGCTATTGAACCGCGGGCGTTAAGCCTTGCTCGCGCGGCTCGACAACAGGTTGACCAATTGGCCAATCCCCTCTTTCACCAGCCCCGCAAAACTCCACAGCAGCGCAGCCAAACCAGCCAGCACAGCGATCCAGATCAGTTTCTTGCGTCGCTGCTCACCGGGGCTTGTCAGGTTCGGAATGGCGATCACGGCCTTGACGTTCAGTTGCCGCTCCAACTGCGCAGGGGTGCGGATCACCGGGTTCATCATCTCAAGCACAAACGCCAAGCCAACCCCAAGCACCGCACTCAGCATCGCGCCAAGCGCCACTTTCTTCTTGCGCGAACCCGACACCGGGTTCTCCGGCACCAGCGCATTTTCCAGCACCTCGATCCGCTCGAACTGCTCCTGACTGGTCAAAAGCTGGCCCATCTCGGCCTCGGTCGCGCCGCGCGTGATCACCGCATATTGTTCGCTCAACTGGTCCAGTTTGCGGGTCAGGATACCAAACTGGCGGTCCACTTCGGGCGCGCTGGCGATGGCGGCCTCGATCTGGTCGATGCGCTGTTGGATCAACGCTTGCTGCTCGCGCAGCAATCCGCTCTGCCGCTCGATCACTTCCTCGCGCTGGCGCGTCCGGCTCGCATCCAACTCGATCAGCCGCTGCTCGATGTCCAGCAAGGTTGCTTTCAACGTCCCCAACTCATCGCGCTGCGCCGCAACGCCCGCGGGCAAATACCGGCCGTTCTTTTCCTTGAACGCGGCAATCTGCCCTTCCAGCGTTGCCATCTCCGCCTCAAGCCGCGTCGCTTCGGTCTTGAAAAACTCAAGATTCTGAAGCGCCGCAGTCGAGCGGCGCTGCCGGTTCAACGTCACCAGTTGCTCAAGGAAATCATTGGCCATCGCGGCGGCTGTCGCCGCATCGGAATCATTGACCGAAATAATCATCCCGGTCGGAATTCGCGCCGCCCCCCATTGCGCATTCGGGTCGGTGATCTGGGTGATCCGCACGCTTTCCCGCAGGGTCGCAATCTTGAGACCTTCCGAGAACCCCGTTCCCTCATACAGCCCGTACCGCGCCACCATCGCGCTCAGATTGTCACGCGCCATCAGCTTTTGTTCAAGAATCCGCAGCCGGTGATCCACCGTGTTATTCGCCGTCGTCCCCGCCGCCGCAGGGTCGGCCACCGCCGGGCTTTCGATCTGTGCCACCGCCGTCGCCTCAAAGGTCACTGGTTGGCCCAATGTCCACCAGATCGAAAATGCGGTGCCAGCCAGCACAACAGCAATGATCAACACGATGCGCCGCCGCATCATGTTCAGGAAATCCCCAACCGACTGAATCTGGCCCATTGTCCAAACTCCATATCTGGTGCGAAATTCCCTGCCCCCGCAGGAATTCAGCTGAAAAAAATACGCCTGCGCGTCACCGGGGAAAGAACACCTTTCCACCCCCTCATGCTCAAGCCAGACTAACTTAGGCTATCTGCCCAGATTTCGCCACTATTTTCACGATTTTGCCAGAAACACAGTGTTTCCCACGGGGCAACGACCTCATCCTGTTGGCTGCGACATAACTCAACAAAAACAAAATCCTATCGCAAAAACATCATGCACAACATCACGCCAGATAGCTTCAAAATCTGGCCCCTCAAACCGCCACGGGCAAATTCCGGCACATTTCTGCCGCAAAACCGCGCATCAAAACCCGCCTCCTGCGCGTCAACAACAACGTCAAGATCGCTAAACTCCATCCATTCGGCGGTGATCGGATACTGCAATTTGTAAACCGCCTCCTTGGCCGAAAAAATCAATCGCCCGCACCGCCCGCGCGCCGCCTCCGGCAGCTCTGCCAAACGCGCCCGCTCCTGCGCGCCCATCACACTGTCCCAAAGGTCACGCGGCAAATCCTCTAACGGTTCCACATCCACCGACAGGCTCCGCCACGTCTCGGATCGCGCGATCAACGCCACGCAAACCCCCTCGCAATGCGAGATTGAGCCGACCACGCCATCGGGCCAAACCGGTGCGCGGTCGTCGCCCATCGGCACCGGCGCGGGGGGCATACCCAACTGAGCCATCGCCCGGCGCGCCGCCGCCCGCCCTGCGAAAAACTCTGCCCGCCGTTTCGGCACCGCCGCGCGCATCGCTTCGGCTTCGACACTAAACGCGCCCGCCAGATCTCCGCCCGCCGCCTCGCCCTCGGGCCGGATCTCGGGCCGGATCACTGCACAAGCGACACCAGCGGGCAAAACCGCCCTCAAAGCGGTTTCAATTTGGTCAGTCCGCGGCTCGCCCAACGCCCCGCCTCACGCCCGCGCCATACGTCGGCGCGCACGCATTTCGCGGCGCTTGGACATGGTCCCGTCGGGAGTCTCAACCGGTGGCGCAACGGCTGCGGGTATCTCTGCTGGCGTCCCGCCACCATCGCTCAACGCGCGCACCCGTTCTGACAAGCCGCCCAGCGTGGGAAACCGGAAAATGTCGGTGATCGCCAGCCTCGGCGCGCCGCACGTCTCGCGAATTTCGCGATGCGCCTGCACCGCCAAAAGGGAATGCCCGCCAAGGTCAAAGAAACTGTCCTTCGCTCCAACCCGCTCAACACCCAGCACCCGGCACCAGATCGCCGCGATATCCGCCTCGATTGTGCCTGCATCCGGCGAAGCGACCTCTGCCGCGCCCGCCGCCTCTGGCCGCGCCGCGCCACCGGTGTTGGCACTCGCCCCCCGCGCCCGGGCGCAGGCAGCGCCTTGCGGTCCACCTTCTTGTTCGGGGTCAGCGGAAACGCATCAAGCCGCACAAAATGCGCCGGCACCATAAATTCCGGCAAGTCCTGCCCCAAGGCCGCCTTCAACGCCGCCTCATCCAGCACCGCATCGCTCAGCATATAGGCCACCAGACGCACATCGCCGGGGCTGTCCTCGCGGGCCATCACCACCGCCTGACGGATGCCCGCCTGCGCGGCCAACTGCGCTTCGATCTCGCCCAATTCAATGCGGTACCCGCGCAGCTTCACCTGATGATCCGCCCGCCCAAGGAAGTCGAGCTTGCCATCGGCCCGCCAGCGCACCAGATCACCGGTGCGATACATCCGCTGGCCGTGGAACGGGTTGTCTACGAACCGCTCCGCCGTCAAATCCTCGCGCTGCCAATAGCCGCGCGTCACGCCTGCACCGCCGATCAACAGCTCTCCGGCCACGCCGACGGGGCAAACCTCGCCAGCCTCGTTCAGCACATAGACCTGCGTATTGGCAATCGGTGCGCCGATGTTCACCACGCCTTCGCCCGCGCTGGCGGTTTCGGTGGTCGACCAAATCGTCGTCTCGGTCGGCCCGTACATATTCTCGATGCTGGCACGCGTGATCTGGCCGAACTCCTCGACCAGCGCACCGGGCAAGGCCTCGCCGCCGATCATCAAATGCTTCACCCGGCCCAGCGCCATCCGCGCCTCTTCGTTCATCGCAATCATCCGCGCAAGGCTCGGCGTGCATTGCAGATGCGTCACCCCATGCCGCACAATCTGCGCCGCGATCGAGAAATCCTCCTCCGCCACGCCGCTCGCTTCATTCGCCCGCGCATGCACCTCGGCCAAGGGGCGCAAGCCCTCCAACACCATGTCCGGCGCGATGCCGTAATCAATCAGACAGGCAATTTCACCCACCCCGATGCGCTTCAACTGCTCCACCCGGTCAAGACAATCCTCAACCGTGCCAAACAGCCCGCTATCCTCGAAATACCGCTCAAACGCGAATTCAAGGATACCGTCCATCTCATCCCCGGTCAGCTCGCCAAGGTCGAGCTGAAACGGGTTTTCCACGCCCTTGGGCTTCTTGAACGCCGGAAACGCCCAGGCATATTGCTTGATCAGCCCCGCCGCCGCGCGCAGGTAATCCTTCATCGGCCCGCGTGCCACCTCCCGCGCCCGCGCACGGCTGTCGGCGACATAGGTGTGCAGCATCATCGTCACGGTGAAGTTCTCGGGGTCATACCCCGCCTCGCGCAACGCCGCGTGGTAAATCTCGATCTTGCCGCGCACCTCTTCAATGCTCTGGCCCAGCAGGTGGGTGAGCACATTCGCCCCCACCGATCCCGCCTCTTTCCACGTCTCCGGGTTGCCCGCCGTGGTGATCCACACCGGCAATTCCTTGGACACCGGCCGCGGCTGGGTCAGCACCGCAACCTCCTTGCCCGAGCCATTGGGAAACGCCACCTCTTCGCCCCGCCACAGCTTGCGCAGGGTGTCGATGCTCTCAAACATCGCGGCCTTGTTGTTGGGCGGCGCATTTTCGGGGCGCAGCACAAAATCATCCGGCTGCCAGCCGCTCGCAATCCCCATGCCTGCGCGCCCGTTGGTCAGGTTGTCGATCACCGCCCATTCCTCGGCCACGCGCAGCGGATGGTGCAACGGCGCCACGCAAGAGCCCGATCGCACCGCGATATTTTCTGTCACCGCCGCCACCGCCGCGCCCGTCACCGCCGGGTTCGGATAAGGCCCGCCAAAGGCATGGAAATGCCGCTCCGGCGTCCACACGGCGGAAAACCCGTTGGCATCGGCAAACTTCGCCCCTTCCAGCAGCATCCGGTATTTCTGCTTGCCCGGCCCGTCGTCATTGCCCCAATAAAACAGGCCAAACTCCATGCCCTTACCGGTCACGGCAATCCGCCCCTGGCTCACCAAGGTGCGGCTCTCGTCCCCCGACAGGACCAGCTTGAACCCCCGCGCCAACGTCCAGAACAGCTCAAGCACCGAAATATCAAAGCTCAGGCTCGTTACCGCAAGCCAGACCGAGCCCGCCGCATGGTCAATCCGCGCGTCCATCCCGGCAAAGAAGTTCGCGACATTGCGATGCTCAACCATCACCCCCTTGGGCCTACCGGTCGAGCCGCTGGTGTAGATCATATAAGCCAGATCACTGCCCGCCGCCCCGCTTTCCACGGTGCTTTCGGGCGCGTCCGCCACCCTCGGGTCGGTATCAATCACCAACACCTCGGCCTGTGACGCCGGCAGCACGCTCTGCGTCGCCTCTGTCGTCACAATCACCGGCGCGGCGCTGTCCTCGATATAAAGCGCGATCCGGTCCGCCGGATAGGCCGGGTCCAACGGCACATAGGCCCCCCCGCCTTCAAAATCCCCAACGCCCCGATCAACAGGTTCACGCTGCGCTCGCTCGCCAAACCAACCAGCGTGCCGGGCTTTACGCCCATCTCGCGCAGCACATGCGCCACCTTGTTGGCCCGCGCATTCAATGCGCCATAGCTCAGGCTCTCCCCCTCGCAAACCAACGCCTCGGCCTGCGGCGACTGCGCCACCTGCCGCTCAAACGCCTGATGCACGCAAAGCTCGGCGTCAAACGCCACTTCGGTCGCGTTCCACTGGCTCACCAGCATCTCGCGCTCGCTGTCGGGCAGCACCGGCCATGCATCCGGCGCAATCGCCTCAAGGCCCCCAACCCGGCTCAGATGCTCCAACCGCCGCGCCCATATCTGCGCCAGCGTCTCGCTCACCCGGGTGGCATCATACACCAACCGGTCCGGCGCAAACGTCATCGCCGTTCCGTCAACCAATCCGCCCTCCGACAATCCGATCATCGGTTGACCAATCCGCCCGATCTCGCGATCTCGAAGCTGAAGGTCCAAGGCGAAACACGGCGCCTTGCGCGCCACGCTTACATCATCGCCAAACCGCAGCGGCACCCAGCCGCTGACATAAGCGCTTGCGGTGTTGGCGGCGTCCGCGTCCTCAGCAAAGGCCAGATCGGCAACCCCATGCTCGGACAAAGCCGCAACAAGCCCCGCCGCCAGCGACAAAACAGCATCGCCCTCAACACCCAGATCAAGCGCAATCTCGCGCGGCTCTGCCACCGCGCCCGCGCCGATCCCGGCCAATTCCGCCGGAACCATCACCTTCAAACGCCCGCGCCACCGCGCTTCACCCGCCGCTGCGCGCGCCATCTCCGCATCCACTGCGGCCACATCCGGCCCGGCCACCAGCGAGGGCAACACATCCCCCTTCGCCATCGCCGCCGGTAGATCCACCGCGCCACCATCCAGCGTCGTGATCCCGGACAGCACCACCGCCCCCTCGCCACAGGCGACGCAAACCGCCTCGCCGTCGACCTCCAGCACGGTTCCCGGCGCGGCAGCCGCCATCGGCTCGCGCGGGATCGCCGCGCCCTCTACGGCCATAACCACGCCGCCCGCCTCGATCTTGGCCACGGCCAGCGGGTTCCAATAGGGCCCATGATCCAACGCACGCACCATCCGCGCCACATCCTGCGCCGACGCGGTGAAATCCAGCCGCCCCGCCGCCGCCGGGCGCTTGGCCTTGCCGTAATAACTGCGCCCCTCGCCCGGTTGCGCCACCACCGGCACCGGGTCCAGCGCCAGCTTGTCCAACACAGCCCCGAACGACCCGATCGCCGCCTCATAGGCCTTGGTGTTCAACGTCAACGCCGTGTCATTCTCTGTGATGTCAAACATCACCTGCTCAATGATCGCGCCGGTATCGGCCCGCGCCTCCGTAATGTGCCAGGTGATACCGTGACGAGCCTGCCCTTCCAGCATCGCCCAGACCGGCGCATTCAACCCGGCATAGGCGGGCAGCGGCCCATCATGGAAATTCACCGCGCCCCGCTTGGGCAAGGCCAAAACCGCCTCGGGCAACATGTCCAGATTGGCAATCGACAACAGCCAGTCATGCGCGACACCGCTCAACCGCTGCTCCAAACCCGCGCCCGGCTGGATCACCGACAGACCGGATTTCACCGCCCATGCCGCCACATCCGGGTTGCGCGTCACCATCGCGGCCAGCGTCCCACCGCTTGCCAACACCTTCTCGGCGCATTGAATGGCAAGGCTCTCGTTGCCGATAATCACATAACTCTGAACACTCATTTCCGTTATCCTTCCCCAAGCCCCACTTGGTTAAGCCCTTCATCGCGCCCCCGCGAACCTGCGCTGAACAATGCCCCTGCATCATGGCGCAGCAGATGGCGCAAAAACCCCGGCGGATCGCTCCGGTCCTTGCGCTGAACCAGCACCCTCAAGCGGTGGATCACCCCCCCGCCACATGCGCCAGCGTCGCCGCCACGGCATAACCGCGCCCGTGGTTCTTGCAGAAATAATACCAACGCGAGTTGAACCAGTAGTCCGGCACCCGCGCCCAATCCTTCATGCCCGTCGACACCGACCCGATATGCGTGACCTCGCTCTCGCGCACATAATGCGTCTCCCACCCGGCCAACATGGCCCTGCGGCACAGGTCCGTTTCTTCATAATAAAGGAAAAACGCCTCATCAAAGAGCCCGATGTCCTCCAACACCTCGGCCCGCATCATAAGGCTCGCCCCGGCCAGCCACTCAACCGCCTGCGTGGCCTGCGGCACCGGCAAAGGCACCACATGATCGCTGAGCATCCGGGTCACAGGGCCAAACCGCGCGGCCCCCTCAAATTCGCTTTTGATCGACGGAAAGCGGAATGCGGTTACATGCGCGTCGCGCTCCGGCCCGTGAATATAACTGCCGGCAAACCCGGCCTCCGGCGTCGCCTCCAAATGGCGCAGCAACGCGCCAATCGCCCCCGCATCGGGAAAGGCATCCGAATTCAGGATATAGAAATAATCCGGCCTGCTGCCATCGCTCAGCCCCGCACGCATCCCGAAATTATTGCCCGCGCCAAAGCCGCCATTGCGCCCCGATTGCAGCACCCGCACAGGCCAGCCTCTCTCGGCCACCCCGGCCTGCAATGCCTCGAACGAACCATCTGCGCTGTCGTTATCAACAACCAGAACCTCGCCCTCAATATCCGCCATCTCGCGCAAGGCCGCCTCAACCGCGGCAAGGGTCATCTCCGGCGTGCGATAGTTCAAAATGATCGTCAGAACACGTGCCATTCCCGTCACCCCGCCGCTTTCGCAGTCGGCAGCGCCGCCACCCGTGCGGCCCGCGCACCCGGATTTTCCGCGTCTTCAATCAGCCGCTTCATCCGCGCCGCCAAAACCCGCACATTCGGCTCCAACACCATGCTGTCATGATCGCCCGGCACTTCCACCACCTCAACCAATGGCGCTTTGGGCGTCCAGTCGTTGTCGGATGTCACATAGGCCCGCTCGGAATTGACCCAACGCCCCGGCGCAACTTCCCACTTGCCCTGAAGCGGCGGGCGGAACAACGCCAACGGCCCGTCCCAAGGCTGCAACTCATACTGTGCAACCGCCGCCAAGAACGCCTCTTCAATGGCCGAATTATGGAATGAAACTTCTGCGTTTTCAAAGCCCTGCGGGTCTTTGTTCGCGCGCTTTTCAAACTCCCATGCGATCCGCCGCGCCGCCCATTTGAACGGATAAGCAAAGCCACCCGCCTTAAGCTCCTGAAGCTGGATCACCACCCGGTCCCGCCCGCTCAGCGGCCTGCGCTGTGGCAAGGGGGTGTCCAGCATGACCAGCATTGCGACCTCATCACCCGCTGCCTTCAACTGCTGCGCAATCTCATATGCGATGATCCCACCGCCCGAAAAACCGCCCAGCATATATGGCCCCTTGGGCTGCACCTGACGCATCTCCCCAAGGTAGTCTTTCGCCGCATCTACAATGCTGCGATGTGGTTCATCTTCGCCCAGCAACCCCTTGGCCTGTAAGCCATAAAATGGTCTGTCCGCCCCCAGAAGATGCGCCAGATGGCGCAGGTTCAAGACATTGCCAAACATCCCCGCAACAAGGAAGAACGGCCGCCGCGGCCCGCCTTCGCCCTGATGCATCGGCACCAGATGGGTAAACCTCCGCTCCGGCGTCTTCCGCGCAACCTCAACTGAACCATCACCTGAGGTTTCTTCGCTAACACCCTCAGATGCAATCATTTTTGCACAGGCGCGAATGGTCGGTGCCTCAAACAGAACCGAGATCGGGAAATCCACAGACCATTCCTTTTTGACCATCGCAAACAGCCGCACCGCGATCAACGAATGACCACCAAGATCAAAGAAATTGTCCTCCGCCCCGATCTGCTCAACGCCCAGCAATCCGCCCCAGAACTGCGCCAGCCGCTGCTCGATGGCCCCTTCCGGTGCCACGAATTCGGTCTCAAGATCGGGCCGCTGGAAGGTCTGCGCCTCGCGCTCCTCACCGCTTTCCGCGGCCGCCTGCCGCACCAGATCGGGCAGCGACAGTGACGACACAATCACCTGCGCGCGGTCCATCGCCAGCGCCCGCATGAACGCCTCCGCGCCTTCCTCGGGGCGGATGCCCTGCGACAGGTTGTGGCGCAACCGTTCCTCTGCGGGGGACAAGGGGCGGTTCGCCTCGGCGTCGGGGAATTCCAAATCCCGCACCTGCGGTTCTGCGAACAACGCCGCGCCCGCCTCCATCTGCCGGATCGAGAAATTATGCACCTCAACACAGACATTGCCTTGGGTGTCACAGATCGTCACGTCAAAGCTCGCCGCGCCCGCGCTGGCCCGGTTTTCGCCCGCATTGCGCACCCACGAGACCACCTCGCCCGGCAAATCGCGGTACACCCGCACCGCGCCATAGGACACCGGCACCCACAAATGCGCGCCGTCATAGCCCTCGATCAACTCCATCGCCCAGCCGGTCGCAAGGTCCAGCAAACCGGGATGCAGGCGATAGCCCGCCTCGTCCAAACCCTCGGCCAGCTTAAGCCGCGCAACACCCTCACCCGCGCCATATGCCGCCCGGCGCAGCACGCGCCAATGCGCTCCAAACCGCAAATGTGCCTCTTGCGGCGAGCGGAGCGAACGCCCCTCTTGCGCCGTCTCAACCCGCGCGCAACGCGCCTCCAATGCCGCCAGATCAACCGCCTCCGGCGCGCCCATCGGCAACAGCGACAAAACCGCCTGCGCATTGGTTTCAAACCCTTGGCGCCCGTCGATCTCGCGTGTGCCCCGCACGCTCATGTCATAGCCCAGATCGCTGCGTTCCAGCGTCACGCGCATCTCACGCGCGCCGTGCTCCGACACGTCAAACGGGCGCAGGAAATACAGGTCCCGGATTTCAAATCCGCCGGTTTCCCCCCCGGTTCCCCCCCGGTTTCTCCCTGCGCTTCAAGCGCTTGCGCGGCGATCTCAAGGTATCCGGTGCCGGGCAACAATGCCTTGCCCTCCAGCGTGCGATGCTCGCCCACGATCCAATCGCCCACGAACAAATCACGCCGGAACATCCGGTTTCCCGCGCGATCGAAACTCGCCACACCCAGCAACGGCTGCGCCACCGCAACCTCGCTCCGGTCCGGCTCCGCCTGCGCCACGCCCAGCGCCTCTGCGGCCATGCCCACCTCGGCCCAAATGCCCCAGTTCAGCGCCAAAACCCGCGTCTCGCCCCCGGCCCGCGCACGCGCATAAGCGTTCAGGTATTCATTGGCGGCGATATAGTCGATCTGCCCCGCCGGTCCCGTCACGGTTGACGTCGACGAAAACAGCACCATGAAATCCAGCGCCCCATCCTCGAACAGCTCGTCCAGAACCTGAACCCCATGGATTTTCGGCGTGAACACATCCTCCACCGTCGCCGGGCTCTTGGTCATCAGCGGCTCATCCGCGATCACACCGGCGCCGTGGATCACGCCGTTCACCGCGCCAAACCGCATCTGCACCTGTTCCAGCGCGCCGCGCATGTCCTCGACGTTGGACACATCCGCCGCCAGCACCATCACCTGCCCGCCCAGCGCCTCCAGCCGCTCGACCGCGGCGATCCGCTGCGCGGTGGCATCATGCCGCCCGTGCCTCAGAACGTAATCGGCCCAATCATCACGCGGCGGCAAGGCACGTCGCGCCATCAACACCACCCGCGCCTTGTGATCCCGGATCAACCTCTCGGCCAGCGTCAGGCCAATCCCGCCAAACCCGCCCGTGATCAGGTAAACCCCCTCATCCCGCAGCAAAACAGGGCCCTCGGCGCCCGCCTCAAGCGCAATCTCGCGCAGGCCCTGCTCGTATCGCCGCCCATGGCGCAGCGCCGCAATGCTCTCACTCGGCGCGCTCAGCAACTCTTCCAGAACCGCCGCCGCCATCGGCGCGGGCGCGGGCGTCTGCGACGGCCCCAACCGCCCTTTGACCGGCGCCTCCATCTCCACATCCAGAACCGAAGCACTCATCCCCGGCAGCTCCTTGCCCAGAACCTTCACCGGCCCCCGCACCGTAAGCTTCTCTGGATAGGCCAGCGTCTCATCCGCCACCTGCGCCGCGCCCGTCGTGAACACATTCACATGCAGCCCCGGCCAATCCGCCTCGCCCATGGCTTGGGCCAGAAACATCAGCGAATAGAACCCCTGTTCCTGATTGCGATGGAAAAACGATGACCCCGGCCTGTGGCTCTCGTCTTTTGTCACCAACCAGAAATGCGCGATCCGGTCGGGCACCTGCCCGGCCTCGCCCAAGGCGGCAACCAACTGGTCATAGCCCTCGCGCCCGCGCTCTGGCGACAGCGAATAAACCCCTTCGTCCAAGCGGCCAAACGCATCCCCCGCAATGACCGAGATCACCTCGTGACCCGCCGCGCGCAGGCTCTGCGCCGCGCTCGCGCTCAACCCGGTCTGATCCTCAAACACCAACCACCGTTGCGGCTCTGCTCCCGGATCATCAACCGCTTGGTCAAACCCCGCCGCCACATGCCGCCACTGCGGCGTGTACCCCCAATCCTCCAACGCGCCTTGGCGCATCAAATGGCTCGGCACCGGTGCCTCCCGGCTCTCTCCCGGCGCGATGAAATATGGCTTTCGCTGAAACGCATAGCTCGGCAGAACCACCCGATTGCGCCGCGCCTCGCCCCAGATTTGCGACCAATCGAACGACCCGCCCATCGCCCAGATCCGCCCCAACTGCGCCATGAAATACTCGTCATCCGGCACAGCCTCATCCATATGGCGCAGCGCCGAAATCACCTGATCCCGCGCCACATCCGCATGTTGCGCCGCCAATGACGACAACGCCCGCCCCGGCCCCATTTCAACATAAATCCGCTCGCGCGCGCCGCTCAGATGGTCAATGCAATCGGCAAACCGCACGGTCCCGCGCAGATGCTGCACCCAATACTCCGGGTCACAGGCCTCGGCATCGCTCAGCACCCCGCCCGAGCGGTTCGAAATGATCGGAATGCCCGGCGCCTTCAACGCGACCGCACGAAGGTAGTCGCCGAACCGCCCCAAAATCGGCTCCAGCATCCGGCTATGGGCCGCGATATCAATCGCGATCCGCTGGCAATCAATATCCGCCGCTTCCAGCCGCGCCTGCAGCGCATCCAGCGCGCCTTGCGGCCCCGACGCCACGCTCAACCCCGGCGCATTCACCCCGGCAAGGTCGAGCTCTTCGCCCAACCATCCGCGCAACTCCTCGGCGGGCAAGGACACCGACAGCATCCCGCCCTCCGGCACCTCGTCAAACAGGCTGCCGCGCAGGTGAACCAGCCCGATACAGTCCTCAAAGCTCATCACGCCCGCCAAACAGGCCGCCGTGTTCTCGCCCATGGAATGCCCGACCAACACATCGGGTTTCACGCCCCAGCTGATCCACAATTGCGCCAGCGCATATTCCACCATCATGATCAGCGGCAATTGCACCGACGGGCGCGTCAACGCCTCCTCGGCGGCGGCCTCTTGCCCCGCTTGCGGCAACCAGATCGCCTTGAGGTCATACTCAAGACGCGGCTGCAATACGGCCAATCCCCGGTCCATCCACTCGGCAAAGACCGGCTCGGTCTCGTATAAATCCCGCGCCATGCCCGCATATTGCGCGCCGCCACCGGGGAACATGAACACCACGTCGGGATCGTCCCCGACAACGCTATGTTCAAACACCCGCCGCGGGTCATTTTTCTCAAGCATATCAGTGGCTTGCTCGGCGCTTTCCGCGACCAGAACACGGCGTTTCTCAAATGCGCGCCGCCCCTCTTTCAGGGTCCACGCCACATCCGCGAGCGGCTCCTCGCAACTGCGCAGATGCGCCGCCAAGGCGCGCGCATTCGCGTCCAGCGCCGCCTTCGTGCGCCCCGACACAACCAGCATCTGGAAGGGCCAATCGCTCTCCTCACTGGCCATGCGCTCCGGGGCTTCTTCCAACACCACATGCGCGTTCGTCCCGCCAACACCCAGCGAATTCACCCCCGCCCGGCGCGGCCCGCCCCGCCGCTCCCACGGGGTCAACCGGTCGTTCACCACAAACGGCGAATGCTCGAAATCAATCGTCGGGTTGGGCGTCTCAAACCCCAACGACGGCGGCATCGCCTTGTTGTTCAACGCCAGCGAGGCCTTGATCAGGCTCGCCACCCCGGCGGCGGTGTCCAAATGGCCGATGTTGGTCTTCACGCTGCCAATCCGGCAGAACCCGTTCGCCTGCGTGGTCTTGCGAAACGCCTCGGTCAGCGCGGCCACCTCAATCGGATCGCCAAGGTATGTGCCGGTCCCGTGGCACTCCACGTAATCAACGCTCTCCGCCGGCACCCCGGCTATGGCCTGCGCTTCGGCAATCGCCGCCGCCTGCCCGTCCACGCTGGGGGCCAGATAACCGGCCTTGGCCGCGCCATCGTTGTTCACCGCCGAGCCCTTGATCACTGCCCAGATGTGATCGCCATCGCGCAGCGCATCCGCCATCCGTTTGAGCACCACACACCCCGCGCCTGAGCCGAAGACCGTGCCTTCGGCGCGCGCATCAAACGCGTGACAATGCCCATCCGGCGACAGGATCTCTCCCTCCTTAAAGACATAACCATGCCCCTGCGGCAGCTCGATAGTCACCCCCCCGGCAAGCGCCATATCGCACTCCCCATTGAGCAGCGCCTGCGCCGCATAATGCGTCGCCACAAGCGATGTCGAACACGCCGTCTGCAAGGAAATCGACGGGCCTTTCATGTCAAACACATGGCTCACCCGCGTCGCCATGAAATCCTTGTCGTTGCCGGTGTGGCGCAACAAAAACATCCCCGTATCCGCCACCAGATCGGGGTTCGAGCAGATGTTGAAATAGAAATAGCTGCCCATGCCACAGCCCGCGAACACGCCGATCGGCCCTGTCGCGTTTTCCGGCATATGGCCCGCGTTTTCCATCGCTTCCCACGCCACCTCAAGGAAATGCCGGTGCTGCGGGTCCAGAATGGCGCTCTCCTTCGGGGAAAACCCGAAAAACTCGCCGTCAAACATTTCGAAATCATCCAGAGGCGCGGCAAAAGGCACGTAATCCGCCCGCGCAATCATCGCCTCCGGCACCCCTGCCTCGCGCAATTCCGCCTCGCTCAACCGGCGGATTGATTCAACGCCGCCCGCCAAATTCTGCCAATATTGCGCAACCGAGGACGCCCCCGGCAAATGCGCCGCCATCCCGACGATCGCAATATCATCCTCGCCAGAGAGTGTCTCATCAGGCAGATCAGAATGGGTCAAAGCAGTATCTCGCGCGGCTCGGTCGCTAAAATGCGTCATAATCGGAAAACTATCCCAAGTGGCAGGCAGGCAAGCGTATTTCTCTCATCAAAATAAGGTAATTTTAGGGCGCTATTGCAACTTTTCGCCAAGTTTTAACGGTTTTTGAGGGCTTTAGAGGCGGGGAACTCAACCATATTTCCGCCACATTCGCCTAACTCGCCTTATAATTGCAGAATCGCGCAATGGCTAATCTTTGCGTCGAAACCCCGCTCTGTGCCCTGTCTGTGCCCCGCTCTGTGCCCGGTCTTTACGACAGCGCCACCAGCGCCCTGATCTCCGCCCCATTCACCCATAGCGCCAGCAAGACAAGCATCACCCCCGCCAGCGCCAACCCCATGTCATGCAGCCGGTCCCACGCCCCCGTCGCGCGCGACAGCCAGATCACCACCGGATAGACCAACAGCATCGCAACGCCCTGCCCGATCAGCGCCCCAAACAGCCCGCCAACCTCCAGCCCGATCAACAGGCACGCCACCATCATCGCCGCCTTGCTGCCCGCCAGCACGAAAAATCGCTTGCTGTCCCCCGCCGCCAATGCCGCCTGATCATAGGTCAACGCAATCACCTGCGGGATTTGCATACAGGCAATCACCACCGTCACCGCCCCGGCCATGGCATAGCGCGGATCATACAGCCAATCGACAATCCAAACGCCCCCAACCGCCAGCACCGCAAGGATAACCAGCAGCGCGCCCGACACGATAAACCGCATCTTGCGCAGACGCATAAAATTCTCCCGCGCCGCCGTCGGTGGCCATTCGCGGTAAATCGGGATCAAAATGCGCCGCACCAGAACCCCGCCCATAAGCAACGGAAACGAGGCTAGGAAATAGCCGATATTATACACCCCGAACTGGTCCAGAGGCAGGTATTTACCGATCAGCAACTTGTCGGCCTGCGACAGGAAAAACCCCGCGACCGTGCTCAGAAAAATCCACTTACCGAAACCGATCAACTCCTGTGCTGCGGGTTTTTCCCACCGGAACCGGTTTGCCGCGCCCGGCAAAAACATGCTGTAAACAACCAGCTGAACCAACGCCCCGATCACGCCGGAAATCACCAACGCCCAAACCGATTGCCACAGCCACGCCAGCAAAATCGCCGCCCCGATCCCCACCGCCTGATTGAACATATCAAGCGCCGTCACCCGACCCAGCCGCAAGTGCCGGTTCGCCTGATCCAACCGCGTCGGGTTGAACCCCGCAATCACCAGCGACAACGCCGACACCGGCAGCATCAACGCCAAATCAGCCTCGCCATAGAACCATGCCACCGGCCACGCGATGCCACAGGCCACCACAAACAAACACAGGCCCCGGATCACCTGAATGGTCCAAGCTGTGTTCAGAAAATCTTCCTCGTCGCCGCGCTCGGATTGCATGATCGCCGGTGTCACCCCGACATCCGAAAACATGTTCAACCCCATCAGGAAAACAGTGATCAGCGCCATCATCCCAAAGGCCTCGGGAAACAACAGCCGCGTCAGGATCAGGTTCGAAATCAGCCGCAAACCCTGACTGGTGCCAAATCCAACAATGGTCAGCCCGGCCGAGCGCACAGCCCGCGCAAGCACACTCTGCTCGCCCATAAACCGTGCAAGGGCGCTCATCTGCCCCGGCTCCATTCTTTGCTGTCACCCAAGGCGCGCGCCTTGATCCGCACCGCCGTATAAACCGCAAACCCCGCCGGATTGCTCAGAACCAGACCCAGCTTCCCAAACAGGCCCAAACCGCGCTTGTCGTCGTTCTGTTTCAGCTGCGGAAAGGCCTTCAAAACCTCGCGCACGCCCTCATCCTGACGCGCCCGCACCTTGACCAGATTGTCAAAGCCTTCGACCAATGGCCAATCATAGGTCGCGCCAACGCCAATCCGCTCCTGCGGTGTGAACAACAGCCGCACAAATGTGTCATCGGATATGATCTTGGGCCACGCCCGCCACCTTTGGCGCCCGGCCTGATTGACCGCGAAAAACCCGCAGCCCGGCACGCCCTGCGTCATAAAGGGCACGCGCCTGTAAACGCTGGCATATAACCGGCTCGCCCGGTCCTTGGGCGACACGATCCGCACCTGCCCGCTGACATAGGCGGGGCGACGTATTTCCAACGCCCGCCCAACCTGATCCAGCATCGGCGCAGAGACCACCACATCCGCATCCAGATAGGCCCGCGAGCCGAATTTCGCCGCCTTGTCGGCGGCATTCAACGCCCCGGTCTTGCCGACCGGGCCCATTTCCATAACCTTGAAATCCCAGCCCATGCGCTGGAAATGCGGCGTATAGCTGCGCGCAATTGCGGCGGTGTCGTCGCTGCATCCGTTGGCCGCCACGATCACCTCAATCGGCATCGGCAACGGCAACGACCCAGACCCGGCACCGGGCTTGGGGTCCGACCCAAGAACCGCCTCAAGGCATCGCCCGATCAACGCCGCTTCGTTATTGGCGGGGATTATCACACTCATCCCCGGCATCGGTTGCGTCCTTTTGTACCGGTTCTGTCAGCCTTGCCTACAGCCACCCGTTCGGTGCAATGTCGCCCCGTAGCCTGCTTTAGTGTATTCATTCCACTCAAATCTCTGCTCAATTCGAAAGCGCGCCCGTGCCAGATCACGCATCCTTCCCCAGCTCAATCGGCATCCTGATACCGCAGTTTCCGGGGCAAACCCATATCTTCTTTTGGCGTGAGATACTTGAACTGGAAAATTTAGGCGCGAGTGTGGCCCTTTTCAGCACACGCCGCCCTCCTCTTGGCCTTATTGCGCATGATTGGTCCGACGAGGCGATGGCGCGCACCACTTATCTCGGCATGCTCAATCCGCTCAACACGGCGCTGGCCCTGCCCCGTCTGCCGCTGCGCGCGCTCTGGCGCGATTTGCGCCGCGAAGGGGCCGAGTTTCTGCGCGACGCGCTCATCTGCCTGCCCGCCGCGCGGCGTCTCGCCGTTGATTGCCGCGCAGCGGGTATTGCCCATGTCCACGCCCACTCCTGTGGCCGAACGGCGCTGATCTGTGCGCTGGCGAACCGGATCTGGGGGCTGTCCTACTCGCTCACACTGCATGGCCCGCTGTCCGATTATGGGCCGGGTCAAGGCTTCAAATGGCGCCACGCCCGCTTTGGCACGGTGATCACCCGCAAGCTGACACGTGAGCTGGAACAAACACTTGGCCCCGATTTGCCCAAGACGCTCTATCTGCAACCAATGGGCGTCGACCCGGCGGTCCTGCGCCGCTCCGCCCCCTACCAGCCGCCAAAACCGGGCAAACCCTTGCGGCTGTTTTCCTGCGGGCGGCTCAACGTCGTCAAAGGACATCAGGGCCTGCTTCAGGCCTTGGCCCTGCTGCGCGCACGCGGCATCAACGCAACCCTTGAAATCGCGGGCGAGGATGACGCGGGCGGATCGGGGTTCCACACCGAACTCGCCGCCGACATCGCCCGCTTGGGGCTCGAAGAGCACGCCACCCTGCTCGGCGCAATCGACGCCGAAGATGTGCGCGCCCGGCTCGACGCGGCACATCTCTTTGTGCTGGCAAGCTGGCACGAACCTCTGGGTGTGGCCTATATGGAAGCCATGTCGATGGGCGTGCCAACGATCGGCACAACAACAGGCGGCGTGCCCGAATTGATCACCTCAGGCCGCGACGGGCTTCTGGTGCCGCCCAAGAGCCCGGCGCTTCTGGCCGATACCATCGCCGCCCTCGCAGCCGACCCCGACCGCTGCCAATCCCTCTCCCATGCTGGTCGTGAACGGATCACCGGCACGTTTACATCAGCACACGGTGCGGCGACCTTGCTTAAGGGATGCACAGCCTGAGAGCGCAGCCCTTGTTACACCGTTTGCGCAATCAGGGCAGGTCATCAGATAGAAGGTGTTGCGCCGCGCTACGCGCGTCGACAGGGGGCCTCGCTTCGCTCGGCCCCATCACCTTGACCAAGGGCAACGCGCCCTAACCCGGCTTGGCGATCTGAGCATATGTCGGGATTTGGGTATTTCTCCCATTAAAGAAAGCCAAGTCAGCCCTTCATCTTGCTCCAAATACTCAATCTCAACCGGGCCAAACACGCCATCCTGCCCAATTTCACCCCCCCCTTTGGCGAAAGGGGTGGGTGGGTGGGCTTTCGCCAAAGGGGGCGGCGCAACGCTTGCAATTATTGCGCAAGTTCAAGGCGATAGATGCGCTCCGGATCCGCCGCAAAAGACAAGCGTTCAATCCTGAGCAAACGTGTGCTGACACCATTGCGCGTCGCCAAAAGACGCGGGCCCTGAATGGCAAAGCGATAATCCTCGCGCGCGCCGGGAAACCGGGCAAGGTCATCACCGGGACCGCCATCAAGGAAATCTCCCGCCCCGTTGCTGATCAGCGTATCATCGCCCACATCCCCCAAAAGAATGTCCGACTGTGCACTCCCCGTCAGAACCGTCCCCCCCGGATCCGCGCGCAGCATCAGCCCATGCAGGAAAGCGCTTTCCATACGGCTGTCCAAGGCCTGTGGCGCGCGCGCGTTTTGAGCCATCAGCGCACGCCAGCGCGGATTGTCGTCCTGCAAATGCCGCAACCCACCCCAGCTGCCAAATTGCGACGGGCGCGCCACATCGACAAACGCATTGAACAGCGTCCCGCCGACCCCACGCCACGCCTCAAGCTCTTCGCGATACAGCGCTGCCATCGCCTCGGAATAGCTGAAGGCGTGAAAGAACGCCGTCAATTCTTCGTCATTGCTCGCCGCACCATGGCCGACCGCATGGCTGCCCCCCTCATACATGATCAGCGCAAAGCCATAGCGCTTTGCCACGCCCGCGTGATAGGGCCAGAGCGTTTGCGTCAACTCCTTGAGCGACCCCTCCCGGATCGCCTCGGCCGCTTTAGGGATCGCCGCGTCAAACCGGATCGGCTCAATCGCCGCGTCCAGCGCGCGGCGCTGCAACCCTTGCGCCGCATCGGATTGTTCCGCCAACTCCCGGCTCTGCGCAATCCAGCGCCGCAGATCGGCCAAGCGCCCCTCCTCCTCGGTGCCCAGCTCAAAGCCGAAATACCCCGACACCGCATAGGCATCAAAATGCGCCGCCGGAGAGACCGCCCCGTTGCCCTGTTCCGCCTGCCAGAGCGGCGCCTCCAAAAGCGGCTCTTCTAGGCCCATCCAGCCGGTATGCACCGCCACAACCCGGTGCAACCGTGCCGCCTCGGGGCCGCTGAAAACCGCGCCCCAGACGCGCATCATCTCGGCCCCGCGCATCCCGGCGAATTGCATCCACGCGTCGTCCCCCGCCTTGCGCCCCCAGCGTTTACGCGCCTCTTCCCCCAGCCAAACAGCTTGCGGAAATCCGTGGTTCCAAACCTCGTTGGAATACTCGACATAGACATGCAACCGCGGGTCAAGCCGCTCTAACACCATCTCGGCAAAACGTTCGGCATAGACGTCATCGGCGGCGTGGGGCATGTTGAACCACGGGTCTGCACCAATAAAGTTGGACAGCTCCACCATCACCTCGATCGGAACACCGCGCCAACCGTAAGAGAAATCATCAAGCTGCGGCCGCCCCTCCCAGCGATTGACAGGCGACCCGTTGGTCAACATCCAGTCCATGAAGCGCAGCACCCGGATATCGGCAATCCGGGCAATCCAATCGGGATTAAACGTCACCCCCAAATCATAAAGCGCGATCTGATCCTCGCGCAAAACACGGATCTCGCGGATATGATCGCCGCTCTTGTCCGGGTCGGTGCTCAGAATGCTCAGCGCCACTTCGCCCGAACCGGGGGTATAGTCAAACCACAGCTCTTTCTTGCCCTTGATGCGCGCGACGTTGCGCAGCCGCCCGCCAACACGCAACCGCCCCTCGCCCTGCCATGTCACGCGATAGCGCCCGGCCATCTTCGTGGCGCCCTCGTTCTGATCGGTGAGGATGAAACTCTCGATCCGGTCCACCTTGGGCGGCAACGCCTTGGGCCACCCCGCATCGTCCAGATACCCCTCACGCTCAAGCCGCGCCGCATCCCACGCGCCCCACTTGGGGCCCTCGTGGCCCTGCCACGGGCGGGCGGTCTTCATGATGTCAACAAAGGGCTGCTGGGTGGTCCAGTCGGCCACCCCGTTAAGCCCCATCGCAAGTGACGGATTGGCAAGCCCGGTATCGCTCAAACCTGCAGTGGCTGCCGCTGGCTTCGCTGACGCATTCGCCGCCACAGCCGCCGCCGGGGCTGCCGGGACTGCTGGAGCTGATGAGGCTGCCACCGGCGCGACCGGCGCCGCAGACGGCGCCTCGGCGCGCTTCTCGCCCTCGAGCTTTTTCCAGATCTCTTGCGCCAACAATGGATAAGCCCGGCGTACGTCGGGCGCGATGCTCTCGCCAAGATCAAGCCCAACCGGCGCGGGCTCGCCATAAAGCGCCGAATAGGTCACCATCCCGGCCAACAGATAAAGCGTCGCCGTGCCGTGCGGGTCGCCATCGACATAAAGAAGCCGTGGATCAATCCCGGCAATCGGCCCCTCACTGAAAAGCTCCGACAGGATCTTGGCGACCGGGATCAAGGTGATCTCTACCTCTGGCCGTGCGCGGCGAACCTCTGATACAAGCGCCTCATACCAAGCATGATAATCGCCCGCGTTAAATGCGTTGTACCTGCGGAACTGGCGCTTGGAAGGGGGAAGCCTGACGACATCTCGGCCCAACCTTCATAAAGGTAAATCGGCGCAACCCCATGCGCATCAATCACCCCCAAAAGCGCGGTTAACGGCGAAGCACCGTCGGGATTATCCCCATCATAGGCTGCGCTAGGAGATTGATATTGAATGAAATTCGCCGGGTTAACCACGATCGCATCCCAGCCCGCCTTGGCAAACGGGCGGCGATCACGATCCCAAACGCCCTGCACACGGCGCAGCGACCAATTCGCCAGCGGCTTGCCTGGGCGGGCGAAATCGCGCATGAACCCCCACTGCCCGTCCGCCCCAAACCGATGCCCCCTTCGCGCGCCATCAGAGCAAGCCAATGCGGCACGGTGGTTTCGTCACTGTCGCTCAAATGATGGATCAACGAATTGCCGAAAAAGTAAACCTTGCGCTCCAACGCCTCGGCCGGGCGCGGCCCGACAGCGGCAATCGCCAAAACAATGACAAACAACAAAAAGGCGACATATCTCATAATTTCCGTTCTCCGGCTCTTCCCGCATGCCCGAGACTGTTGCGCCTTTGGCGTTTTCTTGCAAGGTTCATCGCCAAACGAACCGCCGCTAGCACGCGGAATTGATTGACCTTTCATTGCTTAAACAACTGACCAAACACATTCATGACACTCGATCACACCATCTCAGCGGACACGCCCGACTGGTCTCGTGAAACCATACAAGGCTTCTGGGATCCGGGGCGCAAACTGCTGCGCGCGATCCGCCGCTACCAAGCGGCGCGTGCGCGTGGCGGCATGATCGCGCGTTTTCAGACGCGCTATTGGGTGCTGGTCCACTGGTTCTGGTCGCTCGCCTGCCAGAGTGAAATTCACCTGAATTGCGACATCGGCGGCGGCTTGCGTTTGACGCACCCGACGGGAATTATCATTCACCCGGATGCAAAAATCGGCGTGAACTGCATGATCTTTCACCAAGTAACGCTGGCCGGGCCGGTCGTGCTCGGCGGTCACGTCGATATCGGCGCAGGCGCCAAACTGATCGGTCCCTTAGGCGTTGGCGATCACGCTGTAATCGGCGCAAACGCAGTGGTCACACGCGATGTGCCCGCTGGTGCTACGGTGGCCGGAATTCCTGCGCGCGTGATCTCCTCACCCTGACGTGCCACGAAGAAAATAGGTGTTGCGCCGCGCTACGCGCGTCGCCAGAGGGGGGCCTCGCTTCGCTCGGCCCCATCACCTAGGCGAAAGACCACGCGCCCTAACCCGGCTTGGCGATCTTAACATAGGTCGGAATTTGGGTATTTCTCCCATTAAAGAAAGCCAAGTCAGCCTTTCATCTTGCCCCAAATACTCAATTCCAACGACGCCACACCCACCACCGCCCGCAAGTCCAAGCCCACCCCCTTTGGCGAAAGGGGTGGGTGGGTGGGCTTTCGTCAAAGGGGGTGGTCAGCCGGGCGCTCCCGCTCGAACCGTGCCGGTTTTGCGCCACGCCCCTGCACCCAGTCATAAATTTCCGCGATCTGCGCGGCTTTGCGCGACCAAGTGAAATACTCTGTGACACGCTGCCGGCTTGCTTGGCTTTGCGCCTTCAGCGAGGCCGGGTCTGCGGCACATTCCGTCAGGGCCGCACGAAACCCGGCGATGATCTCCTCGCGCGGGCCAAGCGGCACCTTCAGGCCCACCTCGGCATCGACCAATTCACCCGGACCGGCGTAATCCACCACCATCGGTACCACGCCCAGCGCCATCGCCTCAAGCACCACGCCGCCGCCGAATTCGCGCACCGACGGGAAGCTCAGCACATGACAGCGCGCCAAGACCTCTTGCACCGCCTCATGCGCCAGCCAGCCGTGAAAGCGCACCTGCGCGCCCATCCCTTCCGCCGCCACCTGCGCCTTAAGCGCGTCCAGCATCGGCCCATCGCCGATCATATCAAGCACAAGCGCGCCGGATTTCAGCAGCGGCAGCGCCGCCTCGATCAACATATCCGGCCCCTTATAGGGCACCATCCGCCCGACAAACCCGGCCCGCAACACCGGCTCCGTGGGCGCCGCCCGCGTCGAAAACCGCGCTGGATCAATTGCGTTTTCCGGGATGTATACCGTCTTGTCCTGCCACTTGGCGGGTATCTCGCTCTGGGTGTGGCGCGAGCCGACAATCACCGCCGCCGCATGGCGCAGGGTGGCCTTGCGACCGGGCAGCGCCTTGTAGGCCCCGCGCACATAAGACAGGAACTCGCGCTCGCGCCGCCGCTCGGCCTCAAACCCTTTCGGCCAAGGCACCCCACCGTTCAGCGGCCCAAGGATGAACGGCACCCCGGCTTTCGCACAGCGCCCCGCCAGCGGCGAGGCGATGGTCGGCGACAAAGGCGTTACCCGATGCACAATGTCGAATTCCCCCCGCGCAATCTCACCGCCAAAGCGCTTCCAGACCAGCCGCTCGAAATAAGGATAGCTCAGCGCCGAGACCGCCTGAAGCGCGGTCCACCCCTTGCCTTGCCCCATGCGCAGCGCCTCGCCCAGCTTCCACAACGGTCGGGCCAGCGCCTCGCTGTCGATGGCGGTGAAATCGCGCCCCTCAACCTCGCCCGCCCGCTCAAATGCTTCTCGGTTGCGCACATGGGTGACGATATGCACATCCGCCACCTCGCGCAGCGCCGTCGCCAGAGACCAGCCGATCAGCGGCACCGACACCCACTCAGGGTTGGCCGCCTCGGCAATCACAAGAACCCGCACCCGCCTGCTCACATCACACTCCGCAACTTCTGCTGCTGACGCGCAGGGCGCGGCAATCGCCGCTCTGCGTGGCCCAACATCATGCCTGATAGCAAAAACGTCAGCGTCGTGATCGTCGCATTCGGCAGCAAATCAAACAGGTTGAACGCCAGTATAAGCGCCACCGGCCCCAACCACGGCGACACCTCGGTGTTCCCCCCAAGCCCGCGACTGCGCCCCGCCAAAAGCAACAATGGCCAGGTCAGCAAGCCGAACTCGGCAATAAAGCCGACCCAGCCAAACACCCCGATCGTGATGATCCAACGCCCGTCCGTCACGGTCAAAATCCGCCCCGACACCGGATCAAGGATATGATTGCGCCCCCAACTGCCCCAGCCAAACACCGGCTTTATCCGGGCGCGCTCCATCAGAACCTGCTCGTTATCAAACCGAAAATCGAGCGAGGCCGCACGGTCGCGATCAATCGACGCCGCCTGCTCGACCAGCCAATCGGTCGGCACAAGATCAAGCCCGCGCATCGCCGGATAGGCAACCGCCACCATCGCCACCAACACCGCCACCCTAAGCTGTAAAACCGTGCCCATAAACAAAACGAGCGGCAGCAAAATCAACGAATACGCCAGCGACGCCACCGATTTACACAGCACCAGAACCGCCCACATATAGCCGGTGATCATAAAGTAATGCGTGCGCGCCCGCCCCTCGCTGCCGCGAAACAAGGCCGCCGCCGCCACCACAACAGTCAGCGCGAAAAACGCCACCCACAGCCCGTGATACAAAAACACGATGGGCCGGAACCCACCAAACCGCACCATCTGTGCAAAGGAATGCTGGAAATAGCCGTAAACCCAGACGTTGATCTGCGGGCTCAACCGCACCTCGATCAGCATCAGAACGGAATACACCAACCCCGCCGCCACCAGCGCAAACAGCAAATCGCGCTGATCCTGCGTTTTATCAAGAAAGTTGAAGCCAAGGATGAAGGGCAACAGCAACATGCCGTTCTGCACCATCAACGCAAAGGCCTCGACCATCCGCAACGCCGGCAGGCCCACGACCCCGAAAAACACCGGCTCGCCGTTGGTCAAAACCGTGGCCAGCGGGCTGCCCACGAACACAACCATCAACACCCGCGCCACGCGCGACTGCGGAAACAGGCGCAATTCACGCCCGCGCATCGCCCAAGCCACCAAAAACGCAACCACCGGCGGCAATGTTTGCTTTGACAACGGCGGCATCAGCGGAAAATCAAACACCGCCGGCGGCGGCGGCAGGAACAGATAAGCCAACAGCAACGACCATATCACCGCCCGCCCGGTGTCAAACCGGCGAAACAGCGCAATCGACACCAGCGGCCATAGCGTCAGCGCGAGATATGCAAGCGAATTGGGCATCTGTCGTCGGGTCTGTTCTGCTCTTTTGTGGCTGAAGCGTCAGCGGCTTGCCCCTGTTTAGCAGGCCCATCGCGGCCTGTCCTCACCTGCCTTTCGGTTTTGTCACAGAATGGTCTACAATCCTTCTGATTTCGGGCCACTGGTCGCGGTTTGCTCGCCCACCTATGCTATCTCCACGATGCGCTCACCGCCCAACCACATTAACCCGCCGCAAAACCCGCCGCACAAAGGCCCGCCAATGACCCGCCTGAAAATCGCCTACCTCTGCGATATATCGCCCGAGCACGCCGCGCCCTATTCCGGCGGCAACGCGCGTATTTTCAAGGCCCTGTCCGCCCGCGCCGATGTGACCGTGCTGCCGCAAACCTGGGGCATGGCCGAACCTTTGCGCCACGCCATCTATGCGCTGCCCGATGGCCCGCAACTGCGGCTTAGATGGCGGGCGCACTTGCTGCTCGCGCGACTGATCGCCAGACCGCTCAATCGTGCCCTGCGCACAGGCGGCTTTGATGTGGTGTTCTGCGCGTATTCCTTCCAATCGCTCGCAGGCATCACGCGGCCCAAAGGCGGCCTGCTGGCCTTTACCTCCGACGCCACGCCAACCGTCTACAAACGCTCGGTTATCGGGCAAAGCTATAGCGCATCATGGGTCGGACGCAGATTGATCGACCCGCTCACGTTGCGCGCCGAACGGCGCATTTACGGCGCGCTTGACCTGATGCTCTGCCCATCTCACTGGCTCAGATCCGAGGCCGAGGCGCTCTATAACCTGCCCCCAAACACCGCCCACACCCTGCCGTGGGGCGCGAATATCGACGATCCCGGCCCCACCACCGCCCCGCCAGAGCCGCCAACCCGCGATACCCCGCTCAACCTCGTGCTTCTCGGGCGCGACTGGTTCGCCAAAGGCGGCCCGCTGGCTTTTGACACCCTACAAGCGCTGCGCGCGCGCGGCGTTGATGCCCGCCTCACCGTGATCGGAACCACCCCGCCCGACTTTCACCGCAACGAATATGTCACCGCCCTTGGCCCGCTCGACAAAACCAACCCGACCGAGGCCGCGCAATTCACCAACGCCTTACGCCACGCGCATTTCCTGCTCCAGCCCAGTATCGAAAGCTACGGTTTTGCCTTTTGCGAGGCGGCGGCCTATGGCCTGCCCTCGCTTTGCCTCGATCTCGGCGGCATTCCCGTGCGTGACGGCATCACCGGACACCCCCTGCCCGCCGGGTCACAACCGGATGATTTCGCTGATAAGATCATGGAATACTTTGCCCGCCCCGATGCCTATATCGCATTGCGCCAAAGCGCCCGTGCAGCTTACGAAAGCGATCTCAACTGGGACGCATGGGCCGACGCCGCAATCACTCTCATTCAGGAAAAACGCGCTCTGATCGGGCGGTCTTCATAACCGGTCTTAATAAGCAGTCTTAATAACCGGTGCCGCGCACAACCACTTTCACGGTCTGCAACACCACCCGCATATCGGTCCAAAGCGACATCTGCCGGAAATAGGCCGTGTCATAATAGGCCCGCTCGGCAAAGCTGGTCTCGTTGCGCTCGCTCACCTGCCAGAACCCGGTGATGCCGGGGCGCATGTCGTAATAGGCCGCGCCGGGATACATGTCTTTCTGTTCCACCATCATCGGACGCGGCCCAACAATCGACATGCTGCCAAGCAGCACATTCAACAGCTGCGGCAATTCATCCAGCGATGATTTGCGGATAAACGCGCCAAACACCGTGATGCGCGGATCGGATTTCAACTTCTGGGTCCGGTCCCACTCGGCACGCGCCTCCGGGTTGCGGCTCAGATAGGCATCAAGAATTTCATCCGCCCCCGCCACCATCGAGCGCAGCTTGAACATGCGAAACACCCGGCCATCCTTGCCCAGCCGATTCTGCACATAAATCGGTGACCGCCCGTCAAGCGCGATAATCGCCATCAGCGGAACCAAAAGCGCCAGCGTCGGAACCGCCACAAGCAGCACAATCGCCACATCCAGAACGCGCTTGACCACACGCCGATACGCCACAGCGCCAATTCGACGTGGTCGCTCTGCGTCAATCAGGCTTTGCAGCCTGTCGGCATCAAATCTGGTTCCGGCACGTTCGTTCACAACACTTCCCCAAGTGGTGGAACACGTCCGATCCGGTAAAACAGCCAGAGGAATGACCCCGCGCAAAAACACGCGCCGTGTCGAACCTTCCGCAAAATGACCCGTAGTGGCAGTTAGAGGGCCTTGTCTGTTCTTCCGTCCCGGTACGTGTCCCCAAGACAATACTCACATCACACAGCTATTCCGCCCCTCGGCCCCCAATCGTCTAACAGCCCCAAAGACGATACGGGTTTCCAGCCTCGCGGTGAAAAACTTATGGCAAAAATAGGGCGCACACATGGGTCGCGTCAAACGAAGACTTTGCAAATACAACCTATGGTTTAGGGGAGTTTTCTTGAAAACCGCCCCCTTCCGCTACGTCACCCGCTGTGTATTCCCCCCTCGACAACGCCCTTTTCCACCCCAAATCCCGCGCTGCGCCCGGCCTAAAACTCGGCCTGTTATCAACGGCATCGCCCGAAAAACCGCGCCTCGCCGCCCCTGCGCAAACCTGCGCCAAACCCGATTGTGCGCTGCGTTTGTTATGACAGCCGAAACAATTCACGCCACTTCGGACAAGTGCCCCCGGAATGCGAAACAATTGTTCGCGAAACACACGCTAAACGTGCCAAAATCCAATATTCGCCCAACCATCGCCGCCACGCCCGCGCGCGCCACCGCCCGCAACAGGCAACCACACCTGCCCGCCGCCATGACACCCCCCACCGGGCCAGCGGCGATTCTCCGCAAAGCACAGATCACCCCCTGCAAGCGCCCCGCGCGTCAACACGCAGAAAGCGAGTGAGCGGGCGAAAAAACTTCGCACTCAGCACCGCTCGCCGCCTGAAATTCCGCCGCTGACACGCTGTCGCACCGGCCAATTGTGGCAATATTTAGCAAATCGCCACGAATCATCTTCAAATTTTACCAACCATCGCGCCCCGCCCCGCCAATAAGTCCAGAGAGCCAAGCATCATAGGTCCAGAACACATCGGGGATAGCCACACGCCGCCCTCCCCCTCTAACTGTTTGCCAATCCACGATGGCAAAGCCTAACATATAAAAAAACCAAGATACGTCAGGACCATCCCTGACATCCGTATAACAGGGACGGTTTCATGACAGACACCAAACTCGGCTCCCGCCCCTCTCCCAAGGTGTCGGACGAGATCCGCAAAACCACCTGCTACATGTGCGCCTGTCGCTGCGGCATCAACGTCCACCTCCAAGACGGGCGCGTGAAATACATCGAAGGCAACCGCGACCACCCGGTCAACAAGGGCGTGCTCTGCGCCAAGGGCTCTGCGGGCATCATGCAGCACTACGCCCCCTCCCGCCTGCGCGCGCCGCTCAAACGCACCGGCCCACGCGGCTCGGGCGAGTTTGAGGAAATAAGCTGGGACGAGGCCTATTCCATCGCCGAAGGCTGGCTCAAACCGCTGCGCGAAACCGCGCCGGAAAAGCTCGCCTTTTTCACTGGCCGCGATCAATCGCAAAGCTTCACGTCGCTCTGGGCGCAGGCCTTCGGCACCCCCAATTACGCCGCCCACGGCGGCTTTTGCTCCGTCAACATGGCCGCCGCCGGGATCTATACCATGGGCGGCGCCTTTTGGGAGTTCGGCCAACCCGATTGGGAGCGCACCCGCCTCTTCATGATCTTCGGCGTGGCCGAGGATCACGACAGCAACCCGATCAAGATCGGCATTGGCAAGCTCAAGGCCAATGGCGGCAAGATCATCGGCGTCAATCCCATCCGCTCGGGCTATAACGCCGTCGCCGATGACTGGATCGGCATCACACCGGGCACCGACGGGCTCTTTATCCTGTCGATGATCCACGAGTTGCTCAAGGCCGGCAAAGTCGACCTCGCCTATCTCACCCGCTACACCAACGCCGGGTTCCTTGTGAACACCGATGACACCAGCCCCGATTTCGGCCTGTTTATGCGCGACGATGATGGCAAGGCCCAAGTGCTCGACCGCGCCACCGGCAAACCCGTCGCCTTTGACACCCCCGGCATCACCCCCGACCTCGCAGGCCACCTCCGCCGCGCCGGGGCCACGTGGAAACCCGCCTTCCAACTGCTGGCCGAGAAATACCTCGACCCGCAATATGCCCCCGAAGCGATCGCCGAAACCTGCGGCCTCACGCCCGAAAAAATCCGCGCCACCGCTGCCGAGCTCGCCCGCGTCGCCTTTGACGAGGAAATCACCCTCGACATCCCATGGACCGACTGGAAAGGCGAAAAGCACCAGACCATGACGGGCCGCCCGGTCTCCTTCCACGCCATGCGCGGCATCTCGGCCCATTCCAACGGCTTTCAAACCTGCCGCGCCCTGCACATCCTGCAAATCCTGCTGGGCAGCGTCGAGGTCCCCGGCGGCTTCCGCTTCAAACCGCCCTACCCCAAGCCGCCCGAAAGCCACCCCAAACCCCACGCCGGTGCGCACCCCGGCAAGCCGCTCGACGGGCCACACCTCGGCTATCCGCTTGGCCCCGAACACCTGCTGATCAACGACGACGGCAGCGCCAAACGCATCGACAAGGCCTTCACATGGGAGAACCCCTTCTCCGCGCACGGCCTCATGCATATGGTGATTTCCAACGCCCACGCGGGCGATCCCTACAAGATCGACACGCTGTTCATGTATATGGCGAACATGGCGTGGAACTCCTCGATGAACACCTCCCGCGTGATCGAGATGCTCACCGACACCGATGAAAACGGCGACTATGTCATCCCGCATTTCATCTATTCCGATGCCTACTCCTCGGAAACCGTCGCCTATGCCGACCTGATCCTGCCCGACACCACCTACTTGGAACGTCACGACTGTATCTCGCTTCTGGATCGCCCCATTTGCGAGGCCGAAGCCGCCGCCGACAGCATCCGCTGGCCCGTGGTCGAGCCTGACCGCGACGTAAAAGGCTTCCAATCCGCGCTCTGCGATCTCGGCGCGCGCCTCGGCCTGCCCGGTTTCGTTAACGAGGACGGAAGCCAGAAATACGCCGATTACGCCGACTATATGGTCAGCCACGAACGCCGCCCCGGCGTCGGCCCCCTCGCCGGATTTCGCGGACCTGATGGCGATAAGAACGGGCGCGGTGAGCCCAATCCAAATCAGATCGAGAAATACATCGAAAACGGCGGCTTCTGGATCAACCACATCCCCGAAAACGCCCAATTCATGAAGCCGTGGAACCAGCATTATCAGGACTGGGCGGTCGAGATCGGCCTGTTCGACGCCCCCGCGCCCTATGTCTTCAACCTCTACCTTGAACCGATGCGCAAACTGCAACGCGCCGCCGAAGGGCATGGCGATATTCAGCCCCCCGATCACCTGCGCGACCAGATCAGCAAAACCATGACGCCCCTGCCCGACTGGTATCAACCGCTCGAGGACGCGGCCACCGATCCCGCCGACTACCCGCTGCACGCGCTCACCCAGCGCCCGATGCACATGTATCACTCATGGGGGTCGCAAAACGCATGGCTGCGCCAGATCACCGGCGTCAACAAACTCTTTATTCCGGGCAAGGAGTGGGAGGCGCACGGCTTTGCCGAAGATGACGACTGGGCCTATCTCACCTCGCCGCATGGCCGCATCAAATGCCGGGTCGCGCGGATGGACGCGCTCAATGACAACACCGTCTGGACCTGAACGCCATCGGCAAGAAACGCGGCGCTTGGGCGCTGTCCGAAGACGCGCAGGAAGCCACCACCGGCTTCCTCCTCAACCACCTCATCAACGAACTGCTCCCGCCCAAGGGCGATGGGCTGCGCTGGTCCAACTCCGATCCCGTCACGGGACAGGCGGCGTGGTTCGACCTGCGCGTGCGGCTTGAAAAAGCGCCCCCCGGCGGCCCCTCCGAACCGGCGCATATGGCTTCTAAGTCGCCCGTCGGCACCGGACCCAAAGACATCGCCTATGGGGAGGAATTCTGATGACCACATCTGAAACCCTCCGCCCGGCGGTCACGCCGGGCCATGCCCGCACCGCCCCCCCACGGGGCGGGCATTTCGGCAACGCCGCGCAAACCTCCCAGTGGCACGCCACATCCCGGTTTCGCTTGTGTCACGCCGCCCCGTGCGGTGCGGGCATGGCCCTCCCCTCCTACGCCAAAGGAGGCACCGCATGACCACCCTCCCCACCTCCACCGACAAAAAGCTCGGCCTCGTGATCGACCTCGACACTTGCGTCGGCTGTCACGCCTGTGTGGTCAGTTGCAAGGAATGGAACACCACCGGCCACGGCGCGCCCCTCTCTGACCAAGACGCCTATGGCGCCGAACCCTCCGGCACCTTCCTCAACCGCGTCCATACGTTCGAGGCCACGCCCGATAGCGGCGCGGCTGCGCCCAAACCGTGCATTTCCCCAAATCCTGCCTCCATTGCGAGGACGCCCCCTGCGTCACCGTCTGCCCCACCGGCGCCAGCTACAAGCGCGTCGAAGACGGCATCGTGCTGGTAAACGAGACCGATTGCATGGGCTGCGGCCTCTGCGCATGGGCCTGCCCCTACGGCGCGCGCGAACTTGATCAGCTCGCCGGCGTGATGAAGAAATGCACCCTCTGCGTTGATCGCATCTACAACGACAACATCCCCGAGGAAGACCGCACCCCCGCCTGCGTGCGCACCTGCCCCGCCGGGGCGCGCCACTTTGGCGACTTCGCCGACCCCGACAGCAACGTCTCGCGCCTCACCGCCGAACGTGGCGGCTTTGACCTGATGCCCGAACAAGGCACCAAACCGGTCAATAAATACCTGCCCCCGCGGCTCAAAGACCAACCCTCAACCGAACGCCTGAGCGAACAGCACAGCGAACCCACCGGCTTCCTCAAATGGCTCGACAAGGCGCTGGAGGCGCTCTGAACACATGCACCCCGCTCCTTCCGTCATCTTCTTTACGGCCTTCTCCGGCCTCGGCTTTGGCCTTCTGGCGTGGCTCGGCATCGGCCTGCCCCCGGTGCACGGCTGGGTCGCCTTCACCTTCTATTTCATCGCCTACGCGATGGCGGTCGGCGGGCTGCTGGCCTCCGTCTTCCACCTCGCCAACCCGAAAAACGCAATCAAAGCCTTCTCGCAATGGCGCTCCTCATGGCTCAGCCGCGAAGGCATCATCGCAATCGCCGCCCTGCTCACCATGGCCCCGCATGCCGTCATGCAGATCTTCCTCGACACCGCCTTCCGCCCGCTCGGTGCGCTCGGCGCAGCCCTCTGCCTCGCCACCGTCTTCACCACGTCGATGATCTACACCCAACTCAAAACCGTGGCGCGTTGGAACACCCCCTTCACCCCCGCGCTTTTCCTGCTCTATGCGCTGGCGGGCGGCGCGCTGCTCGCCGGTCAAACCCGCCCCGCCGCCGCCTTGCTGATCCTGCTCGGCCTCACCCAGATCGCGGCATGGCTCCACGGCGACAAACAAGGAGCGACCGGCGCGACCACGCTGGAAACCGCCACCGGCCTCGGCGCGATTGGCAAAACCCGCCTGCTCGAACCGCCCCACACCGGCCAGAACTATCTGCTAAACGAAATGGCCTATAGCGTGGGTCGCAAGCACAGCCTCAAACTGCGCCTGATCGCCCTCACCCTCGGCGCGGCCCTGCCCGCCGTGTTGTTGCTGGCCCTGCCCGTCACCCATACGATCGCTCTCATCGCGGTGCTCTGCCACATCCTTGGCCTGCTCGCCGCCCGCTGGCTGTTCTTCGCCGAAGCCGCCCACGTCGTGCGCCTCTACTACGGCAAGTGAGCCACGCCACCCCCTTCACCGTACACTCTGCCCAACCACCCCCGCGGCGCTCAAAACAGCGCCCCCAACAACCAACACCCGCCCCCCGAACTTCTTCTGTTCGCCAAATACCTCGGGGGCGTGGGGGCTGGCCCCCACTTACAACAGCGCGTGGGGTCTGGCCCCCACTCCACCCGGCCACAAAACACGTCAATGCCGCACAACCCGGCAGCCAGCCGCCCGCCAATCTCCCCCCACACCGAACGCCCCATTAACCTTAACGCCGGTTAACACCTCCGCACCGCCCGGCAGCCGGGAGTCAGCCGAATGTCAGCCGGGAGTCACCCCCGATTCCCGCCAAAATCCCGGCGTTAACCCTTCGTCCGAAAAAGACCCGCCTCAGAGACAGGCTTCGATCAACGCACGGGTGTTTTCGGCAGTCATTTCAACAGGGTTGCCGCCAACGCTCGGATCAACCAAAGCCGAGGCCACCAACCCGTCCAAATCAGGCGCTTCAACCCCCAATTCCGTCAAGGTTTTCGGGATGCCCAAACCGTCATTCAACGCCGTCACAAAACCGACAAACCCGTCAAAACCCCCTGATATTCCTAGGAAATTCGCCAGCTCCTCGATCCGCTCCTCAATCGCGGGACGGTTGAATGCCAACACCTGCGCCATGACCACCGCGTTGGTCGTGCCATGGTGCGTGCCATGCACCGCGCCGATCGGATGGGACACGGCATGGATCGCCCCGAGCCCCTTTTGAAACGCCACCGCGCCCATCGCCGCCGCCGCCAGCATATTGGCGCGCGCTTCGATGTCGCTCCCGTCGGCGTAAGCCCTTGGAAGATAAGTCTTAACCAAGCGCATCCCCTCAATCGCAATCCCCTGACTCATCGGGTGAAAATGCGGGCTGCAATAGGCTTCAAGGCAATGCGCAAACGCGTCCATCCCTGTTCCCGCGGTGATCGCTTTCGGCATGCCCACGCTCAACTCGGGATCGCTGATCACAATCCCCGGCAACACCTTGGGATGAAAGATAATTTTCTTTTCGTGGCTCTCGGAATTGGTGATGACGCTGGCTCGCCCCACTTCCGATCCGGTGCCTGCCGTGGTCGGCACCGCGATGATCGGCGCAATCGCCGCCGCATCCGCCCGCGTCCACCAATCATCTACATCCTCGAAATCCCAGACCGGCCGCGACTGCCCCGCCATGAACGCCACCATCTTGCCCAGATCAAGGCCGGAGCCACCGCCAAACGCAATCACACCGTCGTGGCCACCGTCCCGGTAAACCCTTACACCGGCTTCCAAATTCTTCTCGTTCGGGTTCGGATCAACCTCGGAAAACATCGCCCGCCCAAGGCCCGCAGCCTCCAGCAAATCAAGCGTCTTAACGGTGATCGGCAGGTCCGCCAAACCGCGATCCGTCACCAACAACGGACGCGCCATCCCCAGCGCCGCACAGGCCTCTGCAATCTCTGCGATACGTCCCGCGCCAAATCGAATTGCCGTGGGGTATGACCAATTTGCCGTCAAACTCATTTCAGTGTCCTCAGATGATAGGATTTAACCCGTGTCAGGTTGTGATAGCCGATCACGGAAAGCCCCCGCCCCGGCCCGTATTCTTGCACCCGGTCCAGCACAAAGCCGGATCAAGATAATCGGCACGGTTCATAAAAACCGTCCCGGTTTCAAGGGCTTGTCCGATCCGCTCGGCCCGCGCAATGTCACTGGTCCAAAGCGATGCGGTCAGCCCGAATTCGCTGTCATTCATCAGGCTAATCGCCTCGGCTTCGTCTTTCACCGGCATGATCCCAACAACCGGCCCAAAGCTCTCCTCGCGCATCACCCGCATCGAATGATCCACATTCACAAGGATCTGCGGCATCAGATAGGCCCCGCCATCCGCCGGAAAAAGCGCCGGATCAATCAGCGCCTTCGCCCCCGCGTCCACCGCCTCTCGCGTCTGGCTGCGGACCTCTTCGGCAAACCGCGCCTGCGCCATTGGCCCAAGGGTGGTTTCCGGGTCCAAAGGATTGCCCAGCTTATAGCTTGAAACGATCTCAACCGCCTTGTTTACAAAGGCATCGAACAGGCTTTCGGCCACGTAAATCCGTTCGATCCCGCAACAACATTGCCCCGAGTTGAACATCGCCCCGTCGATCAGCGTATCAACCGCCGCATCAAGGTCCGCGTCCTCCATCACATACCCGGGCCCTTACCGCCAAGCTCAAGCCCGACACCGGTGAACGTCCCCGCCGCAGCCCGCTCAATCGCGCGGCCCCCGCCGACAGAGCCCGTGAAGTTAACGAACCCGAAACTTCCCTGTGCAATCATCTGCGATGTTAAGTCGTGAGAAAGGAAAACATTCGAAAAAATGTCTTCGGGTATGCCAGCGGCGTAAAATGCCTCGGCCATGCGCTCTCCAACAAGCGGCGTTTGGCTCGCATGTTTCAAAATCACCGCATTTCCGGCGATCAAAGCCGGTGCAACCGTGTTGATCGCGGTCATGAACGGGTAATTCCAAGGCGCCACGACCAGCACAAGCCCATGCGCCTCGCGTGCGATATAGCGCTTGAAATCGCCAGAATCCTCGATCTCAATCGGGGCCAGCGCGCTTTGCGCAATATCCGCCATATAGGACGCGCGCTCGTTAAACCCGCCAAATTCGCCGCCATAGCGCACCGGCCGCCCCATCTGCCAAGCCAACTCCGGCACGATCGCCTCGTTCATCACGCCGACGTTTTCAACGCCCTTGCGCACCAACGCGATCCGTTCGCTCAAAGGACGCTTGGCCCATTCCTTTTGCGCCGCCTTCGCCCGCGCAACCATCGCCGTTGCTTCGTCGTGCCCAAGCACAGGGCGCTCGGCATAAACCGACCCGTCGACCGGCGAAATACAAGTGATTGTCTGGCTCATTCCTACGCCCTTTCAAACCCGCGCGCGATTTCCCAATCGGTCACCACACGGTCAAACTCTTCCAGCTCCCAAGTCGCGCAGCGGGTGTAGTGATCAACCACATCATCCCCAAAGGCCGCCCGCAACATCTTGGAATTCTTCAATGTTTCCGCCGCCTCGCGCAGCGACGTCGGTATCTCCTGCGCCTGCGTCGCCGCGTAAACATCGCCCCCCGTAGGCGGCGCAAGCTCCAACCCCTCTTCCATCCCCGCCAAGCCCGCAGCCAACTGCGTCGCTAGGGCAAGATAGGGGTTCAAATCCGACCCACCGATCCGGCACTCAACCCGCACCGCTTTGGTTCCCGCCCCACAAAGCCGGAAACCCGCCGTGCGATTGTCCACTGACCAAACCGTCTTCGTCGGCGCAAACGTGCCCTTCATGAAGCGCTTGTAGCTGTTCACATAGGGCGCCAAAAAGAACGTGAAATCAGGCGCATACTTGATCAAACCGGCCATATAGGACGCCATCACATCCGACATCCCATGCGCGCCTGAGGCGTCCTGAAACACGTTGCTCCCATCCTTCCAGAGCGACTGATGCACGTGGCTGGATGAGCCAACCCTATCCTGATGCCACTTGGGCAAGAACGTCGCCGACACCCCCTGCTGCCATGCGATTTCTTTGGTCGCGTGTTTGGCGATCGTATGAAAATCGGCACAGTCCAGCGCGGGCCCGTATTTGATGTTCAACTCCTCCTGCCCTGCCTCGGCCTCCCCCTTGGTATTTTCCACAGGAATTCCAGCGGCATAGAGATGGTTGCGCAAGGGGCGCATCACCCGCTCTTCCTTGGTGGTCTGAAGGATATGGTAATCCTCGTTATAGGCGCTGATCGGGGTCAGATCGCGAAACCCTGCGCGGCTGTTTTCCTCATAGGTCTTTTCGAACAAAAAGAACTCAAGCTCGGTCGCCATCATCGGTGTCAGCCCCATCGCCGCCGCCCGCGCCACCTGTTTCTTCAGGATCGCCCGCGGCGAATGCGCCACCTCTTCATGGGTGTGATGGTCCAGCACATCGCAGAGCACCATCGCCGTCCCCTCAAGCCACGGCATCGGGCGGATCGTGCCAAGATCCGGCTTCATCACATAGTCGCCATAGCCCGACTCCCAACTGGTCGAGGCATAGCCCTCCGGCGTCGCCATCTCCAGATCGGTCGCCAGAAGATAGTTGCAGCAATGGGTCTCTTCCCAGGCGCTATCCACAAAATGCTGCGCCACAAAACGCTTGCCCATCAAGCGCCCCTGCATATCCACCAGGCAGGCCAGAACCGTGTCAATCGACCCGTCGCCAACCGCCGCCTTCAGCTCTTCAAATGTCATTGCGCCGGCCATTATCCGCCCTCTCCATCCGTTCAGAAAAATTTGCGCCCGCCCCCGATGATCCCCCGGAGGCGGGCATGTCGTCATGGGGCACTTACGCCCCAGTCACAAGGCCTTAGCCATAGCGATACGGGCGACCCGCCTTGGCCATAACGGCGTTGTATTCCTTGATCTTGCTGACCACTTTGGCCTTGGTCTCGGACTCGGCTGCGATCTCGTCCCAGAACTCCATCGCCGCGGTTTCGACCTGACCCCATTCTTCGTCCGGGATCGCTGTCAGCTCCATCTTCGGTCCGTTCACACGAAGCGCCGCTTCGCCGCCCCAATACCACCACTGGCGGTAATAGTGGCTGGCATCCGTGCACACGGTCAACAGCGTCTGAAGATGCTCGGGAAGCTCCTTGTAGCGATCCATATTGGCAAAGAAATGCCCGATCCACGCGCCCGAGATATTGTTGGTCAGGAAGTAGTTGGTCACATCCGCCCAGCCAACGGTATAGTCTTCGGTGATGCCCGACCACGCGATACCGTCCAGCTCGCCGGTTTGCACCGCAACCTCGATATCTTCCCAAGGCAACGTCACCGGCACCACGCCGAATTTCGACAGGAACCGCCCCGCGGTGGGGAAGGTAAAGATCCGCTTGCCTTTGAGATCAGCCAGCGAGTTGACCGGATCCTTGGTGGCAAAATGGCAAGGGTCCCACGATCCGGCCGAGATATGCTTGACCCCGACCTTGGCGTATTCCTCTTCCCAGATTTCCTTGAGCCCGTATTGATTGAACAGCACCGGCACATCCAGCGAATAGCGCAGCGCAAACGGGAAATAGCCGCCAAAGACGGTCACTTCAGTCGGCGACGCCATCGAGTCGTCATCCGATTGCACCGCGTCGATCGTGCCCTTCTGCACCGCACGGAAAAGCTCGCCCGTGGGGACCAGCTGATCGGCAAAGTAGAGCTCGATCTCCATCTCGTCGCCCGCGATCTTGTTGAACTGGTCAATCTGCGGCTTGATCACATGTTCGGCCAATGCCGCACCGGCATAGGTCTGCAAACGCCATTTGATCTTGGATTGCGCCAGCGCGGGCGTTGCCAACGCTGCCGGTCCGGCAACGGCGGCACCTTTCAGAAACTTACGTCTTGAGGTCATCACTTCACTCCTTGTTGGTTTCAATGAACATTGGGTCCGTCCCCTGCGTTAGGGATCTCTTGATTATTTTCCGTAAACATACTCCGGCAACCAAAGCGCGATTTGCGGGAAGATCATGATAAGCGAGAGCGCCAGAACCATGACCAGAACGAAAGGCGTGATAGACGCATAAATATCGCGCAAGGTGATCGAAGGCGGCGCCATCGCCCGCATCAGGAAAAGGTTATACCCGAAAGGAGGCGTCATATAAGCGATCTGCGTGGTGATCGTATAAAGCACGCCATACCAGATCAGATCAAAGCCAAGCGCATTCACCAGCGGAATATAAAGCGGCGCGACAATCACCAGCATCGCCGTGTCATCAAGGAAAGTGCCCATCAGCAAGAAGCTCAACTGCATCAGGATCAGGATCATCCAAGGATCAAGCCCAAGCCGCTCGGTGAACAAATCCTCAATCGCCTTAACCGCGCCCAGCCCGTCAAACACCGCACCAAAGCCCAAGGCCGCAACGATGATCCACATGAACATGCAAGAGATCGCCAGCGTCTGGCGCACCGATGTCTCAAACACCGCGCGCGTCATCCGCCCCTTGATCACTGCCGCACCAAAAGCCGTCATCGCCCCGATGGCCGAACTTTCCACCAGCGAGGTCCAGCCGCGCACAAACGGCACCATCATCGCCGCGAAAATCACCAGCGGCAGAAGCCCGGCCTGCAACAGCTTTAACTTTTCGGCGGTGCTAACGTCCTCGCGCTCTTCGGGCGGCAAAACTGGCCCCAATTCCGGGTTAATCCGGCAGCGGACATAGATATAGAGGATGAACATCCCCGCCATCATCAGCCCCGGCACAATTCCGGCCAGCCACAATTGCCCTACCGGCTGGCGCGCGATCATCGCATAAAGCACCAGAACAACAGAGGGCGGCACAAGAATCCCGAGGCTCGACCCCGCCTGAATGACCCCCGTCACCATCCGCTTGTCATAGCCGCGCTTTAGCAATTCAGGCAGCGCAATCGTCGCCCCGATCGCCATGCCCGCCACCGAAAGCCCGTTCATCGCAGAAATCAGCACCATCAACCCGATCGTGCCAATCGCCAACCCGCCGCTCACCGGCCCCATCCAGACGTGGAACATCTTATAGAGATCGTCGGCAATCCGGCTCTCGCTCAGGACATAGCCCATGAAAATGAACATCGGCAGCGTTAAAAGCGGATACCATTTCATCAGCTTCATCGCCGCAGCGAAGGGAATGTCGCTCCCCCCTGTGCCCCAAAGCAAAAGCGCCGCCGCCGCCGCCACCCCGCCAATCGCGCCAAACACCCGCTGCCCGGTAAACAGCATCAGCATCATCGACGCGAACATGAAGATGGCAATCATTTCATACGACATCAGATCTCTTCTCCCCGAAGGCGAAGAATGTCCTTCATCAGCTCTGAAATTGCCTGCAACAGCATCAGAAAAATGCCGATGCACATGATCGACTTGATCGGCCAAAGAAGCGGCCGCCACGCGGTCGGACTGCGCTCAAGATAGCCCAGCACCTCTTTCGCCCCCTCACTGCCCCCGGTCAGAAACCCAACCAGAAGATCGCGCCAGAACGCAAAGGGCTGGTCACCGAAATAGCCCAGAGAATAGGCCGCAGACCCCACCGCGCCATAGAACAGAACGCAGAGAAAAAATAATAAAAACAACACGGTAAAGGCATCCACCCAAGCCTTCTTGCGGTCTGACCACTCGTGGTAAAACAAGTCCATCCGCACGTTGGCCCCCATCTGGATCGAATAGGGCCCGCCCAGCATGTAGTAGGCGACCATCAGGAACTGCGCCACTTCCAACGTCCAGAACGACGGCAGGAAGAATGTCTTGGACACCGACGACCAAAGAAGAACCGCGATCATGACAAAGATGCCATACATGGTGATCCGACCCAGCCGGTGGTTCATCGCGTCTACCGCCCGGATGAACCCGCGCATCCCCCTCATCGCGCATCCTCCGCCGCGCGGCACCGCGCAAGCGATGCAAGCAGGCACTCGGCAAGTTGATCCGCCATCTCCGCACAGGCGGCTGGTGTCGTGATAAGGTCGTTGCGGATTTCCAGCATGACATTCAGCATCCCACGCGGCAACGCGTGCTTCTTAAGCGTATGCGTCACGCCATCTTCCGGGCCATAAGGGCTATTTCTTTCTGTTTTCCAGAGACTTGTAAGATTTTCGTCTACCAACATCGCATCGGCTAAACGCTTGTCCTCGTCATGCAAAATACCAATTTCCACCGCTCTGCTTTGACCGCGGTACACCGGCGTGAAGCTATGAACGGTCACCAGAACCGGCAGCGTTTCACGCGAAGACAATAGCGCCTCAAGTGCTGCGTGAAACGGATAATACACCTGCTTTGCACGGCCCGCCTTCGCCTCTCGATCAAGGTCGATGTTCCCGGGCACATCATAAACTTCGCTTCTCTGCGGCACCGCATCATCAGCCTCCGGCGGACGATTGCAGTCATAAACCAGCCTGGAAACGGTCCCCGAAAACAACGGCGATTCCAGCCTTTCCGCCAGCGCCCGCGCCAATTCAAGCGCCCCCGGATCCCATGAGATGTGGGCATCTTTCAGAGTTTCCGAAAGGCCCAATCCCTTGAAACCACTTGGGATAAACCAGCTCGCATGTTCGCAGACTAGAACGAATGCACCTGTTTTGGCCTCGCCTTCCAAAGCAAACACACGATCCTGTCCCTCACCTGTCACGCGCATCCCCTTCGGAGCCTCAAGCCTATCTGCACCGCGCCTTTTCAACGACACAGCGATTCACAAAATTAACCGAAGATTGGTGCAAGCTGTCCAATGCTGTCAATGACATTTTGAAAGTTTTGGTTCACAAGGATCAAAGCAGACAGTATTGTTTCTAAAATGAGTGCACCTTCAGAAACCATACCGGAAAAACTGGCCCGGCTGGACAATAACTTGACCCGCGCCGAGCGGCAGCTTTCCCAGTTCTTACTGGGAAACTTCCCCTTTTCCGGGCTTGGGTCGATCACCAAGGTTGCGCAAGACGCCAATGTTTCCACGCCGACAGTGGTCCGGATGGTGAAGAAACTGGGCTTCTCTGGCTTTCCTGATTTCCAACAGCGTCTGCGAGAAGAACTCGAAGCGATTGTCAGCACGCCCATCGCCAAACACGACAATTGGACCAGCGCCGCGCCGCAAGAACACATTCTGAACCGCTTCACCGACGCAGTATTCGACAATATCCGCAGTACATTAGATCAGATCAAGCTTGAGGACTTCGAACAGTTTTGCACGCTTTTGGGCGACAAATCCCGCAAGGTTCACATTGTCGGGGGGCGCATCACCCGGACCTTGGCTGACTACCTATTCTTGCACCTGCAAGTGATGCGCCGCGATGTCATCTTTATCCCCTCTAACGCCAACACATGGCCACATTACCTGCTTGATGTTGAAAAGGACGATGTTCTGGTCGTCTTTGATGTGCGGCGCTACGAAAACACCACCCTCAAGCTTGCCGAAACCGCAGCCGCAAAAGGCGCCAAGATCCTCCTCTTCACTGATCAATGGCGCTCCCCGATCCATGCCCATTCAGACTGTACGATCTGCGCCAGAATTGAAGCACCCTCGGCTTGGGACTCTAATGTGACCTTGCTTCTCCTGCTCGAAACGCTGCTCGCAGAACTTCAACAACGCGATTGGGACGGCTCACGACAGCGCATGGCCAACCTAGAGGAAATGTTTGATCGCACACGGTTTTTTCGAAAGTTTCAATAAGCAAAACTCATAGCTGTTTTGCTCTCATCAATGCTTGATCGTTTGCAGCACGACATTGGTCTGCGCATTGGCAACTGCTGGCATGTCATAGAGGAATTCATCTAAAAACTGATTATACGCCGCCAGATTTTCACACTGAACGAGCAGATGGCAATCGGATTGCCCCGTGGTCGCATAACACTCCTTGATCTCGGATTTTAGGCGGATCGCTTTGAAAAAGGCCTGTATTTGCGTCCGGTCGTGGCGCGCCAATTGAACATGAACGATCGCCTTAAAGACTAAGCCAATCGCTTCTGGATCAGTCACGATACTGAACTTGCGGATTACGCCGCGTTTTTCCAAGCCACTGACCCTGCGCCAACACGTTGACTGCGACAGTCCGACCTTCTCTGCGAGAGCCGCGACCGAAATACGCGAGTCGTTTTCGAGCCACTCGATAATCTTCAAATCCACCGCATCAACTTCGCTCACCGACTAATTCCTTTCAAATTTCCTCTCTCAGTGAACCAAATTTTCCAAGATGTATCAATTGCGCCCAAAATTGATCAGATTTTTCAGGCGTGAAAGAGTAGCATTATCACATCAATTCTTGCACCAAAATGGAGCCAGACATGTCGATAGCCCAACCTAACTTCGAGACATACCAGCTTAGTGATCGCTACTCCCGCCGTGATGGCCGCGTTTTCTTGACGGGCACTCAGGCGCTTGTACGTATCCTCTTTGATCAAGCCCGACGCGATCGCGAAGCAGGCCTGAGCACTGCTGGTTTCGTTTCAGGTTATCGTGGTTCTCCACTGGGTGGCGTCGACCTTGAGCTTTGGCGCTCACGCAAACAGGTGTCAGATGACAAGATCAAGTTCCTTCCAGCGGTTAATGAAGATCTGGGCGCGACGGCCGTTCTGGGGGCGCAGCAAGCCTCGCTTGATCCCGGATGCGAGGTCGAAGGCGTTTTTTCGATGTGGTATGGTAAAGGCCCCGGCGTAGATCGCTCCGGCGACGCTCTCAAACATGGCAATGCTTATGGGTCGGCCCCCAAGGGTGGTGTGCTGGTCGTTGCTGGTGATGATCATGGTTGCGTCTCCTCTTCCATGCCGCATCAATCTGACGTTGCTTTTATGGCTTGGTTCATGCCAACGCTAAATCCTTCGACAATCGGCGAATATCTGACCTTTGGTGAGTATGGCTACGCGCTTTCGCGGTTTTCCGGTGCGTGGGTTGGCTTCAAAGCGATTTCAGAAACTGTTGAAGCCGGGCAATCGGTAGAGCTTTGCCCTTCCCGACAGTTCGTCGCACCGGACTTTACCTTCCCATCGGGTGGCGTGCATGTGCGCACGTCTGACCTGCCCAGCGCCGAAATTGAAACCCGGATCGGTCACAAGCTTGCTGCCGTAGAAGCCTTTGTGGAAGCGAATCCAATTGACCGACGCATTTACGACCTTGAAGACGCGGCCTTTGGAATCGTCACGACCGGCAAAGCACATCTTGATTTAATGGAAGCCCTTCGCCTGCTTGGACTTGATGAGGCCAAATGCCGCCAGCTTGGGATCGACATTTACAAGGTTGGCATGGTCTGGCCATTGGCACGGCGCGATGCGTTGGCCTTTGTGCGGGGCAAGAAGGAAGTTCTCGTTGTCGAAGAAAAACGCGGGATCATCGAGAGTCAGTTCAAAGAATATTTCTATGACTGGCCCGGCGACAAGCCCGAAAAAATGGTCGGAAAGCACCGAGCGATCGGCGACCCGCTCATTCCATGGACCGGAGAGCTGAGCCCGCTAAAGCTGGTCCCTATATTAGCAGAACGCTTAAACGCCTTCTTCCCCAACGAAGGCCTGCTTGAGCGCGCCGGTGCATTGACCAAAACACCTCCTCCGATGCTGAGCGTGCCCGGCGCGACGCGAACGCCCTATTTCTGCTCGGGCTGCCCCCACAATACCTCCACCAAAGTCCCGGGGGTAGCACCGCCGCATCCGGTATCGGGTGCCACGTCATGGCAAGCTGGATGGATCGCCAAACCGTAGGCTATGCGCAGATGGGCGGCGAAGGCGTGCCATGGGTGGCAGCTTCAAAGTTTTCTGGGAACAAACATATTTTTCAAAACCTTGGAGAAGGAACTTGGTATCACTCCGGCTCGCTTGCCATTCGCCAGGCGGTCGCCGCCAAAACCAACATTACCTATAAAATACTTTACAACGATGCCGTTGCGATGACGGGCGGTCAACCAGTTGACGGACCAATCAGCGTCGACGGAATCGCGCACGTATGCCATGGAGAGGGCGTGGAGCGGATCGCCGTCGTGTCGGACAACGTCGCAAAATTCAACCAGTCGGATTTCCCCATCGGAACAAGTTTTTCCGACCGAGCCGATCTGGAAAAGATTCAGCGTGAATTACGCGACATCCCCGGAGTTACCGTTCTGATCTACGAACAAACATGCGCCACGGAAAAACGCCGCCGCCGCAAGCGCGGCAAACTGCCCGACCCCAAGAAATTCGTTGTCATCAATGAATTGGTTTGTGAGGGCTGCGGCGATTGTTCGGTTGCAAGCAATTGTCTAAGCGTCGAACCGAAACAGTCGGATTTCGGGGTGAAACGGCAAATCAACCAGTCGAGCTGCAACAAGGATTACTCTTGTCTTGAAGGGTTTTGCCCAAGTTTTGTAACCGTTGAAGGGGCCACGCGACGCAAAAAAAGCGCGATCAACGTTGACTTTTCCCAGTTACTACAAGACCTACCGCCGCCAGAATTTGCCCCCCTGACAGAACCTTATGACCTATTGGTTGCAGGTGTAGGCGGCACCGGCGTTGTCACAGTAGGCGCCCTGATCACCATGGCGGCGCATCTCGAGGGCAAAGGTGCGAGCGTTCTAGATTTCACAGGGTTTGCGCAGAAATTTGGGACGGTTTTGGGGTATGTTCGGCTGGCCAATACCCCCGATGCCATCCATCAGGTCAGAATTGAAACAAGCGCAGCCGACGCCGTTATCGGCTGCGACGCTGTGGTTTGCTCCTCTCCCAAAGCATCGGCGCATTACCGAAAAGGAAGCCAATTTGTTCTGAACCGGGCAGAAATGCCCACGGGCGATCTCGTGTTGAACCGTGATGCCAGCCTCAAGATCGATCAACGCGAAGCCGAAATCCGCAAAACGGTTGGTGATGACGTTGTAACTGCTTTTGACGCGAATAAAATCTCTGAGCAGGTGATGGGCGATACGGTATTTGCCAACATCATCCTCTTGGGCGCGGCATGGCAGCGCGGCATGGTCCCGGTAAGTGAGGCCGCAATGAAGCAAGCCATTCTGCTCAACGGTGTCGCAGTAGAGCAAAACTCAAATGCTTTCGACCTTGGCCGCTTATTGATTGCACCCCCAAAAGCCCTGCGTGATGTTTTAACTGATGCCCCCAACGAAGAGCCATCCTGTGATGAGATCATTGCGCAGAGGGCCGCATTTCTGGAGGGATATCAAAACGGAAATTACGCGGATCATTATGTCGAATTGCTTACCAACTTCAGAAATACTCTCTCGCCAGAGCTTGAAAACACCCTTCTCGGCACCGCTGCAAAATCGCTCTTTAAGCTAATGGCGATCAAGGACGAATACGAAGTGGCGCGGTTGCACACTCAACAGGTTTTTTCTGAAACGCTGTCCCGCGACTTTGAGGGCGATTTCAAAGTTAAATATCATCTTGCCCCTCCCTTTCTGCCTTCGAAAAGAGACAGCCGAGGGCGCCCACGAAAACGCCAATTCGGCGCATGGATGACGCCGGTTCTTAAAGGGTTGGCACGGATGAAAACGCTTCGCGGAACCCTGCTAGATCCGTTCCGGTTCGGTGCAGATCGCAAACTCGACCTCGAAACCCTTAGTTGGTTCAAGGAAACTCTTAGAGAGGTCGGACACAAAGCGCGCCCGGCAAAGGCCGAGCTTTGCGCCAGCATTCTCGTGGCTCCAATGGATATTCGTGGCTATGGGCCGGTGCGAGAAGACGCGACAGCATCGGTCCGTGCGCGGGTTGACGCGTTGCTCGCAAAACTCTGAGAAGGTTTCAGAAAAGACACGGGGTGGCGCCTTCTCTTGTAAAGGAGGCGCCACCCGCGTTCAGATCTGTTTGCGACTTCTAGACTGCACCATCTGAGCGCCGAGACAGGATGCTAGCGGGACGCGCACGGTAAAGCGCAGCCGTCAAGAGCCCGGCAATTATGGCCTTGGCGATGTCGCCAGGAATAAATGCCACAACGAGGCCTGTCGCTTCGATCAGCGATTTCTTGAGTGCAATGGCCATGCCAACGATGCCAAATGCATAAAGAACAACGATTCCACCAATCACCGAGGCGACACTTGCAACCAAAGCCAAGGGGGCGTTGCGCCAATGTTCAACAATCAACCCGGTCATGAAAGCGGCGGCAACCCATCCTGCGAGGAAACCTGCTGTGGGGCCAACAAAAACACCTAAACCGCCGCGGCCGCCAGCAAGGAGCGGCAGGCCGAGCGCTGTGACGAGCAACAACAAGAGAACCGACAACGCACCGAGCCGCGAGCCTAGCACCGCGCCGGCCAACATCACTCCAAGGCTTTGCGCGGTGATCGGCACACCAAAGCCCAATGAAAGTTTAGGGAGAACACCCAATGCTGCGATCACAGCAGCGAAAAGCGCGACATACGCGATATTTTTTTCCACAACTTACTCCTTTGTCATTTTTGATAACCCGCCCCGCGCGCGTAGAGCCTCGCTGACTTTTTCAGCATCATCGAGGGCGAGGACAGTGAGCGGAAGAACGAGGTTCCAGCGAGCCCGCCGACATGCGCGAGCCCGCCAGCTTTCAGCGAGATAGTGTCCTTTTTCGCGCAGAACGGGCACCATGCGGATCATCAAGCCGATCGCGATTTCGATGACCCGCATATTCAGCCCTAACCGCTCGGCAGGTTGCCCGATCCAGCGCAGCACCGCCATGATATCCGTGAGACGCGTCGTCATCGTAACCAGATTGGCCAAGGCAACCGCCGTGACCATGCGCAAGGCGATGACGAAGCCTGCTTCGATGTCGCGTGTCACGAGATGCCAGACCAAAACCAAAACCGCAAAGGGCCACAGGGGTCTGAGCCGCTTTAGCCCTCCAACAAAGAAGGCCCGACCCGGCAGCGCATAGAGCAGAAACGCGCCCAACAAAGCACATGGGTGAAAAACAACGTTATCTGTGCTGGCCAATACCACGGTCGCACATACCAGTGCGCCTAGCTTTAGCCCTGCCGGGAGATCATGGGCGCGGGTTTTAACCGGGGAGGTTAGAGATATCATCGCGCTCTCCTTGTCGGTTCATTTCGGCAAGGTAGGACGCATTGACTTGCTCCTGATCGCCCGACGCAGCAATACGGCCTTTATCTAGCCAAAGCATCTGGTCGCTATCAACCAGATCGGCAGGATCATGCGACACGTGAATTACCGCACCCGGAAAAAGCGCCAAATAGCGTCGTAACTGTGCCTTAGTGGGAATATCCAGCCCGGCAAAGGGTTCATCCAGTATCAGGCAACGCGGGTTCATCGCCACAATAGCCATAAGGCAGACGAGATGCTTCTGGCCTTGCGACAGCGTCGCAATAGACACATCTGACCAGGCTTGTTTCGAAAACTTGGCGAGCGTATTGTGAGCCTCGTGCTGTGCATCGCTTTTACTTAGCCCGAGTTGCGCAAGTCCGAAGGCGAGTTCTTCGAGCACGGTTGGAAAAATAATTTGATTGTCGGGATTTTGGAACAGAATCCCGACTTCTCGCAAGGCCGCATGGCGATCGGCAAATAGATCAAGATTGTTAAGCCGAATTGTCCCCGCAGAAGGCCCAACCAGCCCGGCAATGACACGTGCAAGGGTGGATTTCCCTGATCCGTTGCGCCCGACGATGCCTAGGCGATTAAATGACAGATCAAGCGTTAGCCCACTGAGCGCCTCATAGGCCTCAAACGACACGCTCATCTCATCCAGGACAAGCCTGGCCGCTGAGTTAGTCACTTTCTGTAGAGAACTCTGGAACATCAGGCTTTTTGACACCTAGCAAGAACAGCCCGCGCGTGGCTACGGCTAGTTGCTCAGCGCGTTAACATTATTCACCCTTGTGGATCAACCAGTAACGCGCTTGAGAAATGAATGCCGCGCGCGGCGCAAAGACAAGCTACAGTAACACCGCAAGTGTCCTGCAGCTCCGTCCAGGCTACAAATGGATCACCGCGCACAGAGATACTGATGTGTTGTCGAAAGAGGATTTGAGCCTCGCCGAAGAGAATGACCGTCTTCGACGCGAGAACCGGCTCCTCAAGGAGGAGAGGGAAATCCTAATAAAGGTCACCCAGTTTTTTTGCGGGCCTAAAGCAATGAGATTTAGGTTTGTTGAAGAACATAGGGCCAACTTTCCAGCCGCCCGGTTGTGCGAGGTCGTTGGCGTCAGCGCACGCGGTTTACGTGCCTTCCGCAGCCGCCCAGCCAGTCGTAGACAACGATCTGACCTGATCACGCTGGCTCATATCAAAGAACAGTCGCGCCTCAGCTTGGCTTTGTTGCGCAAATCAGGGGGTGAACGCAGTTCCCCTTTCCGCGGACGGACTTATCCTACGGGCTCGGTTGTGGGAATGCCAAGAGCGGTGTAGCGGTTAAGGACGGCAATGCGGACTTGGATTTCCGCGACCTGCCGGTCGAAGGCCCGCGCCATCAAGGATTGGCCCAGCAGTTTCACACATTGCATCCACTGACCGACAGGGTTATGCGTAGCATGATCCCGAAAGGTTTTGTCTCGAAGCGGCTTCGGCGATGGTATCCACTCCATCGTTTCCAGATGGTTCGACCGAGATAGCGCGGCGCGTTGACCGCGTCGTTGCGGGCCATGGCCCCCGGGGTCGTGGGCTTCCACGGTTTGGCATTCTTTCGCGGTGGTATGACGGCGTAAGCATGGCGATCGGCAATCGCGTCGTGGCATTTGCGCGTATCGTACGCCCCATCGGCGGTCACTGATCCGATGTCCTGATCGGGTGGAATTTGGTTGAGCAATTCCGGCAGCATCGGCGCGTCGCCGATATTGCTGGTTGTCACCTCGACGGCTCGAACCTCCAATGTTTCTTCATCAACACCGATGTGAATCTTGCGCCAGATACGTCGCTTGGAGCCGCCATGCTTGCGGGCGTTCCACTCGCCTTCGCCCTCGGATTTGATGCCTGTACTATCGATCAGAAGCTCCAGGGGGCCACTGCCGCCGCGATAAGGAAGGCTGACATGCAGCGTCTTCTGGCGGCGGCTCAACGTGCTGTAGTCGGGCACGGCCCAGTCCAGCCCGATCAGACGCAGGAGGCTGTCGACAAAGCCCGTCGTCTGGCGGAGTGGCAAACCAAACAGAACCTTCAACGTCAGGCACGCCTGGATCGCCGCATTACTGAAGCTCTGCTGCCGACCACGCTTACCGCTCGGCGGCGGCACCCAGATCATCGCTGGATCAAACCACCCTCTCATCGCTGCAAGCAGCGACTGCCGGATAATGGATCGTCAGCGAACCGCGCTGCTTCAACGCTATGTTATACGACGGCCAATTCTTCGTTTTGTATTTCGTGGGTGACCAACTGCTCATACACTCCAACTATCATGCTGGATTCACGCAGTGAGTCCCTCAATCGATTTGTGCAACAAAGCCCACCGACGCAGCCGGGGTTCTTTTCAGTGGCGGGGGTCCGGTTCAAAAAGAAAATCACTCCCCGTTTCGGAGGGAAAAACTTGGTTGCACTCAAACGCGTGTAACGAGGCGACCCGAAATTCAACGTGCGTGGCACCATAGTATGTCTTGAATGCAAAACCATCGTCCGAAGGTTGCGCTTCGATTTTCTCAACGTAGGCTCCACTTTCGGAAAACAGCCGTGTCTTACCCCTAAATTTCTGAACGGTGCCGTAGTATCTCCATAGTTTATCGCGCGAGTTTGCGCGCCGGTAAGCAATGTGAACACAGCGCGGCGCAAAACGGGTTGATTGAGGGAAGCTAATCCGAACATCTGCATAGTCGTTTATTACCCCGTCCGCGCGATGTTCAAACTCCACAGAGTACCAAGGGCGTCCGTAGAACTTTCTTGCAAGACCATCGTTCGGCCAGACAGTGCGAGGGGCCATTAGATCAAGGATTGACCGAAAACGTCCGCCGCCGACGATATGAAAATAGATTTGTTCACGCAGCTTGCTAAAGCTCTTAAAGTACCCGTTGCGCTCAAAGTCGAAAATAGTTAGCGGGTCTGCGTCGAGCATGGCGGCAAGTCCAAGAACAGCGTCAGTCTCCGGGGGCGCGCCTTTGTCCAGCCACGCGTAGACTGCCGAGCGGGTTCGCGCGCTAGGAAACTTGGCATCGTGTTCGCAACGAGCGGCCCAATCGCCAACCAGGCCGTCGATACCTCTTGGGCGCGATGGCCACATGATGGTAGACAGATCTAAGACGTTTGATTTGTCTAGAAACAGGGGTCTTTTTCTGGACATGACTCAATAGCTTTCTTCTTTCCAAAGGATGATACCAAGCGCCGCGCTGGTAAAGTGTAAAGCATGGCAACAAAAAGGAAGGAGTTTATGCCATGTCTATCAAAAGCCGAACAACGAAGAGCAACGGTGACGGGAGCACGACCCGGACGACACGATATTCCGACGGTTCGGGCCGATCCACCACTACCAAGCCGGGCGTTTTCTTCGACAAGCACGTTTCGACCACCCGTTGGAAGAAGTGATCGACGGTAAGCCCGGTCGGGGAACATATTTGGGGGCCGTCGAAAGATGGCCCCCTTTTCGTGCTGGAAAGCCTTGAAAGTCCCGTGGGTAGTTCATGGGTAGAACGGCCCGTAGTCAGTTTAATTTAATAAAATCAATATGTAATGGCGGAGACGAAGTCCGCCATTCAAATACAACAACCTACAGAATACAAACAGAAAAACATATAGTATTGAGAAACATACCACATAAAACACCACACAAGAGTTGCGGACGGCTCGGGGGCATGACTTCACGGGAACACACACCTAAACCGATTCCGCGAAAGCTCGACGACTGGCAACAACCCCGGATTGTGACAAAATCTCGGCTTTGTTGCACAAATCGTTTGAACTACGTGCTAGCCCTTTCCCAGAACGGACTTACCCTATGACCTCTGTGACAGGAATGCCCAGAGCGGTGTAGCGGTTCAACACTGCGATGCGGACCTGGATTTCCGCAACCTGTCGGTCGAAGTCCCTTCCCATGAGGCTTTGGCCCATCAGCTTCACGCAATGCATCTTGGTTTCGACTCGGCTTCTGCGGTGGTATCTGCTCCATTGCTTCCATAGGGAACGGCCCAGGTATTTCGAAGCATTGACCGCCTCGTTTCTGGCGATGGCCCCGGCGCTCGTGGGTTTCCAGGGCTTGGCGTTCTTGCGCGGTGGAATGACGGCGTGGGCATCGCGAGCAGCAATCGCGTCGTGGCATTTGCGAGTGTCGTAGGCTCCGTCTGCAGTGACGCTGCCGATGTTCTGATCGTGTGGGCTCTGCGCAAGCAATTCCGGCAGCATCGGGGCATCTCCGACATTGCTGGTAGTTACCTCGACTGCCCGCACCTCCAGCGTTTCTTCATCAATTCCTAAGTGTATCTTGCGCCATATGCGCCGTTTAGAACCACCGTGCTTGCGGGCGTTCCACTCCCCTTCACCTTCGAACTTGATGCCTGTGCTATCGACAAGAAGGTTCAGCGGGCCGATTCCACTACGATATGGCAGGCTTACGTTCAGCGTCTTTTGACGGCGGTAAAGGGTGCTAAAATCTGGTACGGCCCAATCCAACCCGACCAATCGAAACAGGCTTTGCACGAACCCGGTTGTCTGCCTCAATGGCAGGCCAAACAGCACCTGCAAGGTCAGGCAAGTCTGGATCGCGGCATCGCTGAACTGCTGCTTCCGACCGCGCCTCCCGGTCGGGCGAGGAACCCAGATCATCTCTGGATCAAACCAAAGTGACAAAGATCCCCGCTGCCTCAGCGCGTCATTGTAAGCCGACCAGTTCGTGGTCTTGTACTTCGTAGGGGCCCAACTACTAACGCTTCCCAGCTATCATGCTGGATTCACACAGTGAATCCCTGACGGGATTTGTGCAACAAAGCCAATCCCATCCACCAGATCCCGGGACTGAACGCTTAGGCAGATACCCCACGTCCGCCATCAATCGGAATGATCGCACCAGTCATGTGTCGGGTAGTTGGTCCCAGCAAGTAGACAATCGCTTCGGCGATTTCGCGAGGGCCCGGTAGCCCCAAGAGATGCTTGGCAACGTTCGCCTGTACGCGTGGATCTTTCTCAATGAAGGTTTGCATGCGTTCTGTCAGGACCGCACCCGGCGCGATGGCGTTGACGCGAATCTTATCGGCCGCAAATTCTACAGCCATCGAGCGCGTCAGGGAGACCACCCCTCCTTTGGCCGCCGTATAGGCATCACGTCCAGCAGTACCACGTAGCCCGAGCAGCGATGCCATATTGACAACCGAACCGCCTCCAGCTGCAGAAATAAGCGGGATGCCGTGTCGACAGCAAAGAAACGTACCGACCAGATCAAGTTCGATCGCCCGGCGGAACTCATCGACCGGAACCTCGGTGACGGGACCATCATGCAAGCTCGATCCTCCCGCATTATTGACAAGTCCAGTCAGACGCCCGAAGGCACCGATAACGGAGTCGAACCCGGATTTGACGCTATCCTCATCGGTTACGTCGAAGGTAAGTCCAATCGCCCGACCTTGCGCCTCCCCGATCTCCGCACAGGTCGCGGCGGCAGCGGCTTCATCAATATCGGCCACGGCCACGGCGGCGCCCTGTGACGCGGCCAGAAGCGCAGCTTCTCGACCGATACCTTTTCCCGATCCGGTGATCAAAATGACTTCGTCTTTCATTGATTTCCTCACTGATTGCGGCGATTGAGCCAGTTCGAGTCTTGCTTCGATTTCGAATGCAATCCCACGAGTGTACTTCGGACAACTGCGAATAAAAGCAAAGCCCCAACCCCGGCCGAGTTAGCGAAAGTGCCTGGAATGAAGAAGAGCAGGCACATCACTGCCAATACGACACGTTCGATTTTCGACACGCGTCCTGCGCCAAGCAGGTAGCCTTCGGCAGCGCCGACCAAGGCCCAGACGGCAACAAGCGCCGTTACGACACTAAGCGATACTTCAATCCAATCGCCCTGTAAGATCAGGGGCGGATGGAGGACGAAGATGAACGGCAGGATATAGAGCACGATTCCGATTCTGAATGTACTGAACGCCGTTGCCATAATCCCTGCCCCACTGATGCCTGCCGCTGCCACAGCGCCGAGCGCAACGGGAGGCGTAATGAAGGACAACATACCATAGTAGAGAATGAAAAGATGACTAGCGAGCGGGTTCAGTCCACCGTCGATCAAGGCGGGCCCGAGCACAACAGCCAAAAAGATGTAACAAGCGGTGGCAGTCATCCCCATGCCGAGAATGAAACTGGTCACAGCGCCGAGCAGAAGGAGCAAGTAGATGTTGCCACCGGAATACTGGATCAACTCGCGAGAAAAGGCTGTGCCGACGCCTGTAATCGACAATCCGCCGATAATCAGGCCCACACCCACCAAGATGCCGAGGATCGACACGATGTTGTCTGCCGCGTGGTCGATGAGAGATCGCACAAGTGCGCCAAGGTTCGGACGGACCTGAATCATATGGCCAATGAGCAGCACAAGGCTTGCGTAGTATGGCGCCTGTGCTTCAAGCCGCATCGCAAGGATGAAGTACATGAGCGTGGCCAAGCCAAGGAGGTGAACCCACCCTTCCTTGAGGACTTTGCCAACTGCCTCACGTTCGTGATCTTCTAGGCCCTTCAGCCCGTTCTTCGCCGCATAGCTATCGACCTGTAGGTAGAGCGTCAGGAAAAACAGGAACGACGGAATCGTCGCCGCAATCATCACCTCTACATAGGACACATTCAGAAAAGCGGCCATGATAAAGGCCACCGCCCCCATCACCGGCGGCATGAGCGACCCGCCCGTGGAAGCGCAAGCCTCGACTGCGCCAGCATAAGTCCGCGAATAACCCGCCTTCTTCATGGCCGGAATGGTCACCGCGCCGGTTGAAACGATGTTGGAAACAACGCTCCCGCTCAAGCTTCCAAAGAGCCCACTGGCGATGACCGACACCTTTGCCGGTCCGCCACGGCGCCCACCCATAAGGGCTTCGGCGAACTTCATGAAGAAAGCCCCTCCCCCAGTCGCGACCAGAACAACACCGAAAATCAAGTATCCGATCAGCGTATCAGCAAGCACCCTAAGCGGCACTCCGATGATACCTTCGCTGCCTAAGGCGTGCGCGCGAATGGTTTCGGCGAAGCTGTATTCGGAGCCCCAGAGAAACCCTGGCATACCATCCGCGAACATCGGAAAAACACCGCCAATCAAACAAATTGCAAACAGGAGGTATCCGGCACAGCGCCTTAAGGCTTCAAGAGCAACGCAACACAGCACGCCAGCAGCCATCGTCGGCAACGGTGGCGCTTGAAGGTCCCATCCGAGGCGGACGATCTGGTTCGCATTCATCGCAAGGTAGATCGCCGTGCAGAATGAAGCGATCGCGAGCAGTGCGTTGATAACCTTACCCGGCACACCCCTTTGCATGTGCTGACGCTCGTTCAGGAATACCAAAGGGAGGAAGAAAGCAATGACGAGGTAATAATACTCGTTCGCGGACGGCCTGTAGCCGAATGCCGCAACCGAAAAGATGTGATTGATGCTTATCAGCACACCCGCTGAGGTGAGCAATGAGCGGATCCAGTATGAAACCGCGATTTCGCTATGAGATATACGCGCGGGTTGCGCGCGCGCCGCTGAACGGGACATCGATTGTAACCTCTTGAAACGACTGGGGCTGAGGGGAAGTGCGCACGCACCTCCCCTCAGCCAATTTCCCGCTATTTGAGCTCGTTGAGCACGCTATCGCGCGCTTCCAACCAAGCCGCCGAAAAATCGGCTTCCCTCATGCCGGCGCCACGTCCGTCGACCAATTTGTCCCAAGCTGCGCGCAACGCCCGAAGCCGGGTTAGACGCCCTTCGTTCCAGGCATCGTGCTCTTCGGTCCATGCGCCGGTTTCCTTGTAGAACCGGATCGCCCCCTCGTGAAACGGCACGTCGACGGGAGGTGTGCCAGCCTTCTCAGGCGTGTAGTTCTCCATTCCGGCCAGAGCCGATGCGAAACCATCGACACCACCCATGATTGCTTTGGTCAGCGCATAAACCTCGTCCGCATTAGCGTTCGCATAGGTAGCAATAATGGGGTAACGGTAGCCGACCATATCCCCCGGCACTTCCTCCGACAGGCCGGGACCGACACCCCAAGATTGCCGCGTAAAGAACGGTACGATTCGCTGAAGCTCATCCCAATTTCCGTCTCCGAAGCGGACCCACGCAAGACCATCAGGCGATGCTTCCAACTCACGAAGAACACCGGCAGTCGGAACGGAACCCGCAACATCGGCGCGACCCTCCGCCAATGCGCGAATGCTCGACGAGTAGTTCGGCATCTCCAGCACCTGGACATCATCACGGGTCAACCCGGCATACGCCAGAAGCGCGTCGTTCTTCACGTTGATGCCGGGTTGACCGACGACATAAGCGAAACGTTTGCCGCGAATATCAGCAAGATTTTTGATGCCGCTCTCTTTCGTCGTCACCAAACCATACACTGCCGGACGAGCCATGATGACGCGCAGGTTCTGTGGCCCCCAGGCCCTGTCTTCAAACCCCTGAATGCCTTCGGAGGCGAAATAGGCCTCGTTCGCCAGCATGCCATGGGTCGCCTGGCCCGACTTCATCGGCAAAAGCCTCGCCGGCGCCGATCCAGCAGGCCGGATCCGGATCCGCGTCTTGTTTTCTTTCATCAGGGCATCGGCAAGCGCGGACGCCTCTGCGTGACCGCTAGACCCGACATCAAGCGTCGTCCAGATCATCGTGTCAGGAATTGCAACTTCCTCCTGCCCAATCGCTGGCGACGCCACAAGTCCCGCCACCGAAAACATGACGGCGACCCGTTTTATGAAATGTTTCATTCCTCACTCCCATTTTAATCGCTTCGGCGCACTGCGCCGTCAAATGTGGTCAAAGACCAAATCCCTCTTCAGAAAGAGCCTCCGAGCAAAAGCACAGCCTGCATCGCAAACCTCCATCCCTGCAATCGTCCGAATTTCGAGCACGGGAAACATCAGCCACGGCGCCACTCACTCATTAGAGCAGTAAGCCCTGACAGCATTCGCGTCCCACATATCGGACAATTCATGTAAACATGTTAATGATTCATGCCATTGTTTTCAAGCAATACTTGGCTTCCTGAATAACATTTGCACAAATCACCTTGCGCTTCTTCAATTTATTGTCCGATTATTAATAATCGACATCCACGCACTTCAAATTCGATTGTAGCGCCCGAAGATGGCAGTCCCATCCTCACCTTTCGGTAGTCATAGGCGACCCATTTCAAGCCGTTCGCAACCAAGCTGTCTTGCGTACTTGGTACTTCTCAATTGCCGCGAGCGAGCGATCAAATCCATTTCCGGATTGCTTTTGGCCAACCAGCGGTGCCGTGATGTCAGCGCCTCCGTAGCAATTGACATGAACTACCCCGGCCTGCAGTCGCTCAACCATGCGATGCGCCCGGGAGAGGTTTTCTGTCCAAACACCCGACGCCAGACCGAAACGCGTTCCATTTGCCAAACGAAGAGCCTCATCTTCACCGGAAAACCGTTGAACTGAGAGTATCGGACCGAAAGCTTCCTCCTGCACGGTGGCGCTTTGCATTTCCGCCACTTCGATAACGGTGGGGCTGAAAAAGAAGCCAGGTAGGTCCATCCGCGCACCGCCAACAAGCACTTTTTCCCCAGAACGAACGGCGCGCTGAACAAACCCCTCATTCTTTTGAATCTGTTCCGCCGTGCCGATCGCTCCTGCTGTTGTGTCAATCTTCAACGGATTGCCGACTCGTTCAGCTTTTGCCGCATCGATAACGTGGCTCAGGAACTCTTCATAGATCGTGTCCTCAATTAGCAGTCGGCTCGCGGCAACGCAAACCTGACCGGAGTTTGCAAAGATCGCACGGGCAGACTGCCGCGCCACTCCTGCAATATCTCCACAATCCGCGAACACGATGTTCGGCGACTTGCCGCCCAGTTCAAGATGCACCGGCTTAAGGTTTGACTCGGCTGCGTGACGCAACAATTGCCGACCCACCCCGCCCGACCCGGTGAAAGCGAGAACATCTACATCGTCGCTCACCGCCAACGCACGGCCGGCACGGGCCCGGCCGGTTACCACATTGAACACGCCGTCCGGCACCCCCGCTTCAGCGGCCAACTCAGCGAGCTTCAATAGCGTGAGAGATGCCGCCTCGGAGGGTTTGAGTACAACCGAATTACCTGCAGCAAGAGCGGGCGCGACCTTCCAGGCAGCAATCATCATCGGGAAGTTCCACGGAACGATTGCACCAACCACACCGACCGGCTCCCGATGGATAAGGCTGAGCGTACCCGGGGCGGTGGGTGTGATGTCACCGTTCACCTTGTCCAAAGCTTCGGCATAGAAGCGAAAGGTCGCTGCTGCGCTACCCGGCTCGGCCGCGATTGCCATGGAAATCTCGGTGCCGTTGTCCCGGACACCTAAGACCGCAAGCTCTAGCGCATCCCGCTCGATTAGACCCGCCAACCTAAACAGAATGGCCTTGCGGCGCGCCGGCATAAGCCGTGACCAAACGCCGGAAGCAAAGCTTCGCCGTGCTGCAGCGACTGCCAAGTCAACATCCGCTTCTGAACTATCAACGATCGTAGCGATAGCTTCTCCACTACCGGGGCTCACTACAACGAGCCGCTCATCCGTGCGCGGCGACATCCAGTCACCATCGACGAAATTCGCTTTGTCGCCAATTTGGCTCTTGCTAAGAATATCGATGCTGTCCTGATCCAGGGACATAGGCACTCTCCTTACCTTAGAATAGGTGATCGTATGAGGATTCGGAACCACCGCCCATTGGCCGGAGGCGTAACAATGGCCAAGGACTCGCCATGGAACCAACCCTGACCTCGACCATCATAGGCCCATCATTCTCAACGCTCTCCGTGAGCACCTTTTGCAGGTCCTGAGGGTTCGAAACGTTTGCGAATTCCAGACCGAAGGCGGCAGCAAGCGTGGCGAAATCGGGATTGCTAAGTTCGGTAAGATAGTTGCGCCCGAAGGTTGCAGACTGGATACTTCGGACGTTGCCGTAGTGGCCGTCATTGAAGACGATCAAGGTGACGGGCAGGTTGTACCGCTTCGCGGTCGCCAGCTCTTGAATCGACCACCCGAATCCCCCGTCACCGGTGATCGAAAACACTCGGCGCCCGCCTCCACCGACGGAAGCGCCCAAGGCAGTGGGAAAACCATACCCGAGCGTCCCCTGATAACCTGGGCCGATGAGCGTGCGTGGTTGCCTGCATTCGAATGCGATGCGCGCAAGATAGCCAACTTGAGTTAGTTCGTTCACGAAGATTCCGTCATCAGGCAGCGCACTGCGAATAGCCTCGACATATCGCCATAAAGTGCCGGTCTGTTCGATCTGATCCCGCGCCCATCGTTTGATCTTCAAGGCCGTCTCGGGCGATAGCACCTCACGCGGAGAGACCGCATCTGAGAGAGCCTGCGCCCCTTCGGCCGCATCGCCCTCGATCGCTATAGCGGCCTCTCGCGGTTCTTTCATGTCTTGAGGGTCAATATTCAGGAAAATAAACGTCTTGCCGTCCTGCGGCCAACTCGGCTCAGGCGCTAGAACATCCATGAAACGCGACCCGATCACCAGCACGACGTCCGCCACGGAAATCAGCGGCCGACCAGCAAGAGCGTTGAACGTCAATGAGTGGCTATCCGGAGTCGCACCGCGGCCATTGTCGCTAGCGACAATCGGTGCACCAAGACGATCAGCCAGCGCCATGATTTCGCCCCCCGCGTCCACCGCGCCGCCTCCGATGTAAATCACGGGGAAATCAGCATCATCGAGGAGCTGGGCCGCCTGTTCGATGGCCTTCGTGTCAATCTGCGTAGGTTGTGCAACGGTTGGATCACCCGCATCGTATGTCGTCTTGGACATCAAGTGGTCGAACGGGATCTCTACCGTCGCCGGGCGACGGCGACCCTCCATCGCCGACGCAAAGGCGGAATTCACGGCCCCCGGAATTTGCGCCGTATCCATTACTAGGGCATGCGACTTTGAAAGGCCACGCAGCACCCCCGGTTGATCAGGGATCTCATGCAAGTTGCCGAAGCCTTTTCCAACCGCTTGCGAATGGATTTGTCCGACAAGAAAGACCATTGGCGAGTTGCATGCGTAAGCCGTACTCAGTCCGGCTGTCGCATTAAGCATGCCCGGCCCAGGCACAACCATGCCAACCCCCGGTTTTCCCGTCACTCTCGCAAAACCGTCTGCCATGTAGCTGACAGATTGTTCGTGACGGGGAACGTAAACAGAAATCTCTGGGCGCGCGGCAAGTGCGTCCACAGCCCAGTCTAATTGAATACCCGGAATTGCGAACAGCGTGTCGGCGCCGTTGGCAACCAATGCTTGGCACAAGGCTTCACCACCGGTGAGAGTATTGGATGTTTTGGTTTGCATTATGGAGATCCCTCATACACAAGCTAGTTTTTGGCGCTTTTGGGGCGTGGCCACCAGCATTGAACCGCCCACTCTAAAGCGCCGTTTTCTGTCAGGCGGAAGCGCCGCGTATCGTATCGATCAACCGCTCAGGATCAGCATGCAGCTGGTTGCCGCGCCATACAACATGCTGATCGTGTCGAACGAGAGTGAACTGGTGGTCATAAGCGTCGCCCGCCTCTTCTGCCTCCACATTCAGGACGGCAAGGGGAACGCCGCGTGCCGACGCGGCATTTTCGAGAGCGCTTACATCTGCGCCCTCCTCCAAGGAGATTAGGGTATACCCCGGCCCAAACTGATCATATACAGATTCCCCTCCATGCCGCCAAAAATGCGGAGCCCGACAACCAGGGACCGTCGAAGACACGAAATCGCCCATCGAATAGGCTGGCTGCTCGACCCCATCGTAACAAATGATAGGGGAATTGTCGTAGAAGTAACCAAAGTTCAAACCGCCACAACAGTACTGCTGCACATTCAATTCGTATGCCTTAGAGCCGATCTCTTTCCGCAAGGCCTCGGCCTCCGGACCTTGACCATCGATATTGTCCGGCACCGCGCCACGTTGCTTTGCCATCGCGTGCGCGTGATTCATCGCGAAACGCGACACTTGCTCGGTAATTGGTTGTCGCTCGGCCTCGTGCGCGTCGAGTATCCGCTCAGGCGCCCAACCCTGCAATGTCGCGGCCATGAGCCATGCAAGGTTCGCCGCATCAGCAATCCCCGCGTTCATTCCATAGCCGGCATAGGGCACCCATAGGTGCGCCGCGTCGCCACAGATAAATACTCTACGGTCACGGAACTTGTCCGCGACCAATCGACGACCGAACCAGTCTTCCTTGCTAAGGACGTCATAGGAAAAATCATTTCCGACGCCGAGAATCTTCCTGATTGCCCAGTCTCGGTCGACAGAGTCGAAATCAGGCTCGTCATCGCGCAGGTAGTTGTGCACCAGCCAGTTTTCCCTGCCGTCGATGGCATAAACGTTCCCGCTTCTCTGGGGATTGAGCGTAAACATCGCCCAAGCCGGTCCAGCGTCCAGCATCTCCAAGAGACGCGGCGCACGAATATAGGTCGATTGAACCCTCTGAATGACCGCGTCGCCGACAAATTCCGAACCAATCGCCTTTCGCACCATGGAACGCCCACCGTCACACCCAACCATGTAATCGCACGAAATCCGAATCACCTCACCGCTGTCCAAGCTTTCGGCCGTCACCAGCACATGGTCGTCCGCTTGATCAAAAGCAATGACACGCGTTCGGTTAAGCAGACGTATTCTGGGGTCAGCAGCAGCCTGATCACTCAGTATCGGCTCCAGAAAAATCTGGTTGATCCGGTGTGGTGGCTCTGGCGTTGGCCACGACGTGTCCGGCCCCGGGGCCCCAGATTTGCGACCATTGCGCGAAGGGATCGGAATTCGGGTCAATTCAACCCCGGTCGCAGCCGTCCGGTAGGAAACATCATGTGGAAAGTCGTCAGGCAAGCCAGCGGCGCGAACCGTCTCAGCGAAACCGAGGCGTCGAAATACCTCCATCGAGCGCGCGGACACATGATTGCACTTCACGCTTGGCGCTTCCCCAAAACTGCGGAGCTCCACAACCGTCACGTCAATTCCGCGTGACGCCAGGTCCAGCGCAAGCGTCAGCCCAACGGACCTGCCCCGATCACAAGCACCTGCGTCTTATCAAGTTCAGCCATGAATCGTCCCTCCAGCCACACCTTTGGCGAAAAAAGGATGATCAGATGACCGTTTATTGATAATAGTGGATCTGCGGTTTTGGGCGCCAGCCAACTTGGACATAAGATGTCGTCCTTTCTCTTGGTGAAAAAAGCCATTTTAGAAGCTGTTGAAGGCCCCTATACATGATAAACTTAACATGTTTATAAAGCAGATAACAACGTCCGATAAGTGATAATATAGGATCAGTATGATGAACGATAACAGCTCCACCGAAGACGCAGTCATGACGCCAGGGCGTCAAGCGCTTACGCGACAAGAGGGCAGTCCACGTGGAAGCCTTGTCAGGGGGGCCGAGATACTGAAACACATCGGAAACGCCGGTGAACTCGGGATGTCGGTCGCAGCTATCGTGAACGCCACTGACCTTCCACGACCGACCGTTTACCGTATCCTGCAAACCCTCCAGGAGCTTGAGTGGATCGAACGCGACCCGCGAACCCGCAAAATTACTCTCGGCGCCGAACTGGCACTTCTCAACCTGCAAGCCGCGCAGCGCCACACAATCGAACAGATGGCAGGCGACCTACTGAAACAACTCAGTCACGATCTTGAGCAGACGATCTATATTAGCGTTCGTTCAGGCGACGACGCGGTCTGCGTTGCACGCATAGAGCCGGACATCAAAATACGCACCCTCGTAATGGATGTTGGTTCGCGTCAGCCGCTTGGCCTGGGAGCCGGAAGCATGGCGCTTCTTGCAGCGCTGCCCTCCGATGAACGTCAACATATCTTCGAGCGGAACATACAGCGTTTCCGTGCACGCCCCGGTATCGAGATGGAACTTCTCAAAGATACCGTCGCCCGAACCGTTGCCTCCGACCACGCGATCCACCACGGGATGTTCACGAATGGCGTAAGCGGCGTCGGCGTGGCTCTGCGCGATGGCGGCAGAAAGCCGTTCGCAGCCCTAAGTTCAGCGTTCATCTCCTCCAGCCTAAATGAACAAGAACTCAAAGACTGTATCGACAGAATGAAAAAAGTCGCGGACGCGATAGCTCGGCGTAATTTTAGCGCTGACGATCGTTAGGCTCCAGACTCGTTAGTTTCCAAAGTAGCTGGTCACAACGCAGCGTGAGTCCTTGAGCTTGCCGAACATGATCTCGATCACTGCCCGGCAGTGCATTGCGCAGCAATGTCACGAGCGGGGCGGTTGCGCAGCTTGTAGCCACGCCCGTCGGCGATCTCTAAGCGAACACAGATGTAGATATGTACGGATCAACAACCAAACGAGCGTCGTTCAATCTGGAAGGTCGTCTGGTTTGATAGTCAGATACGCACGCCTTTCCGGTGGAACCAGGTGGTAAAGCACTTCCAGGAAATTCTGCACTGCGGTTTCGCCTACTTCAGCAAAGGCCTTGTTCAAACTGGCTTTCTGTTCATCGAAGGCGGCCTCCAGCACCTCAAGCCCCTTATTCGTGATGTAGTGATGCCGTATGCGGCGGTCATTTGCGTCCGTGACCTGCTCGATACTTCCGTCGCGAACCAACTCCTTCATCACGCGATTTAAGCTCGCCGCGTTGATCATCAATAGTTCTTGAAGTTCGTTTGTGCTGATCCCACTGCGAAAGCGCACGAAATACATGACCCGGAAGTGCGAGCGAGTCATCCCTAGTTCTGCAAGCTTCTCGTTTGCGGAAACCATGGCAAAACGCGGCCCCCAGAATGCAAGTTCCGAAGCGCATATATGCACAGCATCCGGATGTTCAGCCCAATTCGTCATGTTACATTTCATCGCTCACTCCTGTTTACGCCTCATTGCCGGATCCATCACAAGTATGCAACTATGCTATGCATGATATATATGGATTGCATATATATCATGCATTATCTATCCTTCATTAAGCCGCCGGATTCGGCGGGGGAGTTTTTAAGGAGGAGACAGCATGAAAACCGTACTAATTGCAGGCATTGCCGCCACGTTGCTGGCCAGCAGCCTGGCCGCACAGGATGTTACATGGCGCGTGACATCGACCTATCCATCAAAATCTCATGTCGGCGCGTCCTTTGATGCTATGGCCAAAGAGCTTTCGCGCCTGACCGACGGTGGATTTATTCTAGAACTCAACCTTGATGGTGCGCTCGGGTTCAAAGGTGGTGACAATTTCGAGGTTGTTGGCGACGGAGTTGTCGAGATGGCCGAAACCGGTGCGCCCGACCTGATAGGCTTCGAGCAGGTGTTCGGTGTCGTGGGGCTGCCCTTTATTGCGCCCACCAACGCCGACATTCAGCGCATGATGAAAATCGTGCGCCCTGAATTCGAAGCAGCATTCGAGCGCAACGACCAGAAAATGATTGGCTGGGGCACCTTTCCAGCCGTGGGAATTTTCGGCAAACACAAAATGACTAGTATCGAGGACTTCGCAGGCGTCAAAATCCGCACCTACGACTCGTTCTCGGCTAGCGCCTTCAAGGAATTGAGCGCTGCACCGGTACAGCTTGCATGGAGCGATGTGGTCTCGTCTCTCTCCTCAGGCGTGATCGACTCGGTTCTAACGTCGTCTTTCGGCGGCTTTGCCATCAAGGCATGGGATCTCGGCATCACTGATTTCAGCGACATCGGTTATTCGACTCCCATCACTCTGTTGCACGTGTCCAAAGATGCCTTCGACGATCTGTCACCAGAATATCAGGAAGCCCTGCTAACAGCGGCAGAGGTCTATACCGAAACAAACTGGAAAGAGGCGCTTGCAGCGATTGAGGGATTCAAGAAAACCTTCCGAGAGAACGGCATCACCATCCATGAAGCGGCCGATGCAAAGCTGACCGCACGTTTCGCGGGAATCTCGCGCGCGGCTGCTGCCGACTGGATCAAGGAAGCTGGACCAAAGGGCGAGGTGCTCTTCAAAGCGATTCAGGACAAATGACTCAAGCTCTTTTCGAAGATTGATGCAGGCGTCGCTGCAAAAGCTCGCCGCCTGCCCCACCTTCCGATCGCAGGGAAAATGATATGGCACTAGTTCACCGCCTCACGCGCCATGTTTGCGCGCTGTGTATGTTTGTAGCAGCCGTAGCTGTGGCAGGTCTGACAGTCCTGATCCTCACAGAAATCATCCTGCGATCGGTGTTTAGCAGCTCAATGCTTGTCACAGAAGAGCTTGCCGGTTACCTCGTTTCGGCCGCGATTACCCTGGCTCTTGCGCCCACGTTCCACGACGGCGCAATGATCCGGTTGACCCTAATCAGCAGCCGTCTGCGGGCGGGACCGCAAAGAATTCTAGAACTCATTCTCACGTTGGTTGCCCTAGTAGTCGCACTGTACTGGGCCCGATACATTTTGCGTTCCGTGCTCAAACTTTTTGATCGCGGTTCAAGCTCTTCCGGCGTTATTGCTTTCCCGCTTTGGCTGCCCGAAGCCATCGCGCTGTTCGGCGTAGCGTCGCTGGCTCTAGTGCTGCTGGCCCACAGTTTGCAGTTGCTCACCCAAGGATTGGATACTGGCGAAGGGAGTAATGATCATGGAGTTTGAAATCGCTCTTATCCTGCTGTGCTTTTTCATCGGCGCGCTGGCGCTTGGCCTCTGGGCCTTCATGACGCTCTTTATTGTCGCGATCCTGACCATGGTTTTGGGAGGGGATTTCAGCTTTGCAAAGGCCGGCATTCTCGCAGCCAAGGTTTCTGTTCGCGCATCGCGATCCTGGGAGTTATCGGCAATTCCGCTCTTCCTGTTGATGGGGGAAATGCTGTTCCGTGCCAACTTGTCAAAACGGCTGTTTGAGGGCCTAGTGCCTATCTTCCGGCATCTGCCGGGCGGTTTGTTACATGTGAACGTCGCGGGCTGCACAACCTTCGCCGCCGTGTCCGGTTCTTCTGCCGCCACGACGGCGACCATCGGACGGATCAGCGTGCCTGAATTGCTGGGGCGTGGGTATGATCGTCGGCTGGTGCTGGGCTCCCTCGCCGGGTCGGGTTCTTTCGGCCTTCTCATTCCGCCGTCGATCGCGATGATCGTTTACGGCGTAATTGGGGATGTCTCGATTGTTCGCCTGTTTGCCGCCGGCTTGATCCCCGGACTTGTGCTGGCGTTGCTGTATTCTGCTTATATCGCCATGCGTGGTGGTCCGGTCACACGTGATTCAAAGCCCACAAACCTGCGGGCGCTTCTCGGCCTTCTCCCCATCCTTGTACTCGTGTTCGCAGTTCTGGGTAGCATCTATGGTGGCATAGCATCGCCAACCGAGGCAGCGGCAGTTGGCGTAGCGGGTGCGGCCGTGCTCATCCTGATCGAACGTCGTATGACATGGGAATTAATACGCGAGTCCTTGGTGGCGGCAACAAGGCTGACCTGTGTTATGGGGGCGGTCGTTGTCGCGGCGTCGCTCATGTCCGCCGCGGCGAGTATTGTTGGAATTCCACAAGGGCTGGCCAACTGGGTTCTCGGCTTGAACCTGAACACCACCATGCTGCTCGTTGCAATTGCGATTTTCTACATCTTCCTAGGCCTGTTTCTCGATGGCATTTCTATCATGGTAGTGTCGCTACCGCTCATTATGCCCATCGTTTTGGCTGCCGGGATTGATCCGATCTGGTTCGGGGTATTCCTCGTTCTGATGATCGAGTTGGGGTTGATGACACCGCCTGTCGGCTTCAACCTATTTATCATTCAGTCGATTTCGGGCGCGTCAATTGGTGAAATCGCCCGCGCTACGGTGCCCTTCTTTCTAATCATGCTAGGGGCGGTCGTTCTGTTCACCGTTTTCCCACAAATTATTCTCTGGCTACCAGCGCTGCTTTTCTGAGGAATATGTCGCCGGTTCTATCAGCAACCTGACAATACAACAGGAGTGAAAAAATGAGAGACGTCTACATCGTCGGTGCCGGGATGACCAAGTTCGGCCGCCATCTGGACCGAAGCGTAAAATCATTGACCCAAATGGCGGTAGCCGAGGCCATGGAAGATGCCGGCGCATTAGTGAACGACTTTCAAGCCGCCTACTTCGGCAACACAGCACAGGGCATGATGCAGGGGCAGTACCTTGTTGCTGGACAAGTAGCGCTTGGAGCGATGGGAGTCCGCGGCATACCCGTGGTCAATGTAGAAAACGCCTGCGCCACGGCCAGCACCGCGCTTCACATGGCAATCAACCATGTACGTAGCGGCGCGGCGGATGTCGTGCTAGCCGTTGGCGCCGAGAAATTGCTGTCTGACGACCGAGCCAAGAGCTTTGAGATATTTGGCACCGCTTGGGACGTAGAAAATCCGGAGCAGAACATCGAGACGCTAACCGGTGGTTATTTTTCGCCAAATTGCGCAGCCGATGACGGCCGGCCACGGTCGATGTTCATGGATCTCTACAGCCACATGGCCCGCCACCACATGGAAGCTTACGGCACGACACAGCACCAGATGGCCATTGTCTCGGCTAAGAACCACTACCATTCAACAATGAACCCGAAATCCCAGTATCAGAAGGAAATGAGCATCGAAGAGATCCTTGGCGCCCCGGCCGTCACAGGCCCATTGACTGTCCCAATGTGCTCGCCAATCAGCGATGGCGCGGCAGCGGCGGTGGTGGTAAGCGGCGACCAACTGCACCGGTTTAAGGGTAAACCGGTTAGAATTCTTGCTGCGGTTCTACGCTCCAGCACTGCGCGCGATGCCCGCGACTATGCGAACCACATCACTGCAATGGCGGCAAAAGAAGCTTACGAGCAGGCCGGTGTTGGCCCCGGAGAGATGAGCGTGGCCGAAGTTCACGACGCTGCGGCCTTTGGCGAAATTATCCAATCAGAATGCCTTGGCTTTGCCGCCATCGGTGAAGGTGGTCCGCTTGCTGAAAGCGGCGCGACACGACTCGGCGGGCGAATTCCTATCAACCCGTCAGGTGGGTTGGAAAGCAAAGGGCATCCAATTGGCGCGACGGGGCTCGGCCAGATCTATGAGCTGACGAAGCAACTGCGCGGGCAAGCCGGGGCGCGACAAGTAGAAAACGCGAGATTCGCCATTGCAGAAAACGGTGGCGGCCTTCTCGGCGTAGAAGAGGCCAGCGCCTGCGTGACTATTCTCGGAACAGAGTAAGAGGCAAGAAAATGGACGTTATTTCCGCATTTGGACAAGGATTGGCAGCTTTTCCTGATCGCGCCTGCTTTGTAATGGGCGAACAATCCTGGAGCTACCGTGAAACTGGCAGCCTGATCCAACGAGTGGCGAACAGGCTCGCAACCGAAGACCTTGGCGAAGGGGCGCAAGGCGCTGTGCTCAGCCCGAATGACGCGATCGCGTTTACTTGCGTGTTCGGTATCCTAAAGGCAGGAATGTCTTGGGTTCCGCTGAATGCCAAAAACACAGCTGACAATAACCGATACCTCTGTGACGCCTTCGATGCGCGGATCGTGTTTTACCACTCTAGCATGTCAGAGATGATCAAGGAAATCCGCCCCGCTTTGCCCAAAGTGGAAAACTTCATTTGTCTGGATCGACAGATAGCTGGGGGCCCAAGCCTCGAAAGCTGGCTGGGTGATATAACCGATGTAGTTGCCAACACAAAGCAAGACCCTGAGGGTATGTGCATGATCCTCCCCACCGGAGGCACGACCGGAATGCCCAAGGGTGCCATGTTGAGCCGTAAGAGCCTGTCTGTGTTCAACCGCACCATGCTTGAACTTTGCCCGCATGACGAGCCACCGGTCTACCTTGCCGCGGCACCGCTTACACATGCGGCAGGCCTGATCGCCTTTCCGATAATGGCCAAAGGGGGAACCACCGTTATCACGGCCTCTCCGGACCCACTGAACCTAATGGAACTGGTCGACAAACATCAAGTAACCGATCTCTTCTTACCGCCCACCGTAATCTACATGATGCTGGCTCACCCCAGGGTGCGGGAGTTTGATTATTCTTCGTTGAGATATTTCATCTATGGCGCGGCGCCGATGTCGGTGACCAAACTCAAGGAGGCACTGGAAGTATTCGGACCGGTCATGACCCAGTTCTTCGGTCAATCCGAAGCGCCGTGCACCTGCTGCCATCTTTCGCCCGCCGAACATTTACTTAATGGCACGCCAGCACCTGACTCCGTGCTATCAAGTTGTGGCCGCGCGACGCCCTATGTCGAACTTGCAGTTTTAGATGAAAACGGCGACCCGATGCCCGATGGGGAGCGCGGCGAACTCGCCGTGCGATCTGATTTGGTAATGATGGGGTATTACAAGAACCCCGAGGCCACGGCAGAAGCTAGTGTCAGGGGATGGCATCTGACTGGCGATATTGCGGTCAAGGACACAGAAGGCTATTTTCACTTAGTGGATCGCAAGAAGGATATGATCATCACCGGCGGCTTCAACGTGTTTTCAACTGAAGTAGAACAAGCGGTGCTATCCCACGAAGCGGTTCAGGATTGCGCAGTGATCGGTGTGCCGGACGACAAATGGGGCGAGGCGGTGAAAGCGATCGTACAATTGAGAGCCGGCACTGCCGCTACTGAGAGCGACTTAGTCAAACACGCTAAATCTCTGCTAGGAAGCGTAAAGACCCCGAAAACTATCGAGATATGGGAAGACCTTCCGCGAAGTACAGTCGGCAAGGTGCTCAAGCGCGACATTAGAAACAAATTCTGGGCGGGCCGCGGCCGTGGAATCAATTGAGCTGAGTGAACGCTCGCCGCTATCGTTCACGGCCGATTGCGTTGAAAAACTCTGATGCAGCGCGTTGGCTCCGAATTTGGCAGAACAAAGTTCTGATTTACTAAAATTTTGCCAGCGCCAGTGGGAGCAATCAGGTTGCGAGGTAACGATTTCCCACTTTTACGAAATTTGCAGATGCAGCAAAGAGTTTTTCAACAGAATGGGCGGAAAGCTGATGGGTTGGATGGCTCCTGCTCCAACCGGCGTCGCAATGCGCCATAATGCAGGTGTCTAAATCTGCTTTGAGAGGAGCCGCCCCATGCAAGTTACCACAATCGGCGTTGACCTGGCCAAGAACCTTTTCCAAGTCCATGGTATCGCAGAGGACGACGATGTGTTGTTCAACAAGCCCTTGAGACGGGCTCAGTTTCTGCCGTTCTTTGCTAAGTTAGAACCCTGTTTGATCGGCATGGAGTCTTGCAGCAGCGCCCATCATTGGGCCCGCGAGTTGACGGCCTTGGGCCACGAGGTGCGTTTGATCCCGCCGATGTATGTGAAGCCCTACGTCAAGCGAGGGAAGTCAGACGCAATCGACGCTGAGGCAATCTGTGAAGCCGTGACACGACCCACGATGCGCTTTGTTGCGATCAAAACGGTTGAGCAACAAGCCTTGCTATCGCTGCATCGGGCTCGCGACCTTTTGGTCCGTCAAAGGACGCAACTGATAAACGGCCTACGTGGCCTGGTAGCCGAGTTTGGCGTTTACATTCCAAGAGGATTGGCCCGCGTGCTTGGGTTTGCTGAGGATGTCACATTTGGTGAAGTGCTCGACCTGCCTGACATCGCCAACGAAGTGATCCGCAACCTATCAGAACAGCTGATGGCTTTGCATAAGCGGGTCCGATGGTATGAAGAACGCCTCAAGCAAGTGGCCAAAGAAGATGCGCGTGTCCGTTTGTTGCGCACGATACCTGGTGTCGGCGCGGTGACGGCCTCCGCGATCATCGCCAGCATCGGCGACGGGCGTCAGTTCCGTAATGGCCGGGAGTTCGCCGCCTGGCTGGGCTTGACGCCTGCGAATAAGTCCAGCGGAGGGAAAGAAAAACTGGGGCGGATCACCAAAATGGGCGACCAGTATCTCAGGCAACTGCTTGTTGTTGGGATGACATCGCTGGTCCGGCAAACACGGTCGCACCCCGAACGCGCCAGCAAGTGGCTGACATCACTGCTCGAACGCAAACCCGCTCGCGTCGCAACTGTCGCCATGGCCAATAAGACCGCTCGTATCGTCTGGGCTGTCCTGACACGCGATGAACCCTACAACCCCCGCGTAGCAGCCTGAGAAGAAAGGAACAACGAGTTAGCAAGACCTGCGATATGATGGTGCATAAGTCAGCCGCCAAAACCAGGACACCCCGCCGAATGTCCCGGGCGTCATAGCCCGCTAAGCTGTTAGGGACTTGGTTTGCGGAACCCATCAGGGCCAGCGGTCACAACCGCGCAAACAGGCCGGACACATGACTGCTTCTGACAAACGCACAAATCAGATCAAAAAGGACTTGCTATGCAGGAGCCATCCACACAAGTCGTTCGCCGCAGATGCGACATCCTTGATCGATGTTTCAAAAGCGGACATCCACTCAACGCAAAAAAGAAAGCGCAGGCCGTAGCCTGCGCTTCAATGTGGTGCAATCGAATGCTTGTTAACGGCTCGACCGCGAATTTTGAACCCTTTTAGTATTTCGCGACTTCCGTCGGGGGTCAAGTACACTTTTAGATTGAGTATCCCTTGTGCAAGTGCAAAGTTTTCTTTGTATTATTGAGAGGGGATTTCTATGCGGCTCGGTCTTGATATTGGCACGAATTCCATTGGTTGGTGGCTTTATGACACGGATGGGGACAGGATCTCCGAAGTGGTAGACGGTGGCGTGCGCATTTTTTCTGACGGGCGGGATACCAAATCCAAGGCGTCGTTGGCGGTGGATCGCAGAGCCGCCCGAGCGCAAAGGCGGCGGCGTGACAGGTATTTGCGTCGCAAGGCGGCGTTGATGAAACGGATGGCGCAGGTGGGACTGATGCCCCCTGACCCGTCCGAAGCCAAGGTGCTTGAGGTGTTGGACCCATATGAACTGCGGGCAAAAGGGTTGGATGGCCCGCTGCCGCTCACCCACTTTGGGCGGGCGTTGTTCCATCTCAACCAGCGTCGGGGGTTCAAGTCCAACCGCAAGACGGATCGGGGCGACAACGCAAGTGGCAAGATCAAGGATGCGACCGCGCGACTGGACCAGGCGATGTTGGCCAAGGGTGCGCGCACCTATGGCGAATTCCTGCATATGCGCCGCGCTGCGGCACCCGACCCCAAAAACATACCCAGCGTGCGCACGCGGTTGACCGTTGCGCGACGGGATAACGCGGAAAAGGAAGAGGCTGGGTATGATTTCTATCCCGACCGCAAACACCTGTCTGAGGAGTTTGAAAAACTGTGGGCGGCGCAGGCCCTTCACGCGCCGGATTCCCTGACGGACGATTTGCGCGACGAGATTGCAACGATCATCTTTCACCAACGCCCCCTTAAGACACCGGAGGTCGGGCTATGTCTGTTTACCGGGCAGCATGGCGTTCCAGAGCAAGACAAGCGCATTCCAAGTGCCCACCCGTTGAACCAGCGACGGGTTCTGATGGAAACGGTAAACAACCTGAAGATTGCGGCACGAGGCGAGCCGTCGCGCCCGTTGACTCGCGAAGAACGGGACCAGATTGTGCATGCCTTGGACAACAAGAAACACACAAAATCCCTCTCGGGTATGACGATGAAGTTGAAGGCACTTGGTAAGTTGATCAACCTGCGGCCCGAGCAGAGCTTTACGCTTGAGACCGCCAACCGAGATGCCATTGCTTGCGACCCAGTGCGCGCGAGTATGTCCCATCCTGACAGGTTTGGTGTGCGCTGGTCGACGCTTGACTGGGGCTGCCAATGGGATGTGGTAAAGCGCATTCGTGCCGTGCAGAGTGATGCCGAGCACACCGGCCTAGTTGGTTGGCTTGTGGACAATTATGAGCTGAGCCGAGACCATGCAGTGGCAACGGCCAACGCGCCCTTGCCAGAAGGCTTCGGGCGTTTGGGCCTGACAGCAACTACGCGGATTCTGGAGGCATTGGACTCGGATGTCTTGACTTACAGTGCCGCGGTGTCGGCCTGCGGGTGGCATCACTCGGATGGCCGCACGGGGGAAGTGTTGGAGAATCTGCCATACTACGGGGAAGTTCTTGAACGCCACGTGATCCCCGGAACGGGTGATCCAAAAGATGACGACGTGAAACGCTATGGGCGGATCACCAACCCTACGGTGCATATCGGGCTTAACCAGCTGCGCCGGTTGGTGAACCGGATCGTCACGGTTTACGGTAAGCCAAACGAGATCGTCGTGGAACTGGCCCGTGACTTGAAGTTGTCCGAGGATCAGAAGAAGGACGTGCAGCGCGACATTAAGAAGAACACCGAAGCGGCGATTGCGCGGGGCAAGAAGCTGGAAGAAATAGGCGTTCCGAACACCGGTGCCAACCGGATGAAGTACCGCCTTTGGGAAGATCTTGGCCCTGCAATTGGTCCGAGGTGCTGCCCCTACACAGGCAAGCCGATCTCTGCTGCCATGATCTTTACACCCGACGTAGATGTGGACCATATCCTGCCGTTTTCGCGTACTCTGGACGACAGCTTTGCCAATCGCACGCTTTGCCTTAAAGAAGCGAACCGCCAGAAAACTAACAAGACCCCGTGGGAAACATGGGGCGAGACAGAACAGTGGGGGACGATTACCGCCAATCTCAAGAACCTGCCAGCCAACAAGGCCTGGCGTTTTGCGCCCGACGCGATGGTACGGTTCGAGGGCGAGAATGAATTTTCTGCCCGCGCCCTGAAGGACACGCAGTACCTATCCCGTATCGCGCGCGCCTATCTCGATGTGTTGTATGACGGGAGTGATGGCAAGAGCCACGTCTGGGTCGTGCCGGGCCGTCTGACAGAGATGCTGCGGCGGCACTGGGGATTGAATGGGTTGACCGAGCTGACGGACAGCGACGCACAAACCGTCAAGGCCAAAAACCGTACCGACCACCGCCATCACGCGATCGATGCCGCTGTGGTGGCCGCCACCGATCGTGGGCTGATCAAGCGGGTTGCCGACATGGCTCAACGAGACGAGTTGAACGGCGCCGAAGAGGTCGCACGCTCTGTGCCGCCCCCGTGGGAGGGGTTTCGCGACGACATTGGCGCTCAGATCGCGCGGATCATCGTTAGCCACCGCGCCGATCACGGGCGGATCGACCCAGCCGCGCGCAAATTCGGACGAGACAGCACGTCTGGCCAACTGCACAACGACACCGCCTATGGGATCGGACAGGATGACACCGTCGTGAGCCGCAAACCTCTCGCGTCGCTCGGCCCGAACGACATTGCTACCGCCAAACGGGGTGCAAATATCCGTGATGTCGATCTGCAAAAGCACCTCTCGCGCGTGACCCGTGGGCTGGAAGGCAAGGAATTCGAAGCTGCGCTGCTAGCTTTTGCCGCCTCGCCAAGACTGCCGGACGACACTGATAACCCCTATTTTGGCCTGCGCCGCGTCAGGCTTGAAGAAACCTTGCGGGAAGTCGCGCGGGTCGAGGTCAAGGATAAAGAGGGACGGCCTTACAAGGCGTACAAGGGCGATAGTAACCATTGCTACGAAATCTGGCGACTGCCCGATGGTAAGATCAAGCCGCAGGTCGTGACCACCTTTGAGGCACATCAATCGGGTGCCGAAAAGAAACCTCATCCGGCCGCGAAACGGCTGATGCGCATCTTCAAGCGGGACATGGTGGTGCTGGAGCGGGATGGTAAGACCATTGTTGGCTATGTGCAGAAAATGAAACAGAACGGGAGCATCTTCGTCGCGCCTCATACCGAAGCAAACGCCGATGCGAGGGACAGAGACCCTAAAGAGGATTTCAAACTAATTCAGTTGGGCGCGGGCTCACTGGTCAAGGCCAAAGCACGTCGGGTTGTTGTGGATGAAATGGGCCGCCTGCGGGATCCGGGACCGCCTGCATAGGCTCCCGGATTTGGTGAAAAGGTAGAGTTGCAATACAATCAATGCGTTAACGATTCGCGTGGGGGCGTGAGAGGTAACGTGTGGACCAGATCATTGATATTGCGACTGACGGGCGGCACCTGTCGCGCGACCGTGGATTTCTGAAGGTTTCTCAGAACGGGGCAGAGATTGGCCGCACGCCGCTGGATCAGATCGCGGGCGTGATCGTGCATGCGCACGGCACAACTTGGTCGACATCGCTGTTGACGGAACTGGCCGAGCGGGGGGCACCGGTCGTCTTGTGTTCCGCCAACCACGCTCCGAAATCTGTTCTGCTGCCGCTGGAAGGACATCATGCTCAGGGCGCCCGGATGCGCGCGCAATGGCAGGCGAAAGCGCCGCTTATCAAACAAGCTTGGAAACAGGTCGTTACCGCAAAGGTAGCCATGCAGGCCGCTGCGCTGGATGCAGTTGGCGAGGCGCCTGCTCCTTTGTCTATGATGATCCGCAGGATCACTTCGGGCGACAGAAGCAACATCGAAGCCCAAGCCGCGCGGTATTATTGGCCGCGTATGATGGGTCCGGACTTTCGTCGCGATGCGGGGCACGGGGATGAAAATGCGCTTCTGAATTACGGGTATACGGTCTTACGGGCGGCCACAGCACGGGCTGTAGTTGCCACTGGCCTGCATCCCACCATCGGGTTGTTTCACGCCAATCGTAGTAACGCCTTCGCGCTGGCCGACGACCTGATGGAGCCGTTCCGCCCGCTCGTGGATTGCACCGTCAGAACGCTCGTCGACCGCGCCGGTGTTCAAGTCGACACCAACGCCAAGCAAACGCTCGCGCGCCTGATCGCGACCGACCTGCCCCTGGGGGATAGTGTGACACCAGTGTCGGTGGCAATGATCAAATTGGCCACTTCGCTGGGGCAGAGTTTCGAGGCCGGCAAGCTTAACCTTGCGCTGCCGCGCCCGCCCGATGCGTTGACGCTGGCAGGGCTTGGCGCATGACCCATACCGTTACTTATTTGTCAGGATACAGATTGATGTGGATACTTGTGATGTTCGATTTGCCGACCGACACCAAGCCGCAGCGCAAGGCCGCGACGGCATTCCGTAACTTCTTGCTGGACGAGGGCTTTGAGCGGAGCCAGTTTTCTGTATATGCGCGGTTCGTTAACGGTAAGGAAGCCTTTGCGACAAGGGTCAACCGGATCGAACGGCATTTGCCCAATGCAGGGGACGTCCAAATCCTGAACTTCACCGACCGCCAATATCGTGATATTGTTCATTTCTCGGACCAGGGACGCAAACGCGCCCGTAGAAATCCTGAGCAGCTGGTGATGTTTTGATGCGATTCGATGTGGAAAAAACAAACAGAGACCCGTTAAACCTTTTTATTTACAAAGGTTTAACAGGCAATCTATTATAGCTGTTCAAAATTCGCGGTCCAGCCGCAACCAGCTCTTCGTAGGACCGATCATCATCAACATTATAGCTGTTCAAAATTCGCGGTCCAGCCGCAACTGCGGCGTGAGGGTTTCTGTCAATCATCGAATTATAGCTGTTCAAAATTCGCGGTCCAGCCGCAACGCACCGAGGATTTGCTTGTGCTGGATCACGATTATAGCTGTTCAAAATTCGCGGTCCAGCCGCAACTTCTGATGACAACGCGCATTCTGAGAACGCATTATAGCTGTTCAAAATTCGCGGTCCAGCCGCAACTGGCGCGATTTGCACTCACGCAACGCGCTTATTATAGCTGTTCAAAATTCGCGGTCCAGCCGCAACCAAATGGGAAATGGCCTAATGGACATTGGATTATAGCTGTTCAAAATTCGCGGTCCAGCCGCAACCGAAGTGACGATAATTGAATGATGATGTATATTATAGCTGTTCAAAATTCGCGGTCCAGCCGCAACTGCTGGCCCCATCGGTTTTGACCTCGCCGTATTATAGCTGTTCAAAATTCGCGGTCCAGCCGCAACAAAAGCGAAGGCCATATCGAATGGCTGGATATTATAGCTGTTCAAAATTCGCGGTCCAGCCGCAACCGCTGCGCTCGGCGGTGGATTCCGCCACGTATTATAGCTGTTCAAAATTCGCGGTCCAGCCGCAACATGCGTTCAGGAGCCATTCGCGGTCGTGAAATTATAGCTGTTCAAAATTCGCGGTCCAGCCGCAACATGAAACACTGGCGGAACAGCCGGATCCGTATTATAGCTGTTCAAAATTCGCGGTCCAGCCGCAACGAACGCGCCTTTGAGGCGTTCAAGCAACTATTATAGCTGTTCAAAATTCGCGGTCCAGCCGCAACCACCGCCAGCCTTTGCCATTTCAGCCATTTATTATAGCTGTTCAAAATTCGCGGTCCAGCCGCAACGCAAGCCTCAAGGCATACATTGACGGGATATTATAGCTGTTCAAAATTCGCGGTCCAGCCGCAACCGCGCTATGCGCCAACCGCTCGAACTCGTCATTATAGCTGTTCAAAATTCGCGGTCCAGCCGCAACCACGAGAAGCTTGGAGCGCTGCTGTATGAGATTATAGCTGTTCAAAATTCGCGGTCCAGCCGCAACGATCAGCGCAGGGAGATAGCGGCGGCAAAGATTATAGCTGTTCAAAATTCGCGGTCCAGCCGCAACACCTGTATCAAAGTTTATGTCGCGGCTTGGATTATAGCTGTTCAAAATTCGCGGTCCAGCCGCAACGCGTGATGCGCACCCGGTTATTCCAGCCGAATTATAGCTGTTCAAAATTCGCGGTCCAGCCGCAACGGATTTTCCGCTGGCATGGGGCAAAAGAACATTATAGCTGTTCAAAATTCGCGGTCCAGCCGCAACGTAAACGGAGCCGTAACCCTCAATCGTTCCATTATAGCTGTTCAAAATTCGCGGTCCAGCCGCAACGAGCGACCAAAGAACCCGTTTCTTCTCTGGATTATAGCTGTTCAAAATTCGCGGTCCAGCCGCAACTTGGTCGCCTGCTGATACGAATACCAGCCGATTATAGCTGTTCAAAATTCGCGGTCCAGCCGCAACGAACAGCGCAAGCAGGTGGAGAGCATCAAGATTATAGCTGTTCAAAATTCGCGGTCCAGCCGCAACAGACAAAGGACGGCGAAGTGTTCGCGTGCCATTATAGCTGTTCAAAATTCGCGGTCCAGCCGCAACAGGTAGTCCTCCCTTGCACTCATTGCATAAATTATAGCTGTTCAAAATTCGCGGTCCAGCCGCAACAAAGTGCCGCCCGCAGCCGCGCAGCCATGCATTATAGCTGTTCAAAATTCGCGGTCCAGCCGCAACCAAGTCGGCGGACTTCCAAGACTTCGCCGCATTGTAGCTGTTCAAAATTCGCGGTCCAGCCGCAACAACGTGCCGGTCCACACCTTTTGGGACATATTGTAGCTGTTCAAAATTCGCGGTCCAGCCGCAACAAGTAGCGGGTGGCCCCCACGTTGCCGAAGATTGTAGCTGTTCAAAATTCGCGGTCCAGCCGCAACCAGGGCGAGCCGTTGCCAGCGTTGGTGCTTATTGTAGCTGTTCAAAATTCGCGGTCCAGCCGCAACTAACCAAAAGCGCGCCGAATTCTTCCGGCTATTGTAGCTGTTCAAAATTCGCGGTCCAGCCGCAACAACTCCGCCACACGCTGTTTCCGCCGCGAATTGTAGCTGTTCAAAATTCGCGGTCCAGCCGCAACCCTTACGTCTGGTTTGTGATCGACGCGCGGATTGTAGCTGTTCAAAATTCGCGGTCCAGCCGCAACAAAGTCATGGACGCCAATGTCCGCTAAGCGGGTTGCAATTGCAGCATTCAATCCTCACGCTCAAAGGCGGCAATGGGCCGGAAGGGGCAACCTCGACAAAAATGGCGAAAAGTTGACGTGTGTCGCGACTGACTAAACTGCTTCTATCATTCCAAGTATGTTCAACTTGCTCTCGGCGAATGTCCTATCTAGTCTCAGATCGGGCTATCATGGAAACATGGCCATTAAGGCTTTTAAAACAGGCGAGCGAGAGGTGCCTGTAGGCTTTGATAATTTGATTTAGGGAGCGGAAAGGGTTCGGTTTATCCTGTGTTTAGGTCCTGAACTGCTCCCGTTCAGAGTCGCCTACACAGCGCGAGAAATTTATTAAACATTGCCACTTTCTCTTCATCCGAAAGATCAGAAGCATGCTCCTCTTCACCGTTTCCAATGCTTTCCAAAACCTCTAACCGCTGTTCATCAGAGAACTTGGCGTAATGGATTTCCGTGGTCCGCTCACTTTCGTGCCCCATGTTTTCCGACCAAGCTCGGCGCTGCTCATGCGTCATGCGCTTCTGATCTCGCAGGGCCCCAATCGTATGCTTTGCACTATGGGGCGAATACTTGGTCGAGCAGTGCTTTGAAGCCACTGCGAAGGACGCACTCACGGCATGTTTCGTCGCCATAACGGGAACGGGTTGCTCACCCCGGTTCATCAGTTTCCGAGGCGCCTCGAGCCAATCCGAGCTTGGGAACAACGCGTCATCTTCACAGAAACCTCGCGCTTTGAGGGTTCCAATCCACCCAATAACTTCCTCCTCGAAGGATGTTGGGATCGGGAACCAAAAGATGTGCTCGCTCTTTCCGTTCTTTGAGCGGACCGCGGCACCATCCTGAACAATACGTCGTCCAGCGACATCAACGTGCTTTATCTGCAATGAGATGACTGTATCGGCCCTAAGTGCACCGAGAAACGCTATCGCAAAAATCGCGCGAGCACGCTGATCAACGAGAGATTTTGACGGCATAGCCCGCAACATCTCTTCCGCCTCATCGATCTTCGGGAAGTCTTTGACGTCCTTCGGCAGGGCCTGTGCAAAAGCCGCCTTTGGCAATTCCAAATAATCAGGAAGATCTTTTGCCAGACGAGCGCCCTCTCTTTGCTTCAAAAGCCACTCGAAAAAAGACTTCAGGTGGGACGCCCGGTGCTTGACCGTGGAGGTCGAGAGAGGATCTTCAGCGTCTTTGCGTACGCGGCGCTTTAGATCGTCTCGCAACTTTGCCGCATCTGCGACCGTAAAGCGATCAAAGCGCTTTCCTTCAGTCACCTCCTCGCAATAGCGAAGGGTAGCGAGGTAGGCATCAACGGTCTTTTCGTCGAATCGCCCGGCAAAGGTCTGCCACCTCGCAATGATCCGGTCATTCTCTAGGAAGGCGTTCGGCAGCGCGACACTCTTGTTAATCCCAATACCACCTGGCTTTTGATCTTTTTCTTCGTATAGGCGTTGCCGGGTCGTATTGGGATTGCGACAATCTTCAATGATGTCGCAATCAGCCGCAGACGGTAGCTTGCAAACAACGGCTTCACAGTCTGGGCAGACCGCACGGTACATGAGCTTCTTCGGCTTCGTCCAAACGTCCTGGACCTTTGCAATATCTGGGAACACCGCTGCCTTGCAGCCAGTACATTTGAACTCGCCCGGCCGCAGATCAATCTTCGAACGAGCTGTCCGCTGCGCATGGAAATGCTTGATCATGCTCCCGCGGAAAACATGGGGGCGCTTCCCGTCAGATGTAGTCAGCCCCTCGCCCACCCAGTTTGACACAGTATTGTTGTTTACCTTGAAAAGCGTCTTGATGTCCTCAACCGTGTAGACACGATGCGACTTTACGAACACCCCCTTGTAAGACCGGGCCACTTACTTTCTCCCCGTCTGGCATTTGCCATTAGAACGGGCACGCTTCGCCTCATAGGACACAAGATCACTGAGGCGCCAACGCGTCGTCCCAGGTGTAAGCTTCACAGGTGCCGGGAACTCAGGGGCCTTTTTCAACCAACGCCAAATCGTTGACGGGAGCACATTGTAGCGTGCCGCCACATCGTGAACCGACACGAACACTTCATGGCACTTTGTACAGGTCGCTTTAGTCTTGCTTGCGACGCGCTTCTTTTGTGGAAAAGTTTCAACCCCCTCCATATTGAACAGATCGGGCTGCTGCTTGTCTTTCCGATTACCCATGCGTCCAGCTCCCAACGGCACAGATGGTCAGAAGCTGGCGCACATAGGCCATTTCAAAATATGCAAAGCCTACGAGAACTGCGCTGATTTCAACATACACGGACATTAGCTCATATCTCCGCATGTCGGCTCGACGCGGTTCGCCTCGGCCCAAGCGTTCAGGTCCGCGCCGCGATAGATGATTTTGCGACCCAGCTTGTAGTATGCAGGCCCCGTGCCTTTGTGGCGCCACTGCGCCAGCTTTTGATGATCCCCGATGATTTCAAGTTCGGGATCGCCCAACACGTAGTTGCGATCTTGCTCGAATAGATAGTCCATACTCTGTTCCTCTGAATGACCTATGTGACGGTTCAGCGGTTCAGAATTGCGCCCAGCTATTCTTGTTCATGAAGACGGACAAAAAGGACAAAAATGCCGGATGATTTTTGTCCCTATTTTTGTCCTGAATATTTTGTCTTATTGTCTCTTTCGCCTTTGACCTCAGATATGGCGCGAGACAGAGTCTTTTCGGAAAATTCTAGGCCTGAATGAGTCTCGATCAGATTTCGCACCTTCTTCAAGCTCTCTCTGTGCCCTTCAGGGTAGAGCGCTCGGTAGATCGGCTTGATCCTCTCTTTCTTCGATGGCCGCCCTCGCTTGGGGTTCAAGCTTACCTCGCCTTCAAGATTTCTCAGGACACTCTGTTTTTGCATCACATTGAAACGCCATGCCTTCGCACTTGGAATGTCCATACAAAGAGACCGTCCTCCAAAGTGCTCAGCCACATCGGGAAGAAAATGCTCGTCCAACACATCAAAAAGCCAAGGCGGGGCCTCGTCGGCAATCACGTAACGTCCGCGCTCGAAAACGAAGGGCAAAGTGTGAAAGCGGACCGGAGAGTCGATTTGCTCATCCGATCCGAGATTTTTCGCCTTCCAATCAGCAATAGTCTGTGTCGATGCATCCCATGGCACGAAGTCATCTGACCCAAACTTCCTTAGCCAGTAGTTTCCTTCCCCCGCTTCTTTTGGATTGCTCGCTGCACTAAAGCTCTCAAACGCTGACATCTTCTGAAATAGCTTGGAACGCCCTCCACCCAGTTCAACCTCAAGCCGCATGACCTGACCATCAGAATCTGTCGCGAATACAGGCACTTCAGTGAGTGTTGAAAGAAAGGCGTCCTCGCAAAAATCATCCGGTGAGCCGAACTTGTCACCCAGCGCAAAATCATCGCCACCGTATTTCTCGAACGCAATTCGCGCCAAGGGAGCACGGAATTTTTGAAAGAACTCTTTCCAAAGCTCAGCCAGCGATACATAATTAGTAGGGCTAAACATCCTAAGCATATTCCTTTTTGTTGCATCCAGATGCGACGAACTGCGACCACCGCGCCATCAGAGTGCGCCGCTTTTCCAGAAGATCCGAACGCGCATAGGCGCGTTCGACATCAGAACCGACTTTATGCGCCAAGCTCATTTCTGCAACCTCACGCGGAGCATTGGCCGCCTCGGACGCCCAATCGCGGAAGGTCGAACGAAACCCATGGACGGTGACACCCTCTTGCCCCATGCGTCGCATCAACATGAGCATCGCCATATTCGAGAGCGGCTCATGCCGCCTTTGCCCCTCAAACACATACTCAGACTGCAACCCTTTCAGTGGCGTTAGAATCTCGATCATTTCATCCGTGAGGGGCACCCGATGGGCCTCTCCCGTCTTCATCCGCTCAGAAGGACACGTCCAAAGCCAATCAACAAAATCCAATTCTGCCCAGCGCATTCCAAGAACTTCACCTGTTCGAGCCCCACTCAGGCACGTAAACATCAGTGCTTTTGCAGCCATTGCCTTTCTCCCATTCAGATCAGCAAAAAAGGCCGGGACATCCTGCCAACGCATCGCTTGATGATGCTTAGGCTTTTTGACCACCTTCGGCAAAACACCCGCATCCTTGATCGCGGTCACGGGGTTTTCACCCATGCGAAAACCTTTGGACTTAGCAACATCCAAAACGATCTTTAGCCTCTGTAACAAACGACGTGCCGTCTCGTGCTTTTCCGTCCAAATCGGCATAAGGCACATAAGGATCTCCGGCTGACCAATGCTGTCGATAGGCATACGCCCGAGCTTTGGAAATGCGTAATCACGCAAGGTATTGATCCATTGTTGGCCATGCTTGGCGTTCTTCCAGGTCGGCAAACGATCAATATGAACCTGCTGAGCGATTTCCGCGAAGGTCGGGATCTCACGTTGCGCATTGTATCGCGGATTTAAGCCTTGCTTGGCCATCCTACGATATTCCAAGGCTCGCTCACGCGCTTGGTTCAGCGTGACAACATCTGCACCACCCAGACCGAAATCGGTCCGAAACGGGCCGCCTCTTTTGTTTCTTTGTCCTTTGACCGTCACTCGGACAATCCAGCGCCGCGCACCGCTGGGATCGACAACGAGATATAATCCGCTCCCGTCGCCGTGGCGCCCTGGACCAAGGTTCTCAACAAGTTTCTTCGTGAGTTTTCCGGACAGCACCGCCATGATAAATACCACAATTCATACCACTCAAGGAAAGCATATGAGGCAAATCGAAAGAAATCCAACACAAACGAGAAATCTACCAAGCTTATGGAAATCAACGAAAAAAGCCGCCAAAGGCGACCCATTCAAAACCATCCAAATTGTATGGTGGCGGAGACGAAGGGATTCGAACCCTCGAGACGATTCCTCGCCTACTCCCTTAGCAGGGGAGCGCCTTCGACCACTCGGCCACGTCTCCGCCGACCCGTTTAATGATGTGAGGCGGCAGGGACAAGGGCGAAAAATGCGAATTTGACAGGGGTTGTGGCAAAAACTTAGGGGAGGAGTGCTTTGGCGACGGTTTGGGGGTTCTCGTCGAGCAGGCGCAATAGCTGATAGGCGGGGCCGCCGGGGCGGCGGGTGCCGTTTTCCCACGCGGTATAGCCAAAGCCGCTCATTGCCATCAGGCTGGCCATCTCATCGGCCGTGAGGCCGGCTTTCTCGCGCACAGTTTTGGGATCGAGTTCGTCAGTTTCCTGCGCCTCAGAGTTTGGTTCTTCGTTCTTTTTCAGGGCCATAGCCATAATACTGCTCCTTGCTATTGTCCGGCACTCGAGGTGCCGTTTGCTGTGTCGCGAGATATGGAGAAGCGGGCCGTTTGGGGCCGAAACCGGTTGCCTGTTTGGAGGGTTAAAGCCAAGCACGCCGCCATACCCCTGTTTGCGCATCCGGCAAACAGGTGATGGAAATCATAGGCTTACATCGCGGTTTTCATGCCATCAGCATGCGGCATGCCAGCGCAAAAAGCAAATCAGCGCCGCTTAGGCGTTGAAGAGAAAATGCAGAACGTCGCCATCCTGCACCACATAGCTTTTGCCTTCGGCACGCATTTTGCCTGCTTCCTTGGCGGGTTGTTCGCCACCAAGGCTGATGTAATCGTCATAGGCGATCGTTTCGGCGCGGATAAAACCGCGTTCAAAATCGCCGTGAATGACCCCGGCCGCTTGCGGGGCTGCTGTGCCGCGCTTGATCGTCCAGGCACGCGCCTCTTTCGGGCCAACTGTAAAATACGTCGAAAGGTTTAAGAGTTCGTAACCCGCCCGTATCAGACGGTCGAGACCGGCCTCGGACAGGCCCATTTCCTCAAGAAACATGGCGGCTTCGTCATCTTCGAGCTGGCTGATCTCTTCTTCGATCTGGGCCGAGATGATGACGTGGGAGTTGCCCTGCTCGGCGGCCATGGCGGCGACGGCGGTGGAATGGGCGTTGCCCTCGGCGGCTTCGGATTCGGCGACGTTGCAGACATAGAGCACGGGCTTGGTGGTCAGCAGTTGCAGGTTTTTCCAAGCGCGTGCGTCGTCTTCATCGACCTCGACAACGCGGGCGGGCTGCCCCTCTTCGAGCACGGCAAGTGCTTGTTTTAGAAGGCGTTCCTGCTGCACTGCTTCCTTGTCGCCACCGCGCACCTTGCGGGTGAGACCGGTGAGGCGCTTTTCGATGCTTTCAATGTCGGCGAGCATCAATTCGGTGTCGATCGTTTCAGCATCGGCGACCGGATCAACACGGCCTTCGACGTGGGTCACGTCACCGTCTTCAAAGCAACGCAGCACATGGGCGATGGCGTCGACCTCGCGGATGTTGGCGAGAAACTGGTTGCCGAGCCCCTCGCCTTTGGAGGCGCCCTTGACCAATCCGGCGATGTCGACAAAGGTCATCCGGGTCGGAATGATCTGTTTCGATGTCGCAATTTCTGCAAGCTTTTCAAGGCGTTCATCGGGAACGCCGACCTCTCCCACGTTAGGTTCGATCGTGCAAAAAGGGAAGTTCGCGGCCTGCGCGGCTGCGGTGCGGGTGAGCGCGTTGAAAAGCGTGGACTTGCCGACATTTGGCAGACCAACGATGCCCATTTTAAAACCCATGTGACGTTCCTTTTTTGCAAGGGTGCGGGAGGCATGTATGGGAGGGAACGGGGCGCGGTCAAGCCCTGGTGAGTGCAAGCGGGCAGCGCAAAGGTTAATGAGCGCGTTTGGCGCGAAAACAGGGGGGTGACATCCGGCTGACATTCGGCTGACTCCCGGCTGCCGGGGAAAGCTTGCCAAAAAGTTAAGGGCAAAGGTTAACGCAACGGTCGGTGCCCCTGCCCGCCCTCCTGCCCGACCCACGACCCGACCCCCTGCCCGTCCACCTTCCCGGCGCCAGCAAACCTGCCGGGATTTCAGCGTTGATTTCCGGGCCAATTTTCTGCAAACCCCGCTAAAGGCCAATTCAGGCCAAGTCAGGCCAGTTCAGGTCAATTCAGGTCAGTTCCGGGGAGAGCCACCCAATGACACGCATCGACGCGACGTTCGCCAAGTTGAAATCCGAGGGCAAGAAAGCCTTTGTCGCCTATGTCATGGCGGGCGACCCGGATTACGAACGCTCGCTGGAGGTGGTCAAGGGATTGCCGGGCGCAGGCGTCGATGTGATCGAGCTTGGCCTGCCCTTCAGCGATCCAATGGCGGATGGCCCGACAATCCAGCTGGCCGGGCAACGCGCGTTGGAGGCCGGTATGACGCTGGAGAAAACTCTGGCGCTGGCCACCGAGTTCCGCAAGGACGACAACGAAACGCCGATTGTCTTGATGGGCTATTACAACCCGATCTATAGCCGCGGCGTGGGTAAATTCTTGGCCGATGCCAAGGCCGCAGGGATTGACGGGTTGATCGTGGTCGACCTACCGCCGGAAGAGGACGACGAGCTGTGTCTGCCAGCGCAGGCGGCGGGGCTTAACTTTATCCGGCTGGCAACGCCGACAACGGATGAAAAGCGCCTGCCTAAGGTGATGCAGAACACCTCGGGCTTTGTCTATTACGTGTCGATCACCGGGATCACCGGCTCGGCCGAGGCCGAAGCGGTTGATGTGGCCCCCGAAGTGGCGCGGATCCAGAAGGCCGGAAACCTGCCGGTGATTGTGGGCTTTGGCATCAACACGCCGGACAAGGCCGAAGCGATCGCCAAGGTCGCCGATGGCGCGGTCGTCGGCAGCGCGATTGTCAGCAAGATCGCCGCCGGGGAGCCGGTTGCCGATGTGCTGGGCTTTGTCAAATCGCTGGCGGACGGCGCGCACCGGGCTTAAATGGGCCTTTCGCGGGCGATCTTCGCGTGACCGAGACCGCAGAAGCCGGATTTTAACCAAATCGTCATGATTGGCGGGCAGTCTTGCTCTGTCTGGACTCGCGCTTGTCGGGCGATGGGTGTGCGCGGGAATGGCCCGTCTTGGGGGCCGTCTTGGGGCACGTCATAGGGCACGTCTTGATTGGTTTGCTTGAGCGCGCAAATCACCACATATCGGTTCGCATGCCGTTAGTTTGGCACATCTGGGCGTTTTTCACTGCCCGATGGGCGAAATATCTGGCATTGAATAGCGCATGATGGCTAATCTTGTTGCAACAGAGATGAAGACACGAGCGACGAAGGGGAAGGCGCGACGACGCATGACGCTGCTTGGCACGAAACAATTGCCGATATCGGTTTCGCCGGTCCGCAAGACCGATATGCGGACCCAATTCGCCGCCCTGTGTTGGCGATTGGTCAATGGCAAGCCTCAGATTTTGCTGATCACTTCGCGCGGCACCAATCGGTGGATCATTCCCAAGGGCTGGCCCATGGGCGGCAAGACGCCGGGTGACGGGGCGTTGATCGAGGCCTGGGAAGAGGCCGGTGTGAAGGGCAAGGCGTCGGAGCAATGTCTGGGGCTGTTTTCCTATCACAAGAAGCTCGACAAGCGGACCTCTCTCCCCTGTGTGGCGATGGTTTATGCGGTGAAAGTGTCAAAACTGGCCAAGGATTTCCCCGAAGCCGGACAGCGCAAGCGCAAATGGGTGTCGCCCAAGAAGGCCGCGAAGCTGGTGAAGGAACCGGAGTTGGCGCAGATAATAAAGACCTTTGATCCGAGGCTTTTGTAGCGGTGGCGAGGGTGAGCAGCGCGGGCGGGGTTTGGAAAAAGCCCTTGTCTGGGACGCCGGGGTGCATATCTTCGAGGGATCCGCAGGCTGAACCCGAACCGATGACCCCACCCGAGATGTCGCAAAAGTCTGAGATATGTGAAAAGGCGAGAGGATATGATCTGCTTTACTCTCAAATGTAGCGAAGGGCATCAGTTTGAAAGCTGGTTCCAATCGACCGAAGCCTATGACTCGCTTAAGAAAGCGGGGCATGTGGCCTGTGCTGTTTGCGGCAGTGCCGATGTTGAGAAGGCGATCATGGCCCCACGGGTGAGCACTGCGCGTAAAACGCAGGACGCGGGGGCCAAGGACGCTGGACCGCTGAGTGCGCCGGCGAGCCCGGCAGAGCAGGCGCTGGCCAAGTTGAAGGCGCATGTCGAGGCCAATTCCGATTATGTCGGCATGGAATTCGCCCAAGAGGCGCGCGCGATGCATGACGGCGACGCGCCCGAACGGCCAATTTATGGCGAAGCGCGGCTGGACGAAGCCAAAAAGCTGATCGAGGACGGGGTGCCGGTGGCCCCATTGCCGTTTCGTCCGGGGCGCAAGGCCAACTGATCCTTGTTGTGACTGCCAAGCAGTGCCAAGGTGCGTTTGAAACGCACCTTACGGGAGAGGTCGAATGGCGCAGCATGTGGTGATTACGGGGGCCAATCGCGGGATCGGCGCACGTTTGGCAGAGATTTACGCAGAGCGCGGTGACACGGTGACCGGCACCTCGCGGGATGGCTCGGCGGGTCAGGTTCTGGATGTGACCGACGTGGGCCAACAGGCCGACATGGCGCGCGCCCTAAGCGGGCGGGCCGTGGATTTGCTGATCTGCAACGCCGGGGTTTACGTTGACAAGGGGCAGAGCCTTGCCGATGGCTATCCGCCGGAGATGTGGGCGCAGAGCTTTGCCACCAATGTGACCGGTGTCTTTCTGACCATTCAGACGCTTCTGCCGCAATTGCAGGCGGCTAGGGCGGCGAAAATTGCCATTATTTCCAGCCAGATGGCCAGTGATGAGCGGGCGCCGGGCGGGTCGTATATTTATCGCGCGTCCAAGGCGGCGGCGCTGAACCTTGGGCGGAACCTGTCGGTTGACCTGAAAGGTCTTGGCATTGCCGTGGGTATTTATCATCCGGGTTGGGTGCGCACCGACATGGGCGGCGACAGCGCAGATATTAGCGTGGATCAGGCCGCAGGCGGTCTGACCAAGCGGTTTGACGCGCTGTCACTGGACAGCACCGGGTGCTTTGAGACATGGGACGGCACGCCGCACCCCTATTGAGCCAATAGGCAAGGCATCGAGAGAGCAGGCAGGTCGCGCAAGGTGTTGCGGGCCGCTTTTGCCATCTTGCCCTTGAGCGCAAAGGCCATTACACCGCGCGGAACCTTTTTCGCAGGAAGAATACATGCCTGTTCTCGTGATGAAATTCGGCGGCACGTCGGTCGCCAATATCGACCGTATCCGCCGCGCAGCGAAACGCGTTGGCGTTGAAGTGGCCAAAGGCTATGACGTGATCGTCATTGTCAGCGCCATGTCGGGTGAAACCAACAAGATGGTCGGCTATGTCGATGAAGTCAGCCCGCTTTATGACGCCCGCGAGTATGATGCGGTTGTCAGTAGCGGCGAGAATGTGACCGCCGGGTTGATGGCCCTGACCCTTCAGGAGATGGACGTGCCGGCGCGCAGTTGGCAGGGCTGGCAAGTGCCGGTCAAAACCACCGACGCGCATAGCGCCGCGCGGATCGAGGAAATCCCGACCGACAACATCAACGCCAAGTTTGGCGAAGGCATGCGGGTCGCCGTTGTGGCGGGCTTTCAGGGGGTCAGCCCGGAGGGGCGGATCACCACGCTTGGCCGTGGCGGGAGCGACACCACAGCGGTGGCCTTTGCCGCCGCCTTTGGCGCCGAGCGTTGCGACATTTATACCGATGTCGATGGGGTTTACACCACCGACCCGCGCATCGCCACGAAGGCGCGCAAGCTTGACAAGATCGCCTTTGAGGAAATGCTTGAACTGGCCAGTCTGGGGGCGAAGGTGCTTCAGACGCGCTCGGTCGAGCTTGCTATGAGATACAAGGTGAAGCTGCGGGTTTTGAGCAGTTTCGAGGAACAATCCGACGACGCCGGGACGCTGGTGTGCGACGAGGAGGACGTGATGGAAAACCGACCCGTTTCAGGCATTGCCTATAGCCGTGACGAAGCCAAGATGACGCTTGTGAGCGTGGCCGACCGCCCCGGCATCGCCGCTGCCATTTTCGTTCCGCTGAGCGAGGCTGGCGTGAATGTCGACATGATCATTCAGAACATCTCGGAAGAGGGGCGCACGGATATGACGTTCTCGTGCCCGATTGATCAGGTGAAACGCGCGGAAAAGGCGCTGAGCGAGGCCAAGGCGGCGGGTGACATCAACTATCACGATCTGATCGCGGATATAGAGGTGGCCAAGGTTTCGGCGGTGGGCATCGGGATGCGGAGCCAATCGGGCGTGGCCGCGAAAATGTTCCAGACGCTGCGCGACGAAGGCATCAACATCAAGGTCATCGCCACATCAGAGATCAAGATTTCCGTTCTGATTGATCGGAAATACATGGAACTCGCCGTTCAGGCGCTGCATGATGCGTTTGAGTTGGAGAAGGCCGTCTGAAAGATTCTTGCGCGTAGAGCGAGGAGCGTTCCGGGGCGGTTTGCCAAAGGATGGGAGCGCAGCGGGTGCTGACGGGTCAGGGAAACCACAAGACAGACAGCCGCAAGCTTCTTGGGCGGCTGCGCGGCGTGATGGCCGAAGAGGATCGGGCCGGGCAAGACCGGCTTGACCAGATCACCCAACTGATTGCCGAGGAAACCCATTGTGAGGTCTGCTCGGTTTATCTGTTCCGTGACAAGGAAACGCTTGAGCTTTGCGCGACCGAGGGGTTGAACCCCGACTCGGTTCACCAGACGGGATGCGGTTGGGTGAGGGTCTGGTGGGGCGCGTGGCCAAGTCTGGCCATGGGGTGAACACCGCCGATGCGCCTTCGGAAAAAGGCTTCCGCTATATGCCCGAGACGGGCGAGGAAATCTATTCGAGTTTCCTTGGCCTGCCGATCCAGCGGTTGGGCGAGAACCTTGGCGTATTGGTCGTACAATCCAAGGACGCGCGCAAATTCTCGGATATCGAGATTGAGACGATGGAAGTTGTCGCCATGGTTCTGGCCGAGATGGCCGAGCTGGGTGCCTTTGTCGGCGAAGGGGCGGCGTTGAGTGCGCGGCACACGCGCCCTTCCCTTTTCAAGGGGTTGACCGGACAGGAAGGCGCGGCCGAGGGGCATGTCTGGCTGCATGAGCCGCGCGTGGTGGTCACCAACCCGATCGCCGATGATCCGCATCGCGAGTTGGAACGCTTGCAGGAATCGGTCGACGAATTGCGGGTGAGTGTCGATCAGATGCTGGACGGCGCACGCGGTGGCGATGCCGATCAGGTTCAGGTGCTGGAAGCCTATCGCATGTTTGCCAACTCCAAGGGTTGGATGCGACGTATGGAAGAGGACATCAGCCGTGGGCTGAGCGCCGAGGCCGCCGTCGAGAAAGAGCAATCCACCGCCCGCGCCCGGATGGAGCGGGCAACGGATCAATATCTGCGCGACCGGCTGCATGATCTGGATGATCTGAGCAATCGCTTGTTGCGCATTTTGACCGGCCAAGGCGCGCAGACCGGCGCCGAAATGCCCGCCGATCCGGTTTTGGTGGCCCGCAACATCGGCCCTGCCGAGTTGCTGGATTATGGCCGGTCGCTGAAGGGGATCATCCTTGAGGAAGGCTCGGTCGGCTCGCATGCGGCGATTGTGGCGCGGGCTTTGGCGATCCCTTTGATCATTCATGCCGCCAAGATCACCACCGAGGCGCTGAACGGCGACCACATCATGGTGGATGGCGATCAGGGGGTCGTGCATCTGCGCCCCGACGAGAGCGTGGTGAGCGCGTTTCGCGACAAGATGGCGATGCACACGCAGGCGCTGGAGCGCTATGCCTCGATCCGCGACAAGCCGGCGCAGACCCGCGACGGGCGGGTGATTGCGCTGCATATGAATGCCGGGTTGATGGCCGATCTGCCCTCGCTCGCCGGGTCGGGTGCCGAGGGGGTGGGGCTGTTTCGCACCGAGTTGCAATTCCTGACCCGCTCGCGCCTGCCCAAGCGCAGCGAGCTTTCGGCGCTTTATGCCAGTGTTCTGGATGCGGCGCGGGGCAAGCGGGTGATTTTTCGCACGCTTGATATCGGGTCGGACAAAGTGCTGCCCTATATGGCGCCACAGGATGAGCCGAACCCGGCGATGGGCTGGCGTGCGATCCGGGTCGGGCTGGACAAGCCCGGCGTGTTGAGGATGCAATTGCAGGCGCTGTTGCGCGCCGCCAACGGGCGCCCCCTGTCGGTGATGTTTCCGTTTATCGCGCAGTTTGATGAATATCGCGCCGCAAAGGCCGAGATGGACAAGGCGATTGCCCGCGAGAAGATCCTTGGCCACCCCCTGCCCGAGACGCTGAACGTGGGGGCGATGTTGGAGACGCCGTCGATTGCTTTTGCGCCGGACCGGTTTTTCGAGGAGGTCGGGTTCCTGTCGATCGGGGGCAATGATCTGAAGCAGTTCTTTTATGCCGCCGACCGGGAAAACGAGCGGGTGCGCAAGCGGTATGACACGCTCAACACCTCGTTTTTGAGCCTGATCGAACAGATCGTGACACGTTGCAAAGCCAGCGGCACGCCACTGTCGTTTTGTGGCGAAGATGCGGGGCGGCCTGTGGAAGCGGCGTGTTTCGCGGCATTGGGCTTGGAAACGCTGTCGATGCGACCCGCGTCGATCGGGCCGGTGAAGAACATGTTGCGACAGGTGCATCTGGGCAAGCTTTACGAGGTGATCTGTGAAGCGCGTGACCGGGGCGACCAATCGGTGCGCCCGGCGGTGATGGGCGAGTTGAAGGCGCAGGGCTGGGCGGTGGATTAAGCCACGGATCGGCCCACGGCGCGTGTTTTAGGACGATGAAAGCTTAGGACGCGCGTTTGATGACGGGCGTGCGCACCTTGGTGCGCAGGCTTTCGATCAGGTCGCCATGGTCGCTGTCAGAGGCGATGGCGAGGCGGCGCAGGCCGAAATGGACATGCGCCATGTCTTGATAGTAGCTGGTGTAGGCATAGTTCGTCGCCGCCCCTGCCACCGCGCCAAGAACGGGCACGGTTTGGGCCGCGAGTTTCTGCCCCAGCACCACGCCAAGGCGGGGCGCGACGCGGGCGATCAGCGATTGCAGCGCATTGCCGGTGATCAGCACGCGGGTGGTGATAAAGGCGAGGTCGGAGCCATCGTCATGTTCAAGCGGACCGGCGGCGGCGAAGACCTGAATGCAATCAAACTGCACGCCCTCTTCCTCTGGATCAAAGCCATGTTCCGCAGCGATCCCTTGGATCGAGCGCAAGAGCACCGTGGTGGTGACCGGAAGTTCCGCCAGAGCCGAGGGCAGACCGCCCATGCCCCCCGCCGCCCCCATCGCCGTGGTGACCGCCGTGTTGAGCCATCCCGGCTGATCCGGCAGAGCGCGGCGCGAGCCTTGGGCCGCTTTGAGCGCCACCCGCAGGGCCGCTTCGGTTTGACCGGAAAGGCGGGTGCGGATGCCTTCGGGCAGTTTCTCAAGCAGGTTTTCGGTTTGCCCGCCGATCAGATTGAGGAGCTGTATCCCCGCCCCGGAAGCACCGCGATAGCGTTTGGCGAGGGCGTCAAGCTCGGCGTCGACATCCAGCGTGGCGGGGGGCGTTTCAAGTATCTCCATAGGTAAGAGATTGGCAGTTTGGCCGCGATTTTCAAGCGTCGCGCGTGACTTTGCCGCGAACATCGGCCCAGCCGCCGGGGGCAAGGTCGAGCCCGAGCACGCGCTCAGGGTTGGTGGGAGGCGGCATGTCGACACCGCTTAGCCGAGCAAAACCGAAGCGCCCGTAATAGGGTTCGTCGCCCACGAGCATCACCCGAGACCAGCCGCTTTCTGCAGCCAATTCAAGGCTTTCGAGGATCAAGAGCCGCCCCAGCCCTTCGCCTTGGTGGGTGGGGTGGACCGCGATGGGGCCAAGCAGGAGAGCGCGATGCGCGCCGATGCGCACCGGCCAGAACCGGATCGCCCCGGCGGCAATGCCATCGGGATCACGCGCCACGAGGGACAGGTTTTTCAAAGGCGCCACCCCGTCGCGCAGACGATAGGAGCTGAGCGCGCTGCGGCCCGGTGCAAAGCAGAGATCGAAGAGGGCTTCGACCTCCCACCAGTCAGCATCGGTTTCCGGTGCAAAATTGAACACCTGCTGTTGTCCTTTTCGTGAGGCCGCAACGGATGCGCGGCGGCATTAGGGGTGGTTTTGCCCCTAGCACGGGCCTAAAACCGGTTCAAACCGAGAAAGGAAAGCGCACAACATGTTTTATCGCCCAGAGGATGGCCACGGCCTGCCCCATAACCCGTTCAACGCGTTGATTGTTCCGCGCCCTATTGGCTGGATTTCGACCCGCAGCAGCGACGGTGTGGACAATCTTGCGCCCTATTCCTTCTTCAACGGCACCGCATATGTGCCGCCGCAGGTGATGTTTGCCTCGACCGGGACCAAGGCGGACCGCGAGGACACCAAGGACAGCCTGTCAAATATTCGCGAGAGCGGGGTGTTTTGCGTAAACATGGTGTCCGAAACGATGACAGACGCCATGAACACCAGCTCGGCCACTCTGGGGGCCGGCGAATCGGAGTTCGACGCGGCGGGATTGACCCGCGTGGCCTGTGAAACCATTGATTGTGCACGAGTCGAGGGCGCACCGGCGGCTTTGGAATGCCGGATGAACCAGATTGTGAAGCTGGAAGGCGAGGCGAATTTTATCTGTCTGGGGACGGTCACGGGGATCCATTTGCGCGATGATTGCATGACGGACGGGATGTTTGACATCACCAAGGTGCAGCCCCTGTCGCGGCTGGGCTATCGCGATTATACGGTGGTGCGCGAGGCATTCACGCTGGCCCGGCCAGATGATCCGGCCAGATGATTGAGCCAACGGGCGAAGGTTTGCTCTGCCGGTAGGCTGGCCAGAAACAGGCGTCTTCACCGAATATTAGCGATTTTGCGGTCATTATCACAGCGAATGCTTATGCGGTTTGCCTGCCCCCTGCTGATCGGGGGATGGGCGCGGCGCATCTGTTCAAAGCGTGTGATGGAGGGCTGTATGATACGCGGACACAGAGGGAAATGGGCGAAGGTGCCGCCGGGCCATGATGATCCGCTAAGCTATGCTGTGAGCACGCGCAATGCGTCGGTGCTTGATACCGTGCGGGACGCGGTGCGCCACAAGCAGGTTTTGCTGGCTTATCAACCGATTGTGCAGGCGCGAAACCCCGAGAAAGTCGCGTTTTATGAGGGGCTTGCGCGGGTTCAGGACCCGACCGGGCGGATCATTCCGGCGGCGGAGTTTATCCTTGAGATCGAGGAGACGGAGACCGGGCGCATGCTCGATTGCCTTGCGCTCGAGCTTGGGCTGAAGGCGCTGCACGAGACGCCGGATCTGCGTTTGTCGATCAATATGTCGGCCCGTTCGATCGGCTATGAGCGGTGGATGCGCACCCTGCGCCGGGGCTTGCAGCGGGATGCGACCATGGCGGAGCGGCTGATCCTGGAAATCACCGAAAGCTCGGCCATGTTGGTGCCGGAGCTGGTGGCGAATTTCATGTCGGTCTTGCAGGTCAAGGGAATCAGCTTTGCGCTGGATGATTTCGGGGCTGGATACACGTCGTTCCGGCATCTGCGCGATTTCATGTTCGATGTGATCAAGATTGACGGTCAGTTTATTCGCGGCATCCACGCCAACCCGGATAATCAGGTGCTGACGCGGGCGTTAATCAGCATCGCACAGCAGTTTGACATGTTCACCGTGGCCGAATTTGTCGAGAATGCCCCGGATGCGAAGTTTCTTGCCGATAACGGCGTCGATTGCCTTCAGGGCTATTATTACGGCGCGCCAACGGTGACGCCCGGCTGGGGCATGCCGGAAAAGGTGCGCGCCTAAAGCGGTAAAGCGGTGGGAAGCTGTCGCGCAATTGACCCTGCGACACCTTTACACCATGGGGCACATCATCGGGACAGTTGCCGCAACGCGGCAAATCCGCTATTCAGGCGCAGAACCGGGCTCTGGGGGGTGGTCTGGCGCGGGCAGATACGCCGAAGCGTCAGACAGGTGATACTCCCCTGCCCCAATTCCGGGAAGAGGATTCACCCATGACCAATGTTGTAATCGCCTCCGCCGCGCGCACCCCTGTCGGGTCGTTCACCGGCTCTTTTGCCAATACCCCCGCACATGACCTTGGCGCTGCTGTTTTGAAAGAACTGGTTGCCCGCGCCGGGATCGACGCGAGCGAAGTCAGCGAAACCATCCTTGGGCAGGTATTGACCGGTGGTCAGGGCCAAAACCCGGCGCGTCAGGCGCATGTGAATGCAGGTCTGCCGATCGAAAGCGCGGCTTGGGGAATCAACCAGGTGTGCGGCTCGGGGCTTCGTGCTGTGGCGCTGGCGGCGCAACATATCCAGTTGGGCGACGCCGATATCGTGGCTGCGGGCGGACAAGAGAACATGTCGCTGAGCCCCCATGTGGCGCATCTGCGGGCGGGGACCAAGATGGGCGATGTGAAATACATCGATTCGATGATCCGCGACGGTTTGTGGGACGCCTTTAACGGCTATCACATGGGCCAAACGGCCGAAAATGTTGCCGAGAAATGGCAGATCAACCGCGAGCAGCAAGATGAGTTCGCCGTGGCCAGCCAGAACAAGGCCGAAGCGGCGCAGAAGGCGGGCAAATTCGCCGACGAGATTGTGCCGTTCATCGTGAAAACCCGCAAAGGTGAGATCACGGTCGATGCGGATGAATACATCCGCCATGGCGCAACCATGGAAGCGATGCAGAAGCTGCGCCCGGCCTTTACCAAGGACGGATCGGTCACGGCGGCGAATGCCTCGGGGCTGAACGATGGCGCGGCGGGTGCGTTGTTGATGAGCGCGGCGAACGCCGAAAAGCGCGGCATCCAGCCGCTGGCGCGGATTGCGTCCTATGCCACGGTGGGTCTTGACCCGTCGATCATGGGCGCGGGGCCGATTTATGCCAGCCGCAAAGCGTTGGAAAAAGCCGGTTGGTCGGCGGATGAGCTTGACCTTGTGGAGGCGAACGAAGCCTTTGCTGCACAGGCCTGTGCGGTGAACAAGGACATGGGATGGAACCCTGAGATTGTGAACGTCAACGGCGGCGCAATTGCCATCGGCCACCCGATTGGTGCCTCGGGCGCGCGGATCCTGAACACGCTGTTGTTCGAGATGCAGCGCCGCGATGCCAAGAAGGGTCTTGCCACGCTCTGCATCGGTGGTGGCATGGGCGTTGCGATGTGCCTTGAGCGCGACTAATCACGCGGCGCCATGGATTAAATCGAGGCGCTTTCGGGCGCCTCTTTTTTTAGGTTTTAGCAGGAATTGCCGAGGGTTAGGAAATAATCCTCGTATTTCGGCAATAAATTGCGCAAGATTGTTGCGCGGACATTTCGAGTTGGGTAACAGAGTTACAAGCACAGCTAAAATTAGGAGGAAAAAATGGGAAGAGTTGCACTGGTCACCGGCGGATCACGTGGGATTGGCGAAGCGATTTCAAAGCGGTTGAAAGCGGATGGCTTCGAGGTTGCCGCGACCTATGCCGGCAATGACGAGGCCGCGGCCAAGTTTACCGCCGAAACCGGCATCAAAACCTACAAGTGGAACGTGGCCAGCTATGAGGAAAGCGCGGCCGGGATTGCACAGGTCGAGGCTGATTTGGGCCCGATCGACGTGGTGGTGGCCAACGCCGGCATCACCCGCGACGCGCCGTTCCACAAGATGACACCGGAGCAGTGGTCGCAAGTGATCGACACCAACCTGACAGGCGTGTTCAACACGGTGCATCCGGTATGGCCGGGCATGCGTGAGCGGAAATTCGGGCGGGTGATCGTGATCTCGTCGATCAACGGCCAAAAGGGTCAATTCGCGCAGGTCAACTATGCCGCGACCAAGGCGGGAGACCTTGGCATCGTGAAATCGCTGGCACAGGAAGGCGCGCGCGCAGGGATCACGGCAAATGCGATTTGCCCCGGCTATATCGCCACGGAAATGGTGATGGCGATCCCCGAGAAAGTGCGCGATTCGATCGTTGCGGGCATCCCGACGGGCCGTTTGGGCGAACCGGAAGAGATTGCGCGCTGCGTGTCGTTCCTCGCTGCGGATGATGCGGGCTTCATCAATGGCTCGACGATCTCGGCCAATGGGGCGCAGTTCTTCGTCTGATCAAACGCCAGATCAGCAGGCTTGGGGTCGTGCCGAAAGGCGCGGCCCTTTTCTTTGACGCGAAAGAGCGCGGCAATGGCGGCGAAGAGGCCGGCAAAGGCTTCGGCGCGCAGGGAATGGGCGCGAGCGTAGTGGGCCTGCATCTCTTGGGGGGCGGCTGTTTCCAACATGGGGCACCTCGTTTGCATAAGTAATTTCGATGTGTCACTGATATAGGAAAGGTTATCCCGCCTACAAATGAGAGTTTTTCCCGCTATGATTAAGTTTTACTTGAGCGTATGAGTGATAACCCCCTCCCCTTACGGCGCTGCGGGCGTTTGATGCGGCGGCGCGGCATATGTCCTTCGCCAAAGCGGCCGAAGAATTGCATGTGACGCCTGCGGCTCTGTCCTTTCAGATCAAATCGCTTGAAGAGCATCTGGGCGCGCCGGTGTTTCGCCGTTTGACACGGGCGGTGGAGTTGACCGAGGCGGGGCGCGCATTGGCCCCCGGCGCGCAGGAGGGATTTGAGCGGTTGGGCGCCGCATGGCGGGCGGCGCGGCGGGTGTTGGACAGCAACACGCTTGTGGTGACCGCGGGCCCGGCGTTTACGGCCAAATGGCTGGCCCCGAGGATTTTCGAGTTCGTGCGGGCGCACCCCGAGATCGACCTGCGCTTTACCGCCAGCCTGCGGCGGATGAATTTTGACCGCGATGAAGTGGATGTGGCGATTCGCTTTGGGCTTGGGCCAGATCCGGGTTTATTTGCAGAAGCCTTTGCGCAGGAGTGGGTGACGCCGGTGATGACGCCCGAATTGGCAGCGCAATATCCAACGCCAGAGAGCCTGCGTGACGCACCGCTGATGTTTGACAATTCGATTGATTTTCTTGACCCGCCGCTCGATTGGCCCACGTGGTTTCGGGCGGTGGGCATGGATTTCACCCCGACCCACGGGCCGCATTTCAGCCAAGCGGATCATGCGGTGGATGCGGCGGTAGCGGGCACGGGAATCGTGCTTGGGCGGCGCGCGATGGTGGTGAAAGAGATCACCGAGGGGCGGCTTGTCGCGCCCTATCAAGTGGCAATTGTCACCCAAGCAGAGTTCCGGTTTCTATGCCGTGACGGACATGAGAAACGCCCGCAGATCGCATCGTTGCTGGCTTGGATGAAGGCGGAAACGCTTAAAACGCTGGATGTGACCGAGGCGTTGACGCTTGTTCCGGTGGAGGATGTGCCGCCGAAATAGGGGGCTCGCAGCGAAGACGCGCCACAAAACGGGCGCGTCTTGTTGTCAGTGAGTGGTGGTTTGCTGCGCTGTGTTTGCTCGGCAGTTATTCAACTGGCGCTTCGAGCCGGGAAATTTCTTCCTTGAGCCGCAGTTTCTGCTTCTTCAGCTCGGCAATCTCAACATCGTGAGAACCGGGTGAGCGCTGAATCTGCTCAACCTGCTCAGAGAGGCTTAGGTGTTTCTTCTTCAGTTCCTCAACATGCGAACTCAAGCTCATAGGCGTCCTCCTCTGAATGTAAAAGCCATGTGACAAGTGCAGCACAAAAATCGCCACCTGTCACCTATCATTGCTCATATTTGATGAACGAAGGGTTAATCCCGCCTGCAACTTAAGCGGGAAATGGCAGGGGAGCACCATCGCGCAGCACCGCGCGGATGGTCGGGGAATAGCTTTCCTGATCGCTCTCATGCGTTGGGGCGTCATGCATAAGTATGCCGGAATGCAGGCGAAATTCGGCTCGGCCGGATTTTCGCGCGCGCAGGATGACGAGCTGGCTGTCGCGCCCCGGACGGGGCCAGAGTGGGAGAAGTTGCAATGAGCCGAGATTTGCCGACGCGGCGGAAACAAGGTCCGGCAGACGCTCGGCCCTTTGGATCACGCTGAGGTAACCTTTGGGGGCGAGACGTTTTGCGGCGGCCTCGATCCACTGTGCGAGGGTGACAGCCCCCCCACCGAGAGCGGTTTCGCGGGCCGGGTCGGGCGCGGCGCTTCCACGGGTGCGGTCGTAATACGGCGGGTTGATGATGACGTGATCAAACTGGCGCGATTTGAGCGTGGCGGGGATGGCGGTGATGTCGCCTTCGACCACCTCAAAGGGGATGGCGTTATCGCTGGCATTGCGCCGGGCCAGAGCGGCGTACTGCGGTTGAAGCTCTAGCCCGGTGAGCGTTAGCCCCGCCACCCGCGCCCCGAGGCAGAGCGCAGCGGCCCCTGCCCCGCAGCCGAGGTCCAGCACGCTTTGCCCGGCGCGTGCCGGAACCGAGGCGGCCAGCAGCACGGGATCAACGCCAGCGCGATACCCCGAGCGCGGCTGTGTCAGGGTGAGCTTGCCACCGAGAAAAAGATCGCGGCTGACGGTGTCAGTTGGCGGCGGACTTGACGACGGCGGGCTGGGCGGCGGTGGACTGGGCGGCGGATGAGGCATCGGCGCGTCAGTCCTCGACCGGCAGGCCATTATCGCGCAGGGCGCGGGCGGCGGCGGTAAAATCGGCGTCCGCGACCATGATGCGGCGTGGCAATATGCCAATGGAGCCATCAAGATTGCTCATATTTACGTCCAATTCAAAGGCCGTTATACCCTCGCCCTGAAGCAGTGCTTTGGCGAAGGCGATCTGGGTAGGGTCGTTTGTGCGCATTAGCTGTTTCATGGGGATGAGATAAGGCCAGGTCGCGGCAAATGTCGAGGCTTGGGAACGGGAGTGTGATGAGCTTGGACCAGGTCACCCAGAAACCGCACGAGAGATTGGCCGCGCATTTGCAGCGCGGCATGGAGGCGGTGAACACATTGATTGCCGAGCGGATGGCATCAGAACATGCGCCGCGCATCCCCGAAGTGACCGCGCATTTGGTGAATGCCGGGGGCAAGCGGCTGCGCCCGATGCTGACCTTGGCGGCGGCAGAGATCTGTGGCTATGGCGGCCCCTATGACGTGCATCTGGCGGCGACGGTTGAGTTTATCCACACCGCGACGCTTTTGCATGATGACGTGGTCGATGAAAGCGCCCAGCGGCGCGGGCGACCGACGGCGAACCTTTTGTGGGACAATAAATCCAGCGTTCTGGTCGGCGACTACCTGTTTTCGCGCAGCTTTCAGGTGATGGTTGAGACTGGGAACTTGCGGGTTCTCAAGATCCTGTCCAACGCATCGGCCACGATTGCCGAGGGCGAAGTGCTTCAATTGACCGCGGCGCAGGATTTGCGCACGGATGAGGCGGTGTACCTGCAAGTGGTGCGCGGCAAGACGGCGGCGTTGTTTAGCGCCGCGACGCAGGTTGGCGGGGTGATTGCCGAAGCGCCGGAACCGCATGTGCAGGCGCTTTACGATTATGGCGATGCGCTTGGGATTGCGTTCCAGATCGTTGATGACCTGCTGGATTATGCCGGCGACACCAGCGCCACGGGCAAGAACCTTGGCGATGATTTTCGCGAGCGCAAGCTGACCCTGCCGGTGATCAAGGCGGTGGCATTGGCGGACGCCGAAGAGCGGGCGTTCTGGTCGCGCACCATCGAGAAGGGTGTGCAGCGGGACGGCGACCTTGAGCATGCCATGGCGTTGCTCGACAAACACGGGGCGATCGAGGCAACGCGCCGCGATGCGCTGGAATGGGCCGAGAAGGCGAAATCGGCGCTGGCCACCCTGCCCGCGCATGCGGTGCGCGATATGCTGAGCGACATTGCCGATTACGTGGTGGCGCGGATTTCGTAAAGGGTCACGAATTTCGTCGCGAAATTCGGTCTGTTTTCCGTCGCGGAAAACACGTTCCGAACAGCTGTGACCGGGCGGCATTATGTGACCGGGCGGCGTTTTGCGCTGAAAAAATCCGTGACGGATTTTTGACCGCATTCTTCGTTAGAATGCGTCTGGCTTGGCCTCATGCGCCATGTGGTCGAGCACGGCGTTGACGAATTGAGTCTCTTTACCATCCGGGAAGAAAGCGCGCGCCACATCGACAAACTCGGTAATGACCACTTTGGGCGGCGTGTTTGACTGTGTCAGCTCCGCCCCCGCCGCGCGGAACAGCGCCCGCAAGGTCGGGTCGATCCGGTTGATCGGCCATTTCGCCACCAATGCGCGGTCGGTCAATTGGTCAATCGGTGCCTGATAATTCACGGCATCGCCCATCAAGCGGCGGAACAATGTCGGGTCGCCCTCGGCCATTTCGTCACCATCATAGGTCGCCCCAAAGCGGTGATCTTCGAATTCCGCCATAACCGATTCAACGGTTTGGCCGGAATGCTCCATCTGAAACAGCGCCTGCACGGCATAGAGCCGGGCGGCGGATTTCATCTTGCGTTTGGCGTTGCCCGAGAGGGTCATGCGGTTGGATTGTCCTTCAACTCACCAGCGATCTGGTATTCTTCGCGTTCGGGCAGAAACCCCACCCCTTTGCGCGCGCCGCCCCACTTACGGGTGAGCGCGATAAGATGCAAGGCCGCAGCGGCAGCACCAGCACCTTTGTTCATCTGGGCCGGATCGGCGCGCACAATCGCTTGGTCTTCGTTCTCGACCGTCAGGATGCCATTGCCGATGCACAGCCCCTGAAGGCCCAGCATCTGGATCGCGCGGGAGCTGTCATTGCAGACGGTTTCGTAATGGGTGGTTTCACCGCGGATAACACAACCCAGCGCCACATAGCCGTCGAAATTCGACAGGCGTTCGGCGATGCCGATGGCGGTGGGCACTTCGAGCGCTCCGGGCACTTCGATCACGTCACATGTTGCGCCGGCGGCCTCGATCTCGGCTTTGGCACCGGCGATCAGGTTATCAATGATCTCGCGGTAGAACGGTGCGGCAACGATCAAAAGCTTGGCCGGTTTGTCGAGCGTCGCAGCCGGCAGGGTGTAATGGGAAATGGCCATGGCTCAGCCTTTCTTGTGAATGGGGCGGGTTCCGGTGATGGACAGCCCGTAAGCGTCGATCCCGAGATAGCGCGTGCTGGGTGAGTCGGTCAAAAGGATCAGCTCTGACATGCCCAAAGTGGCCATGATTTGCGAGCCGAGCCCGGTGCGTTTGACGATCTTCGGCGCATCGTCATCCTCGCCGAAGTCGAGCTTTGGGTGGGGTTCGCGAAAGAGCAGCACGGCGCCGCGCCCTTCGTCGGCAATGATGTTCATCGCGGCGGGCAGCGTGTCCGTGCTATTGCTGCCAAGCCCGAGCACATCTTCAAGTTCGCTCAGCGCGTGGGCGCGCACAAGCACCGCTTCGGGGCCGGAAATATCGCCTTTTATCAATGCGATATGCTCGGTGCCTGTGATCTCGTCAGCGAACACGCGCATCAACCATTCGCCGCCATGTTCGGAGTTCACCACCCGCGAGCGGGTCTCACGCACGAGGTTGTCATGCTTGTGGCGATAGGCGATCAGATCAGAGATCGTCCCGATCTTGAGGTCATGCGCCTTGGCAAACTCCACAAGGTCCGGCAGGCGGGCCATCTCGCCGTCTTCCTTCATGATCTCACAGATCACCGCCGATGGGTTGAGCCCGGCAAGCCGCGAGATATCCACCGACGCCTCGGTATGACCGGCCCGCACCAAGACGCCGCCATTGCGGGCGCGCAAGGGAAAGACATGCCCCGGCGTTGCAAGCTGTGCCATGGTGTTTTGCTCATTGATCGCCGTTGCCACGGTCAAGGCCCGGTCAGGCGCAGAGATGCCGGTGGTCACGCCTTCGCGCGCCTCGATCGAGACGGTGAAGGGGGTTTCCATACGCGAGGAATTATTCACCGCCATCATCGGCAGGCCAAGCCGGTCAACCCGTTCGGCCGTCATCGGCAGGCAGATCAGCCCACGCCCGTGGGTGGCCATGAAGTTGATTGCCTGCGCATCGGCAAATTCCGCCGGAATGATCAGGTCACCTTCATTCTCGCGGTCTTCATGATCGACAAGAATATACATCTTGCCACGCGCAGCATCGGCAATGATCTCATCAATCGGCGTGATGGCGCCGCTGAGGCTGCTCTCGATCTCGCCGGGCGTGTCATAGGCTTTGGTCATGGGCTTCCCTCTGGGCATTCCGCTGGCACTGGCGCCCAATACCGCAGCACGGGGGTGAACGCCAGAGTATCGCGGCGTTATCCAGCGGTGTTATCCAGCCACCCGAACCATCTCCTCATCCGCCGAATTGCCAGAGCGCCGGCACAAAGCGATAGGCCGCCCCCTCGCGCGCCACATGGCCGACCCCCGGAAACGGGAAATGATAGCCCAGAAGCGCAACCCTGTCGGCCGCAGCGCGGTCAAGAATAGCCGACCGGCTGGCAACGGTTTGCACTGGATCGGCGTCAATCCCGTTGACCCAATCGGGATGCGCGAAGTTCATCCAAACTTGGGCAAAGGCATCGCCCAGCGCGATAAGCTGATGATCTCCCGATGACACATGCAGGCTCATATGCCCTGCCGTATGGCCAAAGCTGTTCATGGCACGGATCCCGGGGGCGATTTCGGCACCATCCCTGATCAGCGTCCACTCCACCCCGTCGGCATTGATCGAATTGACGGCGCCAAGGACGAATTGCTGCTCTTCGGGCGCAACCTTGTTCACAAGATCGTCCTGCATCCAATAGCTATGCTCGACCTCGCCCATGACATATTGCGCGTCGGGAAAAATCGCCTCGTCGAAATCATCGCGGATACCCCAGATGTGATCGGGATGGGCGTGAGTGATGAACACATGGGTGATGCTGCCCGGATCGATTCCGGCCGCCTCAAGATTGGCCACAAGCCGTCCCGTGCTGTCAAAAAAGCGCGAGCCGGAGCCGACATCGACAAGCAATTTGGTGTCTCCCAACTCAACATATAGATGATTGGTATGCGCATAGTTGATCCCGGCAGGTAAAAAGTGCTGCTTCAACGCAGCCTCGACCATGTCCCGATCGGCATTGACCGCCACCTCTTTGATCGGCGTGGTGAAATAGCCATCGGAGAGAACGGTCATCTTCGCCTCCCCTAAGGTGAACCGGAAGTACCCCGGGTTCTCGCCCAATGGCGCCCCGAGCGAAGCGCGCCCCACCGCAGGCAGCACAAATCCGGGCGCTATAGCTGCAAGTTTCAGAATGTCACGACGGCTGGGTTTGAAAAGTGTCATTGGTGGCCTCCCTCGGTTTGAGGAAGTATGGCCGCCAGCGCCCAATACGCAACACGTTTTTTGAATGTGTCCAGTGGTGTATAAAGAGTTTTAATGCCTCCGGCGGGGATATTTGCGGTCAGATGAAGCTCTGGACACCTCGCTTCATCTGACCGGAAGTATCCCGGGGTTTGGGGGCTGGCCCCCAATCAAGCCTGTGTTTGGGGGCTGGCCCCCAATTCAACCTGTTTGGGGGCTGGCCCCCAATTCAACCTGTGTTTGGGGGCCTGCCCTTAGTTCCAACCAGACCCGGACGCTAGCGCCAAACCCACTAAACCTGTGCGCCGCAAGGCGCTCCTTTGGGTCAGTCGAAGTCGCGCAGGCGGGCAACGTAGCGGGCGAGCGTGTCGATTTCGAGGTTCACCCGATCGCCGGTTTTTGCTTGGCCCCAAGTGGTGACCTCTTGGGTGTGCGGAATGACGTTGATGCCGAAGTCGCAGCCATCGACATCGTTCACTGTAAGCGACGTGCCGTTCAGCGCGACCGAGCCTTTGGGCGCAATATAGCGGGCCAGTGTTTCAGGTGCGTGGAAGGTGAGACGGGTGCTGTCGCCCTCGTTCTGCATCGCGATCAATTCGGCCACGCCATCGACATGGCCCGACACGATATGGCCGCCCAGTTCATCGCCCACTTTAAGTGCGCGTTCAAGGTTGAGGGGGGTGCCCTCGGCCCAGCTATCGAGGTTGGTTTTCGACACGGTTTCGGCGCTGATATCAACGTCGAACCAGTCATCGCCAAGTGCGATCACCGTCAGGCAAACGCCATTGCAGGCAATCGAAGCGCCGATGTCGATGCCCGACGTTTCATAGCCTGTGGCGATACGCGCGCGCAGGTCGCCGCGTTGTTCAAGCGTTTTCACGGTGCCGATATCGGTGATGATGCCTGTGAACATGATTGCTTCCTTTCGCTCGCAAAACGCTTTAGCGCGTGGGGTGATCCGGTGCAAGAAAGCCCTGTTCATCGCACCGCAAACCAGCCATATTTTTGCCAGAACGGCGCAGTAGAGAGGAGCCCGACCATTCCTGCGTATGTGAGAACCATGGCTGCACTTACCGGCAAAAACCGCGCTTTCCTGTTTCTTCAGGGCCCGCACGGCCCGTTTTTCAACCGGCTGGGCAAGATGTTGCGCCTTGCCGGAGCCGAAGTGTGGCGTGTCGGGTTCAATGCCGGTGACAGGGCGTTCTGGTTTCACTCAAAGAGTTATATTCCCTACACCGGTGCGCAAACCGACTGGCCCGCGCATTTCGAGGCCTTGGTTGAGGAAAAATCCATCACCGACATTGTGCTTTACGGCGACACCCGCGGCATTCATTACGAGGCGGTTAAGCGGGCGCGCGAACGTGGGCTGCGGGTGCATGTGTTTGAGGAAGGCTATCTGCGGCCCTATTGGGTCACGTATGAGCGTGGCGGCTCGAACGGGAATTCGCGGCTGATGGATATGAGCATCGCGCAAATGCGCGAGGTTCTGGCCCATTCGGACATGGATGCCCCCCTGCCCCCGGCACGTTGGGGCGATATGCGCCATCATGTGTTTTACGGCGCGCTTTACCATTTCTTTGTGATGTTTCGAAATCGCGATTACCGCAATTTCCGGCCACATCGCGATCTGCCCGTCACCAAGGAATTCCAACTTTACCTCAAGCGCCTGTTGCTCATGCCGGCGCAGGCAGCGGAGCGGTGGCTGGCGACGTTGCGCGTGCGGTGGGGCGGCTTTCCCTATCATTTGGCTCTGTTGCAGCTTGAGCATGACAGCTCGTTCCAGATGCACTCCCCCTTCAAAAGCATGCCTGATTTCCTTGATGTGGTGATCCGCGGGTTTGCCCAAGGTGCGCCGGGGCATCATCACCTTGTGTTCAAGGCGCACCCACTGGAAGACGGGCGCGTGCCGCTGCGCCGCGAGATCCGTCGCATTGCCAAGGACTGTGGCGTTGAGGCGCGGGTGCATTATGTGCGGGGTGGCAAGCTGGCGCAGCTTCTGAACGATGCAAGAAGCGCGGTTACGGTCAATTCAACCGCCGCGCAGCAAGTGTTGTGGCGCGGAATTCCGCTCAAGGTGTTTGGCCGTGCGGTGTTTGACAAGCCAGAGTTCGTATCAACCCAGCCCCTGCCCGAGTTTTTCGCGCAGGCCGGGCGCCCGGACAGCCGGGCCTATCAGGAGTATCGCCGTTATCTGTTGGAAACCAGCCAGATAGCGGGCGGCTTTTATTCGGCGCGGGGCCGGCGACAGCTGATGCGGATGGTGGTTGATATGATGCTCTCTGCGGACGATCCTTATGAGGCGCTTGAACGGGGGACCGCGGCTCCGAGGCAACAGTTGCGGCTGGTGAATTAGACCGCGCAATCTCTAACGCTGGATTTCAAAAAGAAAATCGGGTAGCGTCGCTTCAAATAAGACGCGCAAAGCGTTGAACTTGAGGCAGAATAAGAACAGGTCGAGGAGACCGAGCAGTGAAACCCGTAAACTCCCGTTGGGCGCGGACTGTCGCCCTTGTCGCCGCTTTGGCGGTCGTGTCGTCCTGTGGCCTTCCGCGCGTCGGGCCGACCAAAAAAGAAATTTTCGAAGGTTCAGTGCAGCGAAAAGGTGATGCCTTTGTTGTGGCGGTCAATGACCGGGTCACGCGAGCCACGTCGGTTGTGCCGGCGTTGGGCTTTAGCGAAGAGTTCAAGCGCGCAGGCGTCTTGGGGTCGGACACGATCCGGCCGGGCGACACCTTGGGGATCACCGTTTGGGAAAACGTGGATGATCCGCTCTTGGGCTCGTCGGGGGCGACAGGCGCCTCTTCGGCAGCCACATTGGAAGAAATTCAGGTCGATGGCTCGGGCTTTATCTTTATCCCCTATGCCGGTCGCATTCGCGCAGCGGGCAACAACCCCGAAGCGATCCGACGGATCATCACCCGCAAGCTTTCTGAGCAGACCCCTGACCCGCAGGTTGAGGTGCGCCGCATTGCCGGTGACGGCTCGACCGTGAGCCTTGTCGGTTCGGTCGGTGGCCAAGGTGTTTACGCAATCGAACGCCCGACCCGGACGTTGACCACAATGCTGGCGCGGGCCGGTGGTATTTCGATCGCGCCGGAGATCACTCAGATCACCGTGATCCGTGGCAACAAGCGGTCGAAGATCTGGTTGCAGGATCTCTACAACAACCCTGAATTGGATATTGCGCTGCGTGGCGGTGACAAGATTCTGGTTGAGGAAGACGCCCGCACCTTTACTGCGCTGGGCGCGACGGGCACGCAGACGCGGGTTCAGTTTGACAGCCAGACCCTGAGCGCGGTTGAAGCGCTGGCACAGGTCGGCGGTTTGACCGCGAGCGCCGCCGATCCGACCGGCGTTTTCGTGTTCCGCAACGAGCCTGCCGAGATCGCCAACCGGGTTCTGGGGCGCGATGATCTGGTCGGGCCACAGCGCTTGGTTTACGTGCTGGACCTGACGCAACCCAACGGCATGTTCATGGCGCGCGATTTTTCGATCCGCGATGATGACACGCTTTATGTGACCGAAGCACCGTTCACCCAGTGGAATAAGACGATTTCCGCCGTCACCGGCACCTTGGGCGCGGTCGGCACCGTCAGCTCGGGCGTGGATGCGCTTGGTGGCTGATGCGTGACAGGTCAAACGATGGCTGAGCAAGGCAATGACAAAGCCGCCGGAGGGGAAACCTCCCGGCGGCTTTACTATTTCAACGCAGGCTTTCTGCGCCAGAAGCGCGTGCGCCGGATTGTTGAGCTGGCCGGGTATGAGCTGTGCCTTGGCAAGCCCGGCAGCGAGGACCGCGTCGCCGTTTGGGGGCATTCGCCCTATGCCGGGCGGGGCGAGGCGGTGGCCGAGGCCACCGGCGCAGGGATTGTGCGGATTGAGGATGCGTTCCTACGCTCGCTCAGACCGGGGCGTGCGGGTGAGCCGCCGCTGGGGTTGCAGATCGACCAGACCGGGGTGCATTTTGACGCCGCAAACCCCTCAGACCTTGAGACGCTTTTGGCCACGCATCCGCTGGATGACACCGCTTTGTTGAACCGGGCGCGGGGCGGGATCGCGCGGATGCAGGACGCGCATCTGAGCAAGTATTTCGGACATGACCCCGAAGGAGAAGCGCCCAAGCCGGGCTATGTTCTGGTCATAGATCAGACCGAGGGCGATGCCAGCGTGGCGCATGGGCGGGCGGACAAGAACAGCTTTCTTGAGGCCCTGTATTGGGCGCAGGAGGAGAACCCCGGCGCGAAGATCCTGATCCGATCGCACCCCGAAACAACACAAGGCTTTCGCGGTGGCTATTTCGACGAGAGCCACGCCAAGGGGCGGGTCAAATTTCATGACACTCCGATCTCTCCCTGGGTGCTGCTTGAGGGGGCGGTGGCGGTCTATACCGTGTCTTCGCAGATGGGGTTTGAGGCGATATTGGCGGGGCATAAGCCGGTGGTGTTCGGGCAGCCGTTTTACGCCGGTTGGGGGTTGAGCGATGATCGCAACCCGCATCCCCTGCCCCAGCGCGGGCGCGCTCTGACGCGGGCACAGCTTTTTGCGGCGGCGATGATTTTGCACCCGACGTGGTATGATCCCTATCGTGACCGGCTGGCCAGTTTTGAAGAGGCGTTGGATGCGGCGGAGGCCTTGGCGCGGGGCTGGCGCGAGGATCATCGCGGCTGGATCGGGGAAGAGATCAGGCTGTGGAAACGCGCCCCCTTCCAGAAGGTGTTTGGCGCCCATAAGCGCATGATTTTTGGCACGGAGCAGCGCGATGCCGAGGGGCGGCGGCGCATGGTCTGGGCCAGCAAGGCCGCGCCGGAGCGCGAGGGGATCATCCGGGTCGAGGACGGTTTTTTACGCTCGCGCGGGTTGGGGGCGGAATTGGTGCCGCCGTTATCGCTCGTCTGTGACGATCTGGGGATTTATTACGACCCGACGCGGCAAAGCCGGTTGGAGCGGCTGATCGCCAAGCGCGCAGAGTTGCGCCCGGATCAGGATGTGCGGGTGGAACAATTGATCCGCGCGGTGCGAGAGTTGGGCGTTACCAAATACAATCTGGGCGGGGACGCGCCCGCGCTGCCCGCGGGGCGGCGCATATTGGTGCCGGGACAGGTTGAGGATGATGCCTCGGTCCTGACGGGGGGCGGCAAGATTGCGGGCAATCGCGCCCTTCTGGAGGCGGCGCGGGCGCACAACCCCGATGCCGTGATCATTTACAAACCCCACCCGGATGTTGAAGCCGGATTGCGCGACGGCAAGATCGACGCCGGTGATCTGGCGGATATGGTGGTGAGCGCGGCGGACCCTGTTGCCCTACTGGATCAGGTGGAGGAGGTGTGGACGATGACCTCGCTGCTTGGGTTTGAGGCGCTGTTGCGGGGCGTGAAAGTGACCTGTACCGGCGCGCCGTTCTATGCCGGTTGGGGGCTGACACGTGATCTGGGAGATGTTCCGGCGCGGCGGCGTGGGCAGGTTTCATTACACGGGTTGGTGCATGCGGCGTTGATTGATTATCCACGCTATTTTGACCCGGTGAGCGGGCAGCCCTGCCCCGTGGAAGTGGCTGTCGAGCGGCTTGCCAGTGGGGAGATCCCGCATCCGGGGGCGCTCAATCGGCTGGTCTCAAAGCTACAGGGGGTGTTTGCCGGATTTGCGCCGATGTGGCGGCGGTAACCGCAGGATTAGCGACAGGTGTGACGGCGGGGTAAAACGCGGGCGTTAGGGTGTTTATCCCTCGGTCTTTGCGCGGGTCCAGCGGTGGAGCACGTCGGGGCCGATGGCCTGTGTTTCCAACAGCTTGAAGCGCGGTGCTTCGGTCAGGTCGGCAAGGCCAAGCGCGCCGATGGCGGGCAGACCTTCGGCACCAATAGCGAGACCGGCGGTGAAGCCGACAAGCTCATCCACCAGATCGGCAGCGAGAAGCGAGGCAGCCATGCCGCCGCCGCCTTCGCAGAACACGCGGGTCAGACCGGCATCGGCCAGAGCGCCAAGCACCGACGTGAGGTCAAGTTGCCCCCCCGCAAGCCGCGCCGGAAGCAGCCGCGCGCCGACCCCCTCCCATGCTTTGTGCAGCGCCGGATCGGCGTCAGGACCATGCACCAGCCACAGCGGTATGTCGCGGGCGGTGCGGGCAAGGCGGCTCATCAATGGCAAATCAAGGCGGCGCGATGCGACGATGCGCACGGGCTGTTGCGCCATGCCCAATTCACGCACGGTCAGCGAAGGATCGTCGGCGCGTGCCGTGCCGCCGCCGACCATCACCGCATCATGGCGCGCGCGCATCGCATGGACAGCGCGACGGGCTTCAGGCCCGGTGATCCATTGGCTTTGCCCCGTGGCCGTTGCGATACGGCCATCAAAGCTGGTCGCGAGTTTGAGGGTCACGAAGGGGCGGTTATGAGCGCTGCGCAGGAAGAACCCGGCGTGATCGCGCGCCGCTTCTTCGGCCAGCAAACCGGTGGACACCGTGACCCCGGCATCGCGCAGCATGGCGAAGCCCTGCCCGGAGACGCGCGGGTCGTTGTCCTTGAGCGGGGCGACAAGACGCGCAATGCCGGCATCGATCAACGTCTGGGCGCAGGGCGGCGTGTGCCCTTGGTGGGCGCAGGGTTCAAGCGAGACATAGGCCGTTGCGCCACGTGCCGCCGCGCCCGCCTGATCCAACGCCCTAGGTTCGGCATGAGGGCGCCCGCCCGGCGCGGTGACACCGCGCCCGACAATGCGGCCATCCTTGACGATAACACAGCCAACCGAGGGGTTGGGCCATGTGCGGCCCATCCCACGCCGCCCCAGCGATAACGCAAGGGCGAGGAAGCGTTTATCGGCGTCGCTCACGCGGTCTGGCTCACTCTTCCGGTTGGACGTCTGGGCGCAGCTCGCTGACGAATTTGTCGAAATCATCAGCCGCCTGGAAATTCTTGTAAACGCTGGCAAACCGCACGTAAGCGACGGTGTCGATCCGCGCCAGAGATTCCATCACGATCTCACCGATCGCTTTGGAATGAATGTCGGTTTCACCCATGCTTTCAAGACGGCGCACTATCCCCGAGATCATCTGGTCGATGCGCTCTGGGTCGATCGGCCGTTTCTGCATCGAAATGCGGATCGAGCGTTCCAGCTTGTCACGATCGAAATCTTCACGTTTGCCGTTGCTCTTGATCACGATGAGGTCGCGCAGTTGCACACGCTCATAGGTGGTAAAACGCCCGCCGCAGGCCGGGCAAAACCGCCGCCTACGAATGGAAACATGATCCTCGGCGGGCCGGGAATCTTTCACTTGTGTATCTACATTTCCGCAAAACGGGCAGCGCATGGCCTATCCCCTATTCTTGTTCTCTGCCTCAACACTGGGGTCTTGCGCCCCAGTTATCCACACGCACTATAGGGCAGCCTCTAGGGTTTGGGTAGAGGGCAAAGAGACCCCCAAGATGAAGGACAGGGGGAATGTTGCAAAACTGTTGTCATTGCGCGGCGGGGCGGGTCATTCGCCGCCTGCACGCCAGCTTTGGCTCGGCCGATCCCACGTCAGCCCGGCGGCGCGTTTGGCGTCAGAGATCGTCTCGTTCCATGGGAAAACAACCGATTTCTGATCGCATGACAGGTTGGCAAGGCTGGTCTCTCCGCGCAGCACCTCGACACCAGCGGACAGATTGGGACCATCCCCATCGTCCGCGGCCATACGCAGGATCGAGCCGTAGACGGCGTAGGTCACATCGTTATTGGCAAAGCGGACCTCCTCCCAAATGGAGCTGCCGACGCCATTCCACGGGCGATAGTCGAGGCGATCTAGCGGGGTGGACAGGGTGAGCTCTGGCGCGCCCTTGGGGCCGAAGCGATAGGTTGCGGTATTGCCCATGACACAGACGGAGAGGGTTTTGCCCGATTTCTCGAGAGTGCAGGACAGGAATGTCTGCGCCTCGGAGGCACATTGGGACTGGGCAGAGGTTGCGGCAGACGTGGCGAGAATGGCGGCAAGAACGGTGGCGCGACCAAGGAAAATCTGTTTCATATCAATCCTTTGAAAAATGCGCTGCGACGTGGCGATGATGCGGCGCGTTGCGGTGTTCGAAAAGGTAGATCCCCTGCCATGTGCCCAGAACAGCCCGCCCGTTTTGCACCGGGATAGACAGCGAGACCGGCATCATGGCCGCCTTGATATGGGCGGGCATGTCGTCGGGGCCTTCGTAAGTGTGGGTGAGATAAGCCATCGAAGCGTCGGACGTAGGCGGCACAAGACGGTGGAAAAAGGCGCGCAGGTCGGTTTGCACCTCAGGGTCGGCGTTTTCCTGTATCAGCAGGGAGCAGGAGGTGTGACGCACAAAAAGCGTCAGCAGCCCGTCGCCCTGCCCTGTTAGCCAGTCGGTGACGTGGGGGGTAAATTCATAAAGCCCCTGCCCGCGTGTGGGGATGGTAAATTCGCTCTGCATAGGAGGCAGAATGGGCCAGTGCGCGGCAGGCTTCAAGCCTTACCAATTGGAGGGGCGACGTTCGCTCAGGTCTTCCCAATTGTCAGCGCAGAACCCTTCGGCGTGACCAGTGGTCAGGCTGAACCCGGCGGCTTTGAGAAGGACCGAATAGTTGCCATTGTCACCGAGGCGCGGACCGTTTGCCAAGGCGGCACTGGGCGCAGTGGTGAAGATCACGCTGGTGCGGCCCGGCGCGGTTTTGCTGGGGCCGAGGGGGCCGGCGATGAAGATGCGGCGGTTGGTGCCGCTACGCTCGACCCGGCGGGCATAGTCACCGGCGGCGCACCAGAATTGACGCGGGCCAGAACCGACGCCCGAGACCACCTCGAACCCACCGGGCGCGGGCACGACGGTGAGACCGTTGCTCGCCGTATAGGCGCTGGCCGGGGCGGCAAGCGTTGCGGCGAAGATCGCTGTCAGAATTGGGCGCGTGGGGTGCATGGGGTGGCTCCTTCTCCTTTGGCGGCAGTATGCCGCCGGTGGGCTGAGAGAGGCAAATCACGATTGGCGGAGGTCAATTTTCCGAAGCTAAGTCTTGTTAAAGTAACCGAGCAACCGCCATTTCAGGTGTAAGAGCAAGAAGACCAAGTTGAGAAAGCGCCGCACCGTCGGGAGGAAAATCTTTTGTGTTTGAGGTAATGAAATAATCTCGCTCCTCAGCCACATGACAATAGGCAGAATGAACATCACACCAAGCATTTCTATACTTAGCAAACTCACTACTTTGAAACTCGTCATCAGTGGGTGCGCGGTCTTTTACAACTACCCACTCCTCTACGAAGTTCTTTTGTCTTGGCGCTATGACATCCCAAAGGCTATTTGAAAGGTTTTCGTATGTCTCTTCGTCGCACCAATAACTATGCCCGATGAACGTTAAGCCAATGACACCAGGCGCGGGTATAATCGGAAAATCAGACAAGCCCAAACGGGCAAGTCGCTTTTCAAATATGAGATAGCTACCCGGAAATCCCTTCGTACCGCGCATGTTCTCGGAAGCCGAGGTTGCAAGTAGACCGACTTCAATCCCCCCAGAATGATGAGCGTCAATCAATAACTGGATTGAATCGAAATTAGCGTCGCCATTTTCAATAGAAAGTATGCAATTCCAGTCAAAAGTTACCAGGTTACCCACCCTACTGATCCAGGAAACTCCGCAACTTCCGGCTCCGCGACGGGTGCTTCAACTTGCGCAGCGCCTTGGCTTCGATCTGACGGATACGTTCGCGGGTCACGGAGAACTGCTGGCCGACCTCTTCGAGGGTGTGGTCGGTGTTCATGCCGATGCCGAAGCGCATGCGCAGCACGCGTTCCTCACGCGGGGTGAGCGAGGCGAGCACGCGGGTGGTGGTCTCCTTGAGGTTTTCCTGAATGGCGGAATCCAGCGGCAAGACGGCGTTCTTGTCCTCGATGAAATCGCCAAGCTGTGAATCTTCCTCGTCGCCGATGGGGGTTTCCAGCGAGATCGGCTCCTTGGCGATTTTCATCACCTTGCGGACCTTTTCGAGCGGCATTTGCAGCTTCTCGGCCAGTTCCTCGGGCGTTGGTTCGCGGCCGATTTCGTGGAGCATCTGGCGGCCCGTGCGGACCAGCTTGTTGATCGTTTCGATCATGTGGACCGGGATACGGATGGTGCGGGCCTGATCGGCGATCGAGCGGGTAATCGCCTGACGGATCCACCATGTCGCATAGGTCGAGAATTTATAGCCGCGACGGTATTCGAATTTATCCACGGCCTTCATCAGGCCGATGTTGCCTTCTTGAATAAGATCAAGGAATTGCAACCCGCGGTTGGTGTATTTCTTGGCAATCGAAATGACGAGGCGGAGGTTCGCTTCGACCATCTCTTTCTTGGCCTGACGGGCTTCTTTTTCGCCCTTCTGAACCTGATTTACGATGCGGCGGAATTCAGGGATATCAAGGCCGACATATTGCCCGACCTGCGCCATGTCGGCGCGCAGTTCTTCGACTTTGTCAGCGGAGCGTTCAAAGAACATCTGCCAGCCGCGACCGGCCTTTTGGCCCATTTCTTCGAGCCAATTGGGGTCAAGTTCACGGCCGCGATAGGCGTCGATGAATTCGCGGCGGTTGATCCGCGCCTGATCGGCGAGTTTTACGAAGGCGCTGTCGATCTGCATGATGCGGCGGTTGATGCCGTAGAGCTGATCAATCAGGGCTTCGATCCGGTTGTTGTGCAGGTGCAACCCGTTGACCAGTTCAACGATCTCGGCGCGCAGTTTTTGATAGGTTTTCTCTTCCTTGTCGGAAAAGCTGTCGTCTTCATTCAGGGTCGCGGAAATCCGGCTGTCCTGCATCTCGGCGAGCATGGTGTAGTCGTCGGCAATGCGGTCGAGCGTTTCGAGCACGCGGGGCTTGAGGGCCGTTTCCATCGCGGCGAGCGACATGTTGGCCTGTTCGTCCTCGTCATCGTCGTCGTCTTCCTTGGCGATCGGGTTGCCGTCGGCGTCAAGCTCGGGCTGATCGTCTTCCTTCTTGGGGGCGGAGGTGACGTTCGCGGCTTCAACCACGGGAGTGTTGTCGTCTTCTTCGTCGTCATCAAGTTGACCCGAAAAGGTGGTTTCAAGGTCGATCACATCGCGCAGAAGAATGTCTTCGGAGAGCAATTCGTCACGCCAGATGGTGATCGCCTGAAAGGTCAGCGGGCTTTCGCAAAGCCCTGCGATCATTGTATTTCTGCCGGCTTCGATCCGCTTGGCGATGGCGATTTCGCCCTCGCGGGAGAGCAATTCGACAGAGCCCATTTCGCGCAGATACATGCGCACCGGATCATCGGTGCGGTCAAGCTTCTCGGCGGTGCCGGAGCCAAGCGTCAGCTCGCCCTTTTGGCCAGCGGTAACAAGCTCGGTGTTTTTCTGCTCTTCTTCCTCGGCCTCTTCATCTTCGATGATGTTGATGCCCATTTCGGAGAGCATCGACATCACGTCTTCGATTTGTTCCGAGGAGACCTGCTCAGGGGGGAGCACCTGGTTTAGCTGATCGTAAGTGATGTAGCCCTTCTCGCGGGCCTCGGCGATCATCTTTTTGACCGCTGCCTGGCTCATGTCGAGGGATGTTTCCTGCTCGGCGTCGTCGGGCTTGCGATCTTCGGTGTCCTTGGCGGCCATAGAATGCTCCTGCTCAGTCCTGTTCCGGGCAGCTGATTCGCCAGCTGCACACGGCGGGTGATTCGCAATATAACGAATCATGGGGGTGTGAAAGTGATTCGGCCACCCGTTAACCCTGATTTCTTTGCCTCTGCGGCGTTAATATCAGCCTAACCCGGCGGTTTGGGATGGCCGATCTTGCTCAGAAGCTGTTCAAAGGCGTCACGTTCTTCGCGATTGATTCGCGCGCCGTTGGCACCGGTGTCGTATTGCGTCTTGTCGTCCTGACCGCCGTGTTCCGCCGCATTGCGGGCTTCGGCGGCCTGCCCCAGACGCCATGTCAGCGTCTCATCCGCGACCTGTCCGATATCGCTTTCGGCCTCCATGACTTCGGCGCGGCGGGCGCGGCGGGCTTTGAGTTTGGCGATTTCTTCGCGCAGCGTTTGCGTGGCGATTTCGGTATCGTCGGGCTTGTTCAGCGCCGAGACCACCCTGAGATGCGGTTGCGAAAGCAGTTTTTCAATATCTGACGGGTCAATATCGGGGGAAAAACTTGCCAACTCCTCTTCGCTGCGTTCGGCGGCGGCCTGAATTAGCACGTCGCGGATGCGGGCGAGCGTCGCATCGGGCGTGTCGAGGGCGTAGAGATCGGACTCAAACATATGCAAAAGGCCGGGATGCGCCATGAGCACGGCGAGGATGACCGAGATGCGCAGGTGGTCGAGTTGATCTTCATCAGCGGCAGACAGCAGCGACCGCACGCTCTGTCCGGCGAGGGCAGAATGGCGCGTGGAGGTTTCGACTTGCGGCGTCTGGCCGGGTTTCTGACCGGGCTTCCACGGCTTCCATGTGGAGGGGCGGCGCGGATTGAAAAGCTGCCAGCGTAGATCCTTGATGGCTTGGCCGTAATGCTGGCGCACCGAGGGGTCCTGGATCAGTTTTATCTTTTCGCGCAAGGCTTTATCCAACGCGGCCTTACGCTCGGGGCTGTCATAGACACGGCCTTCGGTCTCGCGCTGCCAGAGCAGCGTGACCATCGGTTGGGCGGTGTCGAGCAGGGTTTGAATGGCCCCTGCCCCTTCGGCGCGGATCACATCGTCGGGGTCTTTGCCTTCGGGCATAAGAGCGAAGCGCAGGGATTTGCCGGCCTCTAACAAGGGTAGCGCGATGTCGATCACCCGCATAGCGGCGCGCAGGCCGGCGGTGTCGCCGTCAAGGGCGATGATCGGCTCGTCTGTGATGCGCCAGAGGTGGGCGATTTGATGTTCGGTCACAGCGGTGCCGAGGGGGGCGACAGTGGCGCCAAAACCGGCCTCGGACAGGGCGATCACGTCCATGTAGCCTTCGGCGACGATGAGCGGCTGGCCCATGCCTGCGGCCTCGCGGGCGGGGGCGTGGTTATAAAGCGTGCGGGATTTGTCAAAGAGCAGAGTTTCGGGCGAATTCAAATACTTGGCATTGTCGTTCGGGTCCATCGCCCGGCCACCGAATGCAATGCAGCGCCCGCGCGGATCACGGATCGGAAACATGATGCGGTTGCGGAAGGTGTCATAGGGGCGCGACCCCTCGCGGGTGGAGGGTTTGGCAAGGCCGCAGTCGAGGATCATCTGATCCTCAACCCCTTTGTTTTTCAAGTGATCCCAGAGGTTTTGCCAGCCGTCCGGGGCGAAGCCGATCTCGAATTTCTCAAGCGTTTCAGGCTTGAGACCGCGCCCGTCGATATAGTCGCGTGCGGGGGCCGCGGCGGCGGTTTTGAGTTGCAGGCGAAAGTAATGGACGGCTTGCTCCATTACGTCGACCAGCTCGGTCCGGCGGTCGGCTTTTTCCTGTGCTTTGGGGTCGCGGGCGGGCATCGGCAATCCGGCCTCTCCGGCGAGGATTTCGATGGCCTCCATGAAGCTGACATTCTCGGTTTCGCGCACGAAAGAGATGGCGTCCCCCTTGGCGTGGCAGCCAAAGCAATAGTAATAGCCCTTGCGGTCATCCACATGAAAAGACGCGGTTTTTTCGTGGTGAAAGGGGCATGGCGCCCACATGTCACCCTTGCCCTGATTGGACTTGCGCGTGTCCCACATGACCTTGCGTCCGACCACATCGACAAGCGAGGTGCGGGTGCGCAGTTCGTCAAGGAATCCGGGGGCAGCGACATGTTGGGTAGTATGGGGTCGGGCGCGCGGTTCTACAAGGTCAGCTAGAGAAGCGTTCACGGTTTGAAGGCCGAGCATTGTTCGCGGAATGCTTTGGGAATGTCGGCTTTGAGGTCTTTGCGATTGAGCGTGTAGACATAGCCGACAAGGATCGGGACCGAGGGGGCGAGCGACTCGTCTGCGGTTTCAAGCAGGGCGGCTTTGGTCTTGGCTTCGGACTTTCTTTTGCTACGCATTTCAACGGCTTGAGCGACAAGTTCGCTTTGGGCTGTGCACCGTTTTTCGCGTTGTCTTTTGGTTTCGGCCAGCGCGGGTGTGGCGATAGCGAGGATCAGGGCGGCGGCGATGAGAGGGCGCATTGTCGGTCTCCGGTCGGTCGTTGATAGCAGGTCAGAGTTTGCGCTTGTTTAGCCTGCCTTGCACGGGGTTTCACCTTGAATCTTCGTGAGCGGGTTAACCGCGCCGCGATGCAGCAACGCGGAGGGGGTGATGTCCGGCTGACAGTCGGCTGACATCCGTGCACCGCCGCAACGCAGAAAATCTTAACCGAAAATTAAGTTAACGACGCGAACGGTGGTGTCGTTTTCTGTCGCAGAAAACGACCAAAAATCCGTCGCGGATTTTTGGTGGCGACGGTAGCAACGGGCGGTGGAAAATTCCGCGTCGGAATTTTGGCCGATTTCTGTGTCAGAAATCGGTTCGCGCGGCGACGAAGCCCATTGCGCGTTCAACATCATGCAACAGAGTTTTCGCCATTGAGCGGAACACCATCACCTCGAACCGTGACGCGCCGACGCGCAGGATAAGGCCGCTCATATGCGCGATCTCGGTGCGGGCTGCGTGGCCGGTTTTGAACGCACCATCCCTCACGTCGAGCGGGGTGAGCCGTGCCAACACGTCGCGCACGCCTTCGCCCGAGAGCGCAACACACGTCCACGCGTCCGATTGATCCGTCATCGCCGCGCCCGAAATCGCCGCAAGCGACGGGCCCAGCACCAATGCCTGCCCCATGCCGGACCAGACCACGCGGTTGCCAGCCTTGCCCGTGGTGCGACCGGGTTTTGGAAATGCCGCGCCGATTTGCGATTTAAGCGCGTCGGACACGCCCCCCTCCTGCCCTGCGAAAGGCGCGAGAGAGGTGATCGCCTGATGGGTCACTTCGGCCAGTGTCACGCCCCCTATGGTGCGCGGTTCCATGCCGTCGAGAGGTGTTTTCGCTGTCAGCTCACCCACGTGCGCGCCCTCCGTCCTTGTCAAAGAAAACCGGGTCACAGACCTCGCAGGTTGTTTCAATCCCGCGCAGGTGATCGACGAGGCGGATATTCTCGCCAATCCTTTCGGGGCCGTTTTTAAGGAAGGCCAGCCCGATGTAGTGACCCAGCGTCGGCGAATAGGCGACCGAGGTCACATAGCCTTGATCATTCTCGCGAATGGCCTCGTCCGTGGCATTAAAGAGATGCGCGCCAGCGGTAAGTTGTTTGACCGCGCCAACCGGTTTCAGCCCGACAAGACGCTCGCGGGTCGGCTCGCACAGGCCGGGGCGTTCGGAGGCGGTTTTGCCGATGCAGTCTTTCTTTTGGCTGACCATCGCTTGCAAGCCGGCGTCATAGGCGGTGACGGTGCCATTGATTTCGGCATGGGTGAGGAAGCCTTTTTCGATGCGCAGCACATTGAGCGCCTCCATCCCGTAGGCGCCGCCACCCAGCGCCTCGGCACGGGATCTGAGAGACCGGAACAGGCTTTCGCCATAGCGGGCCGGCACGGCGATTTCATAGGCGTGTTCACCGGAAAAGGAGATCCGAAAGAGCCGCGCGGCGATCCCTTCGCTCCCTTTGCTCCCGCGCAGAGTTACCGCGCCGCAGCCCATGAAGGGGAAGCTGTCGTTATCGACGGGCTTATCCAGCAGTTGGTTGATAAGCGCGCGCGATTGCGGCCCGGCGACGGCGAATTGCGCCCATTGTTCGGTGACCGACATGATCTGCACATCAAGATCGGGGCACAGCCCTTGGCGAATGAACTCCAGATGGCGCATCACCTCGCCCGCGGCGGCGGTTGTGGTCGTCATCAGGTAGTGGTGTTCGCCAAGCCGTGCGGTGGTGCCGTCATCCATCACAAAGCCATCCTCGCGCAGCATCAACCCATAGCGCGTGCGCCCCGGTTTGAGGGTCGAGAAGGTGCCGGTATAGGCAAGGTCGAGAAGTGCCGCCGCATCCGGCCCTTGAATGTCGATTTTGCCCAAGGTCGAGACATCGCAGATGCCGACGCTGTTGCGGACGTAGCCAACCTCGCGGTCACAAGATTGCCGCCATGTGGTTTCGCCGGGGGCGGGGAAATAGGACGGGCGATACCACAGGCCCGCTTCGATCATCGGCGTGCCGCTGGCAACGCTGGCCGCATGCGACGTGGTGAAGCGTTCGGGGGCGAAGCCTTTGCCCGAGGCACCGGCGGCCATCGCGCCCATGGTGGTGGGCACAAACGGCGGGCGATAGGTCGTGGTGCCGGTGCCGGGGATCGAGCGGCCCGTGGCATCGGCCAAGATCGCCAGCGCATTCACGTTGGAGTTCTTGCCCTGATCGGGCGCCATCCCTTGGGTTGTGTAGCGTTTCATATGCTCGACAGAGGCGAAGTTTTCCTGTGCTGCGAGCTTCACGTCCTTGACCGTCACATCGTTCTGGAAGTCGAGCCACGCGCGCCCCTTGCCGGGCACAGACCAGAGCGGGGCGATGTCATATGTGCCATCCTCGGCCCGCGGCAAGGGGGTATTGGCGGGTTTGAGGCCAAGAGCCGCGAGCGCGGCGCGTGCTGCACCCTGCCCCTCGGCCAGCGCGGCGGCGGTTGAGAATGCGCCGTTGGCGGCACCTGCTGCGGTCAGGCCGGGGACCATATCGGGCACGGGCACGAAGGCCGCAATCGCGTCGTTCCATTCGGGCCGCCCGTTCATATGGCAGGTCAGGTGCAGCGAGGGGTTCCAGCCGCCCGACACGCCAAGGCAATCGGTTTGCACCTTTTCGATGCCCGTAAGAGTGGCGATCGAGATCGCTTCGACGCCTTTGCGCCCTTCGGTGGCGCAGACATGGCCGCGATAGAACGGCACATCCAGAGTGGTGCTGGCATTGGGGCGACTGTCGATCAGGGCGGCGACATGGACCCCGGCGGCGATAAGGCTTTGGGCGGTGTCATGGGCGCTGTCGTTGTTGCCAAAGACGGTGACGGCGCGACCGGGGCTGACGCCGTAGCGGTTGACATAGCTGCGCAAGGCCGAGGCCATCATGATGCCGGGGCGGTCGTTATTTTGAAACGCAACCGGGCGTTCAAGCGCGCCGCTGGCAAGGATCGCGCGGGTGGCGGCGATGCGCCAGAAGGTTTCGCGCGGGGCTTTGCCGGGTGCGGCGAGATGCATGGCGCTGCGCTCGATCGCTGAAAAAGTGCCGTGATCATAAGCGCCAGTGATCGTGCAGCGTGGCATCAGGCGGACGTTGGGCAGGCTGGCCAGTTCCTCTGCGACACCAGCGGCCCATGCGGCGGCGGGCTGGCCATCAATTTCGGTAACGTCGGAATTGAGGCGACCGCCCAGAACCGCGTCTTCGTCAGCCAGCAGCACATCGGCCCCGGCGCGCGCAGCCTCTAGCGCGGCCATGAGGCCGGTTGGCCCCGCGCCGATCACCAAGAGATCGCAATGGATAAAGCCACGATCATAGGTATCAGCCCCCGGATCGCGAGAGAGCGCCCCAAGTCCGGCGGCGCGGCGGATGGCGGGTTCATAGAGCTTTTCCCAAAAGGAGCGCGGCCACATGAACGTCTTGTAATAAAAGCCCGCGCCAAAGAAGGGCGCGGCGAGGTCATTGAGCGCCATCACGTCGAAATTGACCGAGGGCCAGCAGTTTTGCGAACGTGCCGAGAGGCCGTCATATAGCTCGAGCGTGGTGGCGCGCAGGTTTGGCTCCTGCCCGGCGCCGCGTCCGAGGGTGACCAGCGCGTTGGGCTCTTCGGAGCCAGCGGTCATGATGCCGCGCGGGCGGTGGTATTTGAAGCTGCGCGCGACGACGCGGATGTCGTTGGCAATCAGGGCAGAGGCAAGCGTGTCGCCCTGAAAGCCATGATAGCTGTGGCCATCATAGGTGAAGCGGAGGGACTTGCTGCGGTCGATCTGGCCGCCGGAGGGGAGCCTCATGACGCGACCTCCTTAACTGAGCGGGCGAGCTCAACGGCGGTGATTTCATGGGTTGAGACATTGCGGGTGACAACCAGCCACGCCGCGCAGCCGCTCTCGTGATACCAGAGTTCGCGGGTTTCACCGGCGGGATTGTCGCGGATGTGCAGGTAGTCGTTCCATGCCTCGAGCGGCGCGTCGGGTGCGGGGCGGTCAAGCGCGAGGGCGGCGCCCTTGTAGGTGAATTCGCGGCGGTCACGGGCGCCACAAAGGGGGCAGTCAATGCGCATGAGAGCCTCGTTGCAATTGGGCGGGTAGCGGAATTTTTGGAAAATTCCGGTTCGAATTCTTTGGAAGAATTCGACTGTCGGAAAATGTGACATTTTCCGATCCGTTTTCTTTCAAAGAAAACGGCTTCGGTGCGAGGGGGCGGGATGTTGTCAGCATTTGGTGAGGCGTCCCCCGGCGAGCATTTTGCGGCGCGCATCGGCCAGGATGATCTGAATTTCGCCACCAGCATCGATAAAGCGCCGCGTGCCTTTGCCTTTGCGACAGAAGTTCGCGCCCATTTTGGTGATGAACTCACGTTGCAACAGGGCCGGGTTTTTGCGGCCAGCGGCGATCAGAACCGGGTCTGTCAGCGTCATATCGAACATCACGATATCGCCATGCTGGCGCACTTTGCGCAGGGTGACGCCACGAGAGATCGGGCGGCCTTCGCCGCGTTTGGCGCGGGAAACGACGATATTGATGGTGCGTTGCAATTGCGCCGAGGAGGCTTTGGGCCCTGCCTGCGCCTTGTCGGGCGTGGTTGACGCCACAAGGGCAAGAGCGCAGACAACCATCAACGCGCGGCGAAACATCGAAAAGCGGACCATATAAAACGTCTCCTAATGTAAATTATGTTGGCTGCCGGTGCCTTCTTCGTCCAGCAACCCGCGCCCGGTTTCAAACCGGTCAAGGCGGAAGCGTTCGGCATAGGGGTGCGGCCGGTTGGTGGCCATCAGATGCGCCATGCACCAGCCAGAGGCCGGCACCGCCTTGAACCCGCCGTAACACCAGCCGCAATTGAGAAACAAACCCTCGACATGGGTATGGTCAATGATCGGCGAGCCATCGGGCGACATATCCATGATCCCCCCCAAGAGCGCAGCATCTTGGCCTTGGCGATCATCGGCATCAGGGTCACGCCCGCTTCGACCACATGTTCCGCCGTGGGCAGGTTGCCGCGTTGCGCGTAGGAGGCGTAAAAATCGAGGTCGCCGCCAAACACCAGCCCGCCCTTGTCGGATTGCGAGATATAAAAGTGCCCCATGCCAAAGGTCACCACGTGATCAACGCAAGGTTTCAGCCCTTCGCTGACGAATGCTTGCAGCACATGGCTTTCGATCGGCAAGCGCATGCCCGCCATAGCCGCCACCTGTCCCGAGCGTCCGGCGGTGACCATACCGACACGTTTGGCCTTGATCGCTCCGCGCGTGGTTTGCACGCCCGTCACCTGACCGTTTTCGATGTCGATGCCGGTGACTTCGCAGTTCTGGATCAGATCAACGCCGCGTTTATCGGCGCCGCGGGCATAGCCCCAAGCCACCGCATCATGGCGCGCGGTGCCGCCGCGCCGATGATACAAGCCGCCGTAGATCGGGAAGCGTTCTTGTTCGTAATTGAGGTAGGGCAGGATTTTGCGCACCTCTTCGCGCGAGAGCAATTCGGCATCGTCGCCTTGGTTGACCATCGCATTGCCGCGCCGCACATAGGCGTCGCGCTGACCATCGGAGTGGAACAGGTTGATCATGCCACGCTGTGAATGCATGGCGTTATAGTTGAGGTCTTCTTCCATCCCCTCCCAGAGTTTGAGGGAGTGGGAGTAAAATTCGGAATTGCCGGGCAGGTAATAATTGGCGCGCACGATGGTGGTGTTGCGCCCGACATTGCCGCCGCCGAGGTAGCCCTTTTCCAGCACCGCGACATTGGTAAAGCCGTGGTTCTTGGCCAGATAATAGGCCGTCGACAGCCCATGCCCGCCGCCGCCGATGATGATCGCGTCATATTCGGCTTTTGGTTCGGGGTTGCGCCAATGTGGTGTCCAGCCTTTGTTGCCGGTCAGCCCTTCGGTCAGAATTTTCAGCGCGGAGAAGCGCATGGATGCCCCCAAGAATTGTCTCGCTCGCAGTCAAGCAAAGTCAGACCAGAGTAGCAATGGGGGGAGCGTCAGAAACCCGTGATCCCGACGCGGAATTGTTCGTGGGCGACCGGATGTGCCCATCTGCTGCGCCCGGGTCCGGTGCCGAGGGGTGGTTGGCCGGGCGAGTGTGGCTTGGGATTGTGCCCGCTTTGCGGGACAAAGGGGGCTCAAAGCACTCAGAAATGATGACGCATCGCCGTGAGAGTTGAGCCTTCATCTGACGCTACGGGAAGGTCCGTTCCCGAAACGAAGCTTATCCTTGGCGCACTTCTTGGTATTACCCCCGGAATATCGCCTTCGAGGAAGCTGCGCTTCTCCTCAGGCTGAACACCGATCGACAGAGATCCCGCAATGACATCCGAACGCAGATGCCCCCAAAAGTGTTTAGGGCCAGATAGGGCGCCGAACGCTTTAAAGTCATTTATAAGTTCGATTAGTTCGTCGTCGGAAAGGTAAACACGCAGACTGATAAGATCTTCATTTACATAAATTAAGGATTGAAAATCAGGCAGGTTGCTCTCATCCAAGCTCTTTCCCAAGAATAGATACTGTTCTTTTAGCTCGTCACGAGCCGCCTTTTCGCCACCAGCACTAAGGTCTATCGAAAGTTTTAAGGACTTCAGCTTCAGAACCTCATCGACCTCGAAATCAGGGTAAGGGCCGGTCATATCCGGTAAGAATTCATGCCAAGCAGCATCCAAAGACAAACCGCCTTTGCCCCACGCGAACCCGCTACCCCAAAACGTCCACATCTGATCATTAAACCTTTGTGTAATTACCTATAGCACAAACGTGTTTCAGCCGTCCTGATCAAGCATTCATAAATCACCATCTAGAAAGTAGTCAAAAGCCTTTCTTCTAACTGAGCGCTAACTTGATTTATTGGCCCAGCTACCGGAGAAGCGTTAGTTATCCACTTCAAAACCAAACCAGTGTTGCCTGTCCTACGCTTGCGGACCTCGGCTCCTCGCGCAGCATCAGTGATTATGGCCTCGAACCCGGCATTGCCCGCGATTGCGCCCCCGGAAACACACACCCACCTGAGGTGGTTCGTTACCAGAGGCGCGGGTCGTTTTTGCCCTTACAGCCCCTTGGCGCGATAGCTGGCGGCGACGCGGTCGATTGAGACGAGGTAGGCGGCCATGCGCAGATCCTCGACATCGTCGCGGGTGTGCCAGACCTCGCGCATCGACTGATAGGCCGTGCGCATCGTGTCATCGAGACCGGAGCGCACCAGTTCAAGCTCATCCGCGCCCTTGAGATATTTCGCCTTAAAGTCGGGGGTCATCGACCATGCCTCACCCAAGTAGCGGTCGAGCCGTTCCAGTTCGTCGACGACAAGCTGGTGGCGGGCTTCTTCCTGTCGGCGCTGCATCCGGCCAAAGCGGATATGGCTGAGGTTCTTGACCCATTCGAAATAGGACACGGTCACACCGCCGGCATTGGCATACATGTCGGGGATGATGACGCAGCCTTTCTTGCGCAGGATGTCATCGGCACCCGCAGTGATCGGGCCGTTGGCGGCTTCGATAATCAGCGGGGCCTTGATCCGGTCGGCGTTTGCAAGGGTGATGACCCCTTCCAGCGCGGCGGGAATGAGGATGTCGCAGTCTTCCTCGAGCACGGCTTTGCCGTCCGCGACATGGGTGGCATCGGGGAAGTCGGCCACGCCGCCGTGTTTGACCAGCCAGGCATGAACCGCGCCGACATCAAGCCCATCGGGGTTAAACAGCGCCCCGTCACGTTCGATGATGCCCGTGATACGGCAGCCGTCTTCCTCCTGCAGGAACTTGGCCGCATGGAACCCCACATTGCCCAAGCCCTGCACGATCACGCGTTTGCCATCAAGCTTGCCCGTGAGGTTGGCTTTCTTGACGTCTTCGGGGTGGCGGAAAAACTCGCGCAGAGCGTATTGCACCCCCTGCCCGTCGCCTCGACCCGGCCAGAGATACCGCCGGCGTTGAGCGGTTTGCCGGTCACACAGGCGCGCGCGTTGATGTCGGTGGTGTTCATCCGCGCGTATTGGTCTGCGATCCACGCCATTTCACGCTCGCCCGTGCCCATATCGGGGGCGGGCACGTTTTGCGACGGGTTGATCAGGTCACGCTTGGCCAGTTCATAGGCAAAGCGGCGGGTGATCAGTTCAAGCTCGTGTTCGTCCCACGCCCGCGGGTCGATGCAAAGCCCGCCCTTGGACCCACCGAAGGGCGTTTCCACCAGCGCGCATTTATAGGTCATCAGCGCGGCGAGCGCCTCGACCTCGTCCTGATTGACGGCCATGGAGTAGCGAATGCCGCCTTTGACCGGCTCCATATGTTCGGAGTGAACCGAGCGATAGCCGGTGAAGGTTTCCAACTGTCCCCGCAGACGCACACCAAACCGCACGGTATAGGTGGCGTTACAGACCCGGATTTTCTGTTCGAGTCCCGGCGGTAGATCCATGATGGCAACCGCCCGGTTGAACATCAAATCAACGCTCTCACGAAAACTCGGTTCCTTGATATTGGCCATGTAAGCACCTCCTCGCGCAATTCAGGTCCGGGCGCGACTCGCCCCTCTCCCGGTACAAAGTGTCGCAGTTTGTCTCAGAATGGCAAACTCTGGTTTCAATTTTGCAAATGCGGCTCTTGGACGGGTGATATTGGGCCCATCCCATTTGAGGCAGATTGAAGGCGGTTTTGGCGAAATAAGGCAGATGTGCCACACGCGATTCTCGGCAAATTGTAACCGAATTGGAAACATAAACTCCCACTGCCCCATATTAGGCGGCAAAGCGGCAACAAATATCTGATTTTACACAGTTTTTCGCCCAATTTTCGCCACTTTTGAGATGGAAAAGAAACGCCGGGGATTTGTAATGGGTGTGGGCCCAAGGCCAGGGACGGCCGAAGGTAAAGGTGAGATGATGACGAGTCACTCGATGCTAGGGACTGCCCGTAGGTTGGCCGATGCACGCTGCGGTGCATTGGGTCAGCGGCTGGGCCGTCAAGCGGGCGAATTTCGCGATGATGAAAGCGGCGTGATGATCGCTTTCACGATCTTTTTCTTCCTTATCATTCTGATCATGGCCGGGATCGGCGTTGATCTGATGCATTTCGAGATGAAGCGCACCCAGCTTCAGAACACGATGGACCGTGCCGTTCTGGCGGCGGCCGATTTGCAGCAACCGCTCGACCCGGTCGACGTGGTTCAGGATTACATCGACAAAGCCGGTCTGGATGCGACGCTGACCGCCGCGCCGACCGTGAACAGCGGGCTGAACTTCAAGGATGTTCTGGCCAGTGCCGAGTTGAACGTGCCGACGCAGTTCATTCACATGCTGGGGATCGACCATCTGACCGCACCTGCCGCTGCCGCCGCGCGCGAAGCGATTGAGGGCATCGAGGTGGTGATGGTTCTGGATGTGTCCGGCTCGATGGGGTGGAACAACAAGCTGGTCAATCTCAAACCGGCGGCGCGCGAGTTTGTGACGACGGTTCTTGGGCTGGCGCAGACCGGCGATGTGACCGTGTCGATCGTGCCCTACAACACGCAGGTGAATGCCGGGGCGGCGTTGCTGTCAAATTACAACGCCAGCACCGAACACAGCTATTCCAATTGCGTCAACTTTGCTGCGGCGGATTTCAACAGTGCCGCGTTGAGCCCCACTGCTCCGCTGGAACGTGCCGCGCATTTTGACCGTTCGAACAATTCAGAGCGCGCATGGCCGCCGGTTGGTCCGGCGTCAGCAGGCGGCTTGCAGACGCCCAACTGTGCCACTGCGCCGTTCTCGGAAATCATGGTGATGAGCAACAACGCGACGCAGTTGCACAACAAGATCAATTCGTTTCAGGCCGGGGGCAACACCTCGATTGATGTGGCGATGAAATGGGCGACCGCATTGGTAGATCCGGGCACGCGCCCGGTGATCACAAACATGATCGGCAACGGCGATGTTTCGGCTCTGAATGCCGGGCGCCCCGTGGCCTATACCGAGCCGGGTATTTTGAAGGTGATCGTGGTGATGACCGATGGCGAGAACACCTCGCAGTGGCGGTTGCGCGATGATCTGCACGCGGGCGACTCGGATGTGTATTACAACCCCGCTGCCGACCGGTATTCGATCCGTATCGGCACCAGCCCGAACGAGTATTTCTGGCCCCATAACGGGTCGTGGAACGATCATGCCTTTGGCGATGGTCCGTCAGAGACAGGCTCGGCGCAGCGTCTGACCTATCCTGAGTTGTTTGCGTTCAACACATTGAGACGCAACCGCGATTCCAATTTCCGGCCCGCCTATGTCAGCCTTTATGGCAGTGCAGGCAACAGCATGGTGAACAACGAATGGTACAATGATATCGTTCAATACGTTCCCGCCAGCACCAAAGACACGCGGCTTCAGGCGATTTGCAGCCAGGCCAAGGCGAATGAGGTGATGATCTATTCCATCGGCTTTGAAGCAACGACAAACGGTCAGAACCAGATGCGCGCCTGTGCCAGCACGCCGAGCCATTTCTTTGACGTGAACGGGGTGGATATTTCCAGCGCGTTTCAGGCGATTGCCGCCTCTATCGCACAATTGAGGTTGACCCAATGATCGGTCTTATCAAAAGCCCCCGCGCGGCCCTGCGCCGGTTTATACGGGGTGAAAAGGGCACAGCGACGGTCGAATTCGCCATCATGTTCCCGTTCTATATCACGCTGTTCTTGTCCTCGGTCGAGTTGGGCATGATCCATTTCCGTCACTCCATGCTGGAGCGCGGGCTGGACATGGCGGTGCGCGACATTCGGCTTGGCACCGGCTCGAACCCGAGCCATGACGACATCAAGGACGCGATTTGCACCTTTGCCGGGGTTTTGCCGGAGTGCAGTGATAACCTGCGGCTTGAGATGATCTTGGTTGATCCGCGCAATTACAATGCTCCGTCGAGCACGGCTGATTGCATTGACCATTCTGAAGAGTCGAACCCGATGCAGGGATTTGTGCATGGCGGGTCGAACCAGATGATGCTGTTGCGGGCGTGTTATGTGTTTTCGCCGGTGATCCCGACGTCGGGGCTTGGGTATCAATTGCCCAAGGACGGGGCGGGTAATGTTGCAATGACGGCCTCTTCGGCCTTTGTTCAGGAGCCACGCGGATGATGAATATGATGAAGACCAGCCCGCTGGCTCGGCGGATCGCCGGGTTTCGCGACGACACACGTGGCACGGTGACGGTTGAGGCGCTGGTGATGTTGCCGCTGCTGCTCTGGGCGTTTTGCGCGTTGTTCACGTTTTTTGACGCCTACCGGCAGACCTCGATCAGCCACAAGGCGGCCTATACGCTATCGGATATGTTGTCGCGTGAGACCACACCGGTGACCAACGACTATCTGGACTCGGCGCAGGAAATGCTGGGCTTTCTGACGCGCTCGGACACCGAACGCCGGATGCGGGTTTCGGTGGTGCGTTTTGATCTCGACCAGAACGAGCATTTCATTGAGTGGTCGGAGACGCGCGCGCAATCGGGGCGTTGGACAACGCAACGGTTGGTGGCTGGGAGGCGCGGCTGCCGGTGATGGTGGACGAAGAGCGCATCATCCTTGTCGAGACATGGACCGATTATAATGCGCCGTTCAACGTCGGCTTGAATGGCCAGACGATCAGCACCTTTGTTTTCACGCGGCCAAGGTTTGCTCCACAGCTTTTGTTTGATGGCGCGGCCTAAGGCGCAGGCAAGCCGATGTGAGTGCGA